>JAIVZN010000163.1:0-2008 GCA_048634875.1 Deltaproteobacteria bacterium | reverse complement strand
AGTGGATGTCAGATTTTAAAGTAGTATTTACCGGTGGCGGAGTAGAAAAATTAGGCAGAGAATTTATTGAAAATTTTATAGTTGATAAGGATATTACATTAAAGGGTCTTGCTATAATATTTTCCTTGGAAATGACTTAAGTTATCCAGTGCCGAGTGAGACAAAAAATTGTCTATTTGTTTATTATTGCTTCAATAAAAATCTTTTTTAAATATGAAAATATTTAAAAAATTATTTTTTATTACTCTAATTGCAAGATTAATTATAGCTCTGGGTATGCCTCCTTTTACAGATGAAGTTTATTATTACGTATATTCTCTGTATCCTGATTTAAGTTATTTTGACCATCCTCCAGTGGTAGCGTGGATAGGGGGAATGATACCCGGATTATTTAACTGGGTAAATTCTTTCAGTATAAGGATTGGACCCATTATACTTTTTACAATTTCTATTTACCTGTTTTTGAAACTTGCAGAATTAATGATGTCTAAGGAAGAATCAATAATGGCTGCATCTGTTTTTATGCTTGTGCCAATGTTTTTTCTTTCAGGTACATTTCTTTTGCCTGATGCAGCGCTGATTTTTTTCTGGGTGTTAGGTTTATATGTTTTTAAGATAACCATGGATGCCCCGATATTAAGGAACTGGTTTTTTTTAGGTGTGGTTACCGGTCTGGGTATGCTGTCTAAATATACTGCGGGATTTTTGTATATCGGCGGAATTATGTATCTCTTGTTAAATAAAAAATATAGATATCTGCTGTTAACTCCCGGCCCTTATATTGCTGTAATTGTAAGTCTGTTAGTTTTTTCACCCGTAATACTATGGAATATTGAACATGGTTTTACTTCATTTCTGTTCCAGACTTCAAGAGTCGGAATATCAGGTATTAAATTCAGATATTTTTATCAGTCACTTTTTGGACAAATGGGTTATTTAATGCCATTTGTCTTTTTCCCGGCAGTTTATTTTGCAGGTAAAAGTCTAAAAGAAAGAGATGAATTAAATACTGTTGTTTTTTGTTTTGGCGCTATTCCGGTTTTATTTTTTATGTCTGCTTCAATGTTTAAAAGGGTTTTACCTCACTGGCCTGTAATCGGATATATAACACTTGTACTGCCTGTCGGGAAATTTTATTATGAATTATATAAAAGAAAAAGAAAATTATTTAATAAGTATTACTTTTGCCATATATTAATTGTTTTTATATTGATTGTGCTTGCCATACTTCAGGTCAATACAGGAATACTGATTAACAGAGAGTTACCTGCGGATTTAAAAGAAAAAAAGGCAGGTGTAAGGGATATTTCTATTGATATTATTGGCTGGAAAGAGCTGGAGGGGTATTTAAAGAGCAGTTTCAGTAAGGATGAAATTTTTCTTTTTACGCATAAATGGTATCTCGCAGGACATATATCATTTGCAGTTCAGGGAAAATATCCGGTGCTCTGTCTTAATGATAAAAAAAGTATAAGGGGTTTTAGTATATGGCAAAATCAAAAGGAATGCCTTGGAAGAGATGGTTTATTCATATGTACAAGTAAGTTTTTTTCCTATCCTGAAAGTAAATACAGTAACTATTTTGATAATATAAAATTAATTCAGGCTATTCCAATTAGACGCTCAAATAAGTTAGTGAAGATTATCTATGTATATAAATGCACGAATTTTAAAAAAACTTTCTTGTTATGATAATGCCTGTAAGGAAACCTATTGACATTCCTGCTACAACATCTAAAAAATAATGTGAGCCTACAAAAACACGCGAGAGTCCTATGGCGAGTGAGAAGAGAAAGGAAACTACCGACAGGGGATACCCCTTAAGAAATCCCCATAAAACTCCTGCAGAGCTGAAAGCATCAGTTGTATGCCCTGACGGAAAAGACTTAAAAGTAGACCGGCTGGTCAAAAACTGGTGCTGAAAACCACGCCCTGGCCGGGGTCTGCCAACCAATATTTTTAGCCCTCCGGTAATTATCAATGAGGCAACAATCTGAACAATAATGTA
>JAIVZN010000162.1:0-2218 GCA_048634875.1 Deltaproteobacteria bacterium | reverse complement strand
ACCGTCTTTTTAATCTTCTATTTCACATCCTCAATGCTTTACTTGTTTTCCTTTTAATAAAAAAGATAATTCCGGGTTCTATTATAATTCCTTTTTTTGTTTCTCTGTTCTTTGCTATCCATCCGGTAAATACTGATGCGGTAACTTATATATTCGGCCGTTCTAATGTGCTGGTAACATTTTTCTACATTCTATCAATTTTGTTTTTTAAGAAATATTCAGTCATTGCTCGCCCTGGAATTCTTACACTTATTTTATAACTCAACCATATGTAATTATGAATTATCTGAAATTTCTTCTTGTGCCGGCAGGGCTCTGTATTGATCACTGTATTATACCCCCAAAGACAATATTTGAATTAAAGATTTTAATCTCATTTTTTGTGTTATTATTCATCTTTATTATGATTTTAAGGCTAAGAAAATCAAAAATAATTTTGTTCTGCGCCGGATGGTTTTTCATAACTTTATCTCCAACAACAAGTTTTTTTCCAACTACACGGCTTATTGCTGAAAGACGATTATATCTGTCAGGGTTTGTTATTTTCTTTTTAATTGTTTATTTTATCTTCAAGTTAATAAATCCCCCTCTTTCCCCCTTTTTTAAAGGGGGAGGCAGGGGGATTATGAAAAAAGGATTTTTATCTGTTATTTTAGGAATTTATTTAATATTTTTAGGAGCAACTACATGGAAAAGCGTTATGTAATGTAAAATATAGCGGAAATTATGGAAATAGATGTAAAAATTTATAGGCGGTAAAACAGGCGGCGGTTCAGTATTATAAATAGCTGTAAAATGTAAAAATGGGAACAGCTCCGAAAGAACCGTCCCCATTCTTATTTAACTTTTTTTCTTTTATTTTCTGTCTATACTCTTCTATTTTCTATTTATACTCTTTCCATAATTTTTCTAATTTCTGCCAAAAATCATTCCATATCTTTTCAAATTTCTGCTTTAACTCTCCAATTGATTCTTTCCATCCTATTCGTCTATGTTTATACTCTTCTCTTAATTCTTCTCTTCTTTCTTTATACTCTTTTCTTACTTCTTTTCTTTTCTCTTTATACTCTTCCCTTAATTCTTCTCTTTTCTCTCTATACTCTGACCTTATTTCTTTTCTTTCTTCTTTATACTCTTCCCTTGATATTTGTTTTTGTTTATAATTTTCTCTTAATTCTTCTCTTTTCTCTTTATACTCTTCCCTTAATTCTTTTCTTTCTTCTTTATACTCTCCCCATATTTCTTTTCTTTCTTCTTTATACTCTTTTCTTAATTCTTTTCTTTCATCTTTATACCCTGTCCATTTCTGTTTATACCCAGCATCCCTTGTCACTCTTCTATCTGACCATTTCTGTTTATACCCAGCATCCCTTGTCACTCCTGCATCTGCCTTTCTCTGGTTATCGTATCCCTTTGGCCAACCTATTTGTTTCCGTATTTTTTCCAATTCCTGTTTACTCATATGCTTAGGTTTTCCCCATCCTATTTGTTTCCCTATTTTTGCCAATTCCTGTTTACTCATCTTCTTTGGTTTTCCCCATCCCGTCCATTTTTGTTTATAATTTTCTCTTAATTCTTCTCTTTTCTCTTTATAGTCTTCCCATATTTCTTTTCTTTCATCTTTATACTCTTCCCTTAATTCTTTTCTTTCCTCTTTATACTCTTCCCATATTTCTTTTCTTTTCTCTTTATACTCTTCCCTTGATATTTCTTTTTGTTTATACTCTTCCCTTAATTCTTCTCTTTTCTCTTTATAGTCACCCCTTAATTCTTTTCTTTCCTCTTTATATTCTCCCCATAATTCTTTTCTTTCCTCTCTATACTCTTCCCTTAATTCTTTTCTTTCCTCTTTATACTCTTCCATTTCCTGTGGTTTCTTCCACCCATCCTTTATAGGATTTACTTTCCCCGTCCCAGAATAACCTCCAGAATTGGCTCCTCGTGTTCGTTTATACATTTTATTTGGTTTTCCCCAGGGAAGACCATGACACGATGCTGGTCCATTTTCCATTCCAGTCTTTTCTTGGTTAGCACTATTGACCCCTTGTGAACGCACCGGCACCATATAGTTATAACCTACCTGCTTCCACTTCTCAGTGTAAGTGTTCTCCCCAATTTGTACCAATACTGCGTCGGGGTTATGACCTTCATATACTGCGCCGCGGTTATGACCTTCCTGCATCCACCTCGTAGATATATCAGTGTAAGTGTATGCAAA
>JAIVZN010000161.1:0-2130 GCA_048634875.1 Deltaproteobacteria bacterium | reverse complement strand
TTTACAACGTTTTTGTTATTGATAACAAAAACGTTGTAAAGGAGAAGAACGAGTTGAATAATTCTCTTTCAAAAGAATTGAATTGCAAATCACTCGCTCTGGTTGATCAGAAAAAAGAATTCTTTATAACTCAAAAGTCACCCCTTATATGTCAAATTCAATTTGGTAATAATGAATTTGTAGTAAATAATGAAATAAAAGTTGGCATTGAATTTTACAACCCTGAAAGTAAAAAAACTGATGCTGCTGCAGTAAAGATGGATGATACACTGCGCATAGTTGTAATTAATTATGCAGGTAATACAGGTTATAAAGATTATATTCAGGTTAAACTTACAAGCGATAGTGATGCAGCAGGAATAGCAGTAACGCTTGAGGAGACAGGTATTAATACAGGTGAACTGCGTGGTACGGCATATGTAAAAGGCGCATCTAACAGCGCAATGGATGAAATCTGGGCGGTACATGGCGATACTATTACAGTAGCGGACTATGAGGGACCAGACTGCACAGATACAATCGTTGCTGATACAGTATTGCCAGGTCAGATTACAACTCTTTCTTCTTTACAGGGTCCTTTAGAAGGGCAGATTAAGCTTACCTGGACAGCGACCGGAGATGACGGGCCAGCCGGAACAATTGATAATGGTAAATACTGGATAAAATATTCTACAAGTGAAACAGATACCTGGGCGCTTGCTCCTTACCAGATTCAGTGGGCAACCAATACCGATGTTGGAAATATAGAATCTAAAGTTGTTACCGGCTTAAGTAATGGAACAACCTATTATCTCTGGATAAAAATTGCTGATGATGCAGAGAACTGGAGCAGTCTATCTAACAAAACAACCAACTGGGCTGAGATAGATAGTATTTCTCCGGCAAATATAACTGACTTAACTTCGTCTGCTTTAGATTCATATAGAATAAACCTTTCCTGGTCCGCTCCTGGGGACAATCTTTTAAACGGCGATATTTCCGGAGGGCAATATCATGTGAAATACACATCCACTGCTTCAGATAGTTTCTCGGATGCTCCTTACCAGATTCAGTGGCCGACCAGTACACATGTCGGAAATGCGGAATCCAAAATTGTTACCGGTTTAAGTAAAGGAACTACCTATTACTTCTGGATAAGAACTGCTGATGAGAAGCCAATCTGGTCAGGACTTTCTAATAAAACAACATGCCAGACATTGCTGGGTCCTGTTATGGACTGGACAATAACAGGTGATAATTACACCGGAAACAGCTATGCAAAAAATAAAATACTGCTTTCTTTCACCGTAAAATTGGATAGTAATACTGTTGAAAAAGGGGATTTCAGTGTAGCTGGAAGCAGTGTTATCAGTGTCCTGTGCCAGGGAGCTACAGTTTTCTTAACTCTGGAAGAAAATCTTTATACAGATGCTACATCGTTTGTTTCCATAGCCGAAGCTGAATTTAAGGACATTTATGGATGTGATAATATTTCCTGCTCTGCATATGCCCAGGACGGCCTGAGTCCGGAAGTTGATTTAGTTAATGTAATGTCAAAGAGGATAATAGAGCTTGTATTCAGTGAAAAAATGTCAACCACTACATTGGATACAGCCGGGTATTACACAGCTACCGGGACTATTTCAGGTATTAATTTTCCTGGTGATGGTCATCCGAATTATGATATTGAAATAAGTTCTAATCCTGTATTATGGCTTTGGTATCATTATCCCTCATTTGAAGATATAGACAGTAATGTTACAGTTACAGTAAACACAAATGTGAAGGATTCAGCAGGTAATTATTTTAGCACAGTAAAGAGTTCGGCTGCGGATACAGGGACTGTAGTGGATGCAGGGGATGATTTCACACCGCCGGAGATAGATTATTCAATAACAATGACAACAGGAACCATGGATATAGTATTCACAGAAGAGTTATTTAAAAAGCATATAAGTAGTGAAAGTTTTAAAGTGACAGGAAACAGCGTTACAAGTATAGATGTATCCAGTAATGTAGTTACATTGTATTTGGGGACAGGTATTGAGACAGGAGACGTCCCCTGGGTTAACATTTATTGGTTAGGTCACATGGGTCCAAGGGTTATTGACTTGCATGGTAATTGTAGCCCTATCGGCAGTCATTATACAG
>JAIVZN010000160.1:0-2340 GCA_048634875.1 Deltaproteobacteria bacterium | reverse complement strand
AGTCCATAATATGCATGCTTTTAGAGAAATTGTAATATTTAATTTGCCACTGGCGTAGATATCGGTTATGACTAAGTCACTTTCTGGGATAGTAACTTTTATTACAATTTTTAAGATAGAGAAAGCATCTACTAAATCTTCAGCATCTTCTATTTTTGAAAATATCTCTTCCGGTAAATCATTAATATGATTATCATAAGTTCCCCCATCGGTGTCAGAATAATCGTAAGAAATATTATCCATAAATAAATCTACATCTTTTTCTTCTATAGCTTCTTCAATATTTTCCGCAATCTGCATAATTTGAATTTCATCCGTAGGGGAACCAATACAACCTGTTAATAACAAAAACAAAAATAAAGTACTCAAAATTAGCAATATTTTTATTGTATTTTTTATAACCATTTATATCTTCCTTAGATTAGTGGTTAGAAAGAGGCTGACTCGTTTGTATATCATGAATATGATTTTTTGAATCAGAGAATCATCATTTGATTTAATTAACTACTTTTATTTCCGTAAAATCGGTAATATAATCATTTCCTATATTTTCTTGATAATAGGCAACTATATAAAATGTTCCGGCCTTACCAGAAGAAAATGTAGTAGTTAAAGAACCGCTTTTGGGGCTTAAATCTATAAATCCCTCAAAGCAAGCAGGACAACCCAGGGCACTCCAATCCCATAATTTTATCTTAGACTTATCAAGAACAACCCATTCATCATCTGAATTATAACCTTTCACTACAAACTGCAGTGATTGATTGATTTTTATAGTAGAGGAAGAAGCACTTACTTTTATATAACTTACCGTGCTATTATCCGGGTTGACCGATGGATTTGGATTTATTATTGCCGGAGCTGTATATTCACTAACACATCCAATTGTAAATAATATAGATAAACTGACTATTATAAGTAAAAGAATTAATTTTTTTTGATATCTCATCCTCTTTATATTCTCCATCTCATCATTAGGTTTTATTATTTTTGAAAACAGCAGACAGGTGAGACGCCTGTCCTACGGGCAGACACAAGGTTTGCGCCTACTAACTAACAATCATATACTGTTTTAACTGGTCAAACAGCAAATCGGGTAACAGATAACTTATTTACTCTACATATAAAACTTGTAGTACTTCTTTCTTGGATGTGCCTGTTTCCTGCACTAATACTGCTCCATGTAAACCGTTTATAACCCAATAAGGTTCATCAACAGTAAAGGAAAAAGAATAAGTACCGGAAGAGGTTAAAGAACCAATTTCTTCAGTTACAATGTTAGTTACCGAATATTTAAAACCTTGCTGCCCTCTATTTTTATAGGTCATAAGAGTTACCACTAAATTACTCAAATCTGAAGAACTAATATTAGTTACAATCCCACTAATAATTGTAGATATTGCATCTGTGTTTCTTGTAGCAGTAATTTTTATTTTAGCTTCTAAATTACTTTGAGTGTCTATTTGTGACATTAATACAGCTTTACTAACCCCAGAACTCCCATGATATCTTTTATTTAATCCATTAATTAATATATTAGGAGTAGCTCTATCACTTACATTAGGAAAATACCATTTATAGCGATCACTTGTTTCGGGAGTAACATACATACCCCAGCCAGCTTCTTCTACAAATACCAACTTATCGCGGCCATACTCCGGATCTGCAGCTATTTCTTCTAACATAGGTTCTACTACTGTACAATCAGCACAACCATCAGTGTTAAATAATTCTATTAACACTACTCGGGCAACTTCCTCTTCCCCTTCTCCTTCTCCTTCACCCTCGGATGGAGTTATTCCATTACAACCGATAAGCAAACAAGCAATTAATCCTACCATTAATAAAATCAGTAAAAATTTCTTCATTCAATTATTCTCCTTTCAAAAGAATATTTTATTATTTATAATTTATCTATTACTTTATTATAAAAGCCAAAACTTATAAATGTTAGAACAATATTAATAAAACAAAAAATTATTTTACTCTACGTATGATGCCTGAAAAACCTCTTTAGTGGAGCTGCTTTGTACAAAAATTACTCCATGTAGTTGATTGTTTTCCCATTGAACATCGGTTAATGTAAGGGTAAAACTCTGTTCAGCGCCGGCTTCAAGGCTTTCACCAACTTCTTCTACTCCCTTAAAAATATCTTTCACCATATATCTTTGCCCCGATTCAAAATAATCTCTAAAAGTCATTCCATTTATAACCAGGTTATCTAAAGTGGAATTACTTATATTTTTTATTTTTCCGGTTAAGGTAGTGGTTCCATTATTTTCGCTTCTGGTGACAGCAATACTAATTTTTGAGTCTTTTGCTAATTCATTAACAATTGGA
>JAIVZN010000159.1:0-2351 GCA_048634875.1 Deltaproteobacteria bacterium | reverse complement strand
ATAATCAGATAATAGGAGACTGGGAGATTAGGGTAGTGAAAAAGATAGTTTTATTATTAATAATATTTATTCAACCGCTATTGGGTTATTCTGCAGTTAAACCCGGTGCAACTTTTCTGAAGTTTGGGGTGGGCGCAAGGCCGGTTGGAATGGGAGGAGCTTTTGTTGCTGTAGCAGATGATGTAAATTCCATATACTGGAATCCTGCAGGAATTGCAGCCTTAAAGAACAAGGAAATAACTTTAATGCATAATGAAGTTGGTGAGGATATATACCATCAGTTTTTTGCTTACTCACATCCGGTTGAAAAATTAAAGGGGATTTTAGGTGGAAGTATTTCATATTTAAGTGTTTTAAAAATTCAGGGGTACGACACAGGGGGCGCTCCCACGGAAGAATTAACTGCCCGCGATTTAGGAATTAACCTTACATATGCCGCTAACATATTTAATTCAATTTCCCTTGGCAGTAATTTAAAGTTTATTTATGAAAAACTTGACAACAAAAAAGAGTCTACCTACGGGCTTGACATCGGAGCTGTGTGGAAAACCCGCATAAGCGGATTGAGGTTTGGATTTAATATTCAAAATATAGGAAAAGGGCTTAAGTTTATTGATGAAACATCTCCTCTGCCTCTAAACTATAAACTCGGCGGAGCTTATGGATTCAGAGCTTTTGGAAATCAATTAGCAGTAGCTTTAGATATAAATATACCTCAAGATTATGAATCCTTTTTAAATATTGGCGCAGAGTGCAAAATTTATGACATAATCGCATTAAGAATCGGATATAAGTCAAAAGATGATTTATCTAACGGGATTCGTTTAGGAGGAGGCATTAAAGGAAAAAATCTTCTTGTTGATTATGCGTGGATGCCGAGAGGAGATTTTGAGGACAGCCATAGAATTGCAGTTACTGTTCGTTTTGGCAAAAGATACTCTGAAAGTAAAATTGAAAAAAATATCAGAGAACATTTTGAGAAAGGCAAAGTTTATTTTTACGGCGGTCATACGCTGAAAGCTTACAGAGAATTTAAGGACATTCTTCTTGTTGCGCCACGCCATAAAGGCGCGCAGGATTTTATGGGACAGATTGAATTAAATATTGAAAGCGCTGAAGCAGCAAAGGATATACTTCATACTTTTAAATCAGGCCAAATGTATTATGATCAGGGAGATTTAACTGCTGCCAGGGCCGCCTTTGAAAACATACTTGCCGTTGATACCAACCATGCCGGAGCCGCGTACTACATCAAAAAAATCAGTAGCAGGTTCAAAGAAGTTGTAAATTCTATTCTTGCAGACGGGATTAAACTCTATGAGAAATCAGATTATGATAGAGCTTTAGTTGAAATGGAAAAAGTCTTAACTCTTGACCCTGATAACAGTGAAGCCCTGAAGTATCTCAGAGAGCTCAATGAAAAACAGAAAAAACTTGAAAAAATTAAAATTGCGCTTAAAAAAACACAGAAGGAGAGAATAAAGCAGAGAAAAATCAGCGCATGCAAGAAAAAGGCGGAAATCTACTATAATAAGAAACAGTGGGATAATGCAATAAAAAATTATAAAAAAGTATTAGAATTAAACCCTGGCGATAAAACAGCAAAAGAAAAAATTGTCGCCTCCTATTATAATAAAGCAACAGGTTACTATAAGAAAAATCTGTGGGATAATGCGGTGGAAAACTACAAAAAAGCAATGGAAATAGCGCCCGGCAACAGAACAGTAACAGAAAAAATTGCGTCATCCTATTATCTGAAAGGCATAGACATGGAAGAAAAAGGAAAGTTGCAGGAAGCAAGAAAATGTTTCGAAACTGTATTAGAATATAATCCCGATTATAACGAAGCTAAGAAAAAAGTTTCCATGATAAAAGAAAAACTCCAAAAGAAAGTAAAAGAGTACAATAAAAAAGGATTGGTAGAATACTCTAAAGGAAATTTAGAAAAAGCAATAAATTACTGGGAACAGGCATTTCAATTAGATCCTTCACGTGAGGAAATAAAAGTAAATTTAGAGAGAGCAAAAAAAGAGTTAAAGTGAAATTAAGAACAAAATTCAGTTTTTTAACCTGCACCCTTACAATCATAGTTGTCTTAGGAGTATCAATTTTTCTATATATTGCTGAAAAACAACTCCTGATTAAAGAATTGAAAGAAAATCAAAGTAGCATTATACGAGGATTGTCGGAAGTAAGCAAAGAGTCACTTATAACTTCAAATGAAATACTTCTCATAAACTATATCAATAAAATCAAGCAGACCAGGGGAATTGAATATGCCATGTCAACCACAACCAATGGTAAAATAAAGGCGCATACAGATATTAATCTCCTCGGCAGCAAAATTATGA
>JAIVZN010000158.1:0-2432 GCA_048634875.1 Deltaproteobacteria bacterium | reverse complement strand
CATAGATTCCTGTTAATGAGTCTGTTGAGAGACCATGAACAGGTGAAGTTCTAGCTGTTTTAGGAAGAGTATTATCCCAGGTAAAATGTCCTTCATTCGGCGCCGGTATCGTATCATCTTTGTTATACGCTTTATCTACTGCACGGCAGGCAACATAGTATTCTCCCTTAAAAGACGGCTGATCATCATTAAAAACACTTGTTGAATTGGGCACCTCAAATTTCCATGAATCCCATCCGGTTCCAACTCCGTCTTTCTCCAATGCATCTATCCAATTTACCGACGACTCTGTAAAACCTGTTTTAGCATCATTTAAATAATATCCGCCGCTTCTCTGTCTTATATATACCTGAACTTTCTCAATGATTCCAATCTCAGGAGAATCTAAAGATGTCCCATATATCCAGTTATAACCAGGAGTATAAAATGCGTTTCTTAATGGATCTCCTGCCGGGTCGGTTACTGCAGACTGAGGAGTATCAATGTCCCACCAGAACTGTGAGTCTGACTTTGAAGCATAATTTTCCTGGTGTGGCGCTGGAGTTGCAGTATCAACAGCATAAACCATAATGTAATAATTATTCCCGTTTGTCCATTTATCTGTTGAAATACTAAAGTCCCAGTAATATGTATCAACAATAACTGAGCCGGCCGGGTCAACCCATGTATTTTCTGTCGGGTCATTAACCCAGCTTGAGCCATTCCAGTAGGTTGTTCCTCTTGTAAAATCTCTTATCCTTAATTTTACATAATCGGTATCTCCCGATGCGGTCCCTTTTATTTCATCAAATAAAGGCATGGTTGTATTTGTCTTATGTGACATATGGTCAGGGTTAGTAATTACCGATTCAGGATCCTCAGTATCGTAAACAAAGGTAACAGTGGAAAAAGAAGTTTCGTAATGCGGAACACCATCCTGCACCTGAGAATTGACATAATAAGTTATTCCATTTCCCCATGGATTCACTCCTACATTCCACTTCCATGTCATTGTTGAACCGCTCATTGTATAGGTATCTATCTCTATCCAGAAAGAATCTGTCTGCCAGTCTGCCTCATTCCAGTACCAGGTTGTTGTACCTTCAATCTTATAGATTCTTATTTTCACTCCGTCAAAGGCCTGCTTCACACCTGATTCGCCATCAAAGGCAGTTCCTGAGATTTTATCCAATTCGCTTCTTCTTGTATCATCTTCCGGGAAACTTACCTTTGATACTGGCGCCACGCGGTCACAAAGAATGGTAAAAGTAGTATAGCTTTTTTCATAATTTACGCCTGGCACATTCACCCCATCATAAGCCCTGGTCATAACATCATAATATTCTCCGGTGTCCCACTTAGTGTTGACAAAATCAAAATCCCAGCTTACAGAATAACCTGAACCGCAGTTTGTCACCGTATTCCATACCCGGCTACCCGAATTAAAATTATCCACATTCCACCACATGCCATCTGACTGTCTTTTAATAGCATACTCAACATTAAGAATTTCACCGTAAAGATTATCCTCAGCATTTCCTGCTATATTAGTTAAGGCGTCAAACGCCTGTACGTTGCCTACAGAAGTAATTAAGGAATCAGGAACCTCTGCGGGAAGCGGCTGATACTGGTCAAACAAAAAGCTTGAGGTTGAATATGCAGCAGAATAAGTGCCTGCTCTGTCCTTACATCGCGCAATTATTTTATATGTCCTGTTGTGGGTAAGCCAGGAACTAGTGGAATACTTCCAGTTATACAAGTCCGCATAAGTATCACTTGAGTAAAAAATCTTCCATTGATAAGGTAGAATCGCCCAATTAGCAATATCAGGATCCCACCACTTGTTCACTCCTGGAGTGGTATTCCAGATAACAATCTCCACGCCTGACGATTTCTGAACATAGTAATTATCCTGGGCTGTTCCCTGAACTTCAGCAAGTACAGAATAATCCTGACTCACAGGCTTGGTAATGCTGACATCAGGGTCATCAGCATCATAGTAGAACTTAACTACTGACTTACCGCCTGTATTCTCAACGCCGGAATAATCATCCTTTGCTTTGGAGATAACTTCATACCCCTGATCATCTGTAGACCAGCCAACACCGGAAGAACCCCATGACCAGGCACCTCCTGATGTAAACTTTTCTATGTGCCAATCCTCCGCGCCTACCCATCCGGAACCGGGATTCCAGTATTCATCCCCTGTTACTTTATGTAACTTTACATACACCTTATCCATTACCCCATCAGGCGCAGAAGTCCCTTCTATTGAGTTAATTGAATTATAGTACTCATTATGCAGAGGAAGTGTAATTTCAGATGCGGGAGCAGCAGATACTTCAAAAGAAACTTCATCATAATAACTCGCTACATTATTCCTTTCTACTCTGCAGGTGTACCCGGAACCGCCATTCGCATCATATGAAACGGTTATATCACAGGTAATACTT
>JAIVZN010000157.1:0-2629 GCA_048634875.1 Deltaproteobacteria bacterium | reverse complement strand
TCATTGACATGGATACAGGTCAGCGGATGTGGAAATCCGAGGTTTCTTCAATTGATACTGCATTGTTGCTGGCAGGGATAGTTGTGGTTCGGGAATACTTTTCTGAAAATGATATTAAAAAATTGTGCGATGAAATATATGATAAAATAAACTGGAAATGGATAATGGATGACAGGTCAAAGGCATTGTATATGGGCTGGTCACCTGAAGGCGGATTTGATAGATTTATTCTCTGGGATATGTTTGCGGAAGAAATGGTAATGTATATATTAGGTATGGGCGCAAAAAAAAATCCTTTGCCTGAGGAGTCATGGCATTCTTTCAGGAGACCTGTTAAGAAATATAAAAAATATACTTATATTTACTGTGAGACTGAATCATTATTCACATATCTTTTCTCGCATGCTTATATTGATTTCCGTAGAAAACATGATAAGTATGCAGATTACTGGAGAAATTCCACCAGGGCTATAAAATCAAGTATAGAATTTACAAAGAACCATAAGGATTTTTACAGAACATATAGTGAAGGATTCTGGGGAATATCTGCAGGTGATGGACCTGATGGGTATAAAAATCATGGCGCTTCTGAAAAAATATTAAATGCTCACGATGGCACTGTAGCGCCTTATGCAATGTGCGGGGCAGTACCTTTTATGCATAAAGAAGCAGTATCTGCATTAAAAAAACTTTTATCAAGATATGGTGAAAAAGTATGGAATGATAATTATGGTTTTGTCAGTTCTTTTAACCTGGACAGAAATTGGTTTTCAACAGAACATATTGGTATTGATTTAGGAATCTCTCTTTTAATGATAGAAAACTATCGCTCAGGATTTGTCTGGAAGTATTTTATGAAGAATGAAAATGTAAAACAAGGAATGGAAAAAGCAGGATTTAAAAAAGGTATAAAGAAAACTGTAACAGGTTCTACAGGTGAGATAGTAAAAACAGGGGATAAATTAATTCAAAAAGAATATCGCGCAAGAAAAACAAATTCAACCGCCGCTCTGAAAGGAGAAGAGTTTATAAAATTTGATATTTCATCTGATATTGAATATGGAGAGATAGAAAGCTCCAATGATTTAAATGCTAAATTTGCATTTACATGGGATGATGAATTTCTTCATTTTATTATTGAAGTAACTGATGATATAGTCCTTGCAGAGAGAAAGAAAGAGGAACTGTACAAAGATGACTGTATAGAATTATATTTAAGCCCCAATTCGGATATGCTTATCTGGGGTAACAATGAGTATTTTCAGATTGGTTTTGCTCCAGATAGTCTTGAGAGAAGACCAGTGAAATTTTCATTTTTTCAAAATGAAGATCCTCAGGATATAGTATTAAATGTTAAAAATGTTATAAATGGCTATAAAATTGAAGCAGCAATAAAATGGGAGTATCTTAAAGTAAAACCTGAAAAAGGCAAATTTATCGGTATGTCAGTTGCAGTGCATGATATAGATAAAAGAGAGGTTTCAGGAAAGAAGATAAACTGGTCGTTTATAAATACCCCTGCGGGTATAAAGTTAGGTAAATTAATTTTAAAGTGAAAAGTAATATAGAAATATGGAAATATGGAAATAAGGTAATAAAGAAAATTTTTATTATTTTATTACCTTATTACTTTGTTATTTTATCACATGGGGCAGTTAATAGTGAGATTGTAGACAACATGGATTCTTTATGGAGTACAGTTAAAGATTCCGGCGCGTATATTACTGCTACAATATCAGAAAGCTCTAATAAGGTGGATTATGATTTAAGTGAAGGTGATTGGGTTGAAATTTATAAAGATGATTTTGATAAACTTGACATATCTAAAGGTGATGCAATAAGTTTTAGTTTTAAGGGCAGTGGAGCATCAAATAACCTGAAACTGCAGATATATGATTCAAATGGAGATGTTTTTGACAGAAAGATATCAAAAGTTACTGGAATTACTGAGTGGACAGATATAATTATTCCTTTTATTAGTATGTCCTCATGGACGATTAAAAATAAAGACGGTAGCATAAAAGGTGATAGCATATTAGATACAGATAAGATAACAAAAATTGCTTTTTCAGTTACTCCTGATACTGCTTCTTCCATAACAAGCGGAAGTATTGCAATAGATAATATACAGACATATAAATTGAATACTGCCGAGATACTGCATGTCAGCAGTTTTGATTTTGGGACACCGCCTAATGATGTCGGAGGTACCGAAGGACCAATGGCACCTTCGGATCCTTTCCTTCCTACTGTTGAGTACGATAAAGAAAATGCATATGAAGGCATATATTCTTTAAAACTTACTTATAATTATATTGTTTCTACCTGGTGCGGTTATTATATATTTATAACTACAGCAGGAGATAATGGATACAGGGATTTAAGTGAATATACTGATCTTGAATTTTATGTAAAAAGTGATGTTGCAGGAAAAAAGTTCAAGATACAACTTAAAGATGCGTCAACTACTACTGTTAGAGAAGTTGAGTTAGTTGATCATCTGGATGACGGTACTTCTACTTCCTGGGATAAGGTCTCTATTCCAATAAGCTCATTTACTCCTGTAGTAGTAACAACTGCTGTTATACAGGTCAATTTTGTTTTTGACCACACACATGGGTCTCCGTAT
>JAIVZN010000156.1:0-2743 GCA_048634875.1 Deltaproteobacteria bacterium | reverse complement strand
ACAAAGTATCATTTACTTTAATATCTTCTAACTTAACTAAAGTAAAGATATCTCCGCACTTAACTTCATCTACAATAATATTTTCGTCCCCTTTTTTTAATACCAACTGGTTTACCCGTTGTTTTTTCTTATTTTTTAAATTAAAAACAACTGTTGCAGGTTTTAAAGAACCATCAAAAATCTTCAAATAATTAATCTGGCCGATATGCTTCTGAGTTTCAACTTTAAACACCAGTGCCCTAAAATCACCATCCGGATTAATTTTACGGTTTTTGGATTCAATATCTACAGGGGACGGAGCATAAGTTTTTATAAACTCTGTCAGTTCTTTAACCCCAATTCCGTTAATTGCTGAACCTGACAGCACAGGTATAATTTCTCCCTTTAACAATCCATGGCTCAATCCTTTCTGAATTTCAGAGCTGTTTAAACTTCCCTCTTTTAAAAACTTCTCCATTAATACATCGTCTGCTGCTGCTACCGAATCCATTAAACTTTCAGAATAGCCACTTACTTTATCCTTTAATTCTTCTGTCAGTTGAATTTCTTTTCCGTCTTCAACAGCAACACCTTCAAGAAGTTTTACTATACCTTTAAAACTCATTGCCTCTCCAATTGGCGCAGTAACAGGCGCCATATTGGGACTTAATGAACTCTTTAATTCATCTACAATCTCATTAAAACCCTTATTTGTATTATCCATAAAATTCACATAAACAGCCACTGGTATGCCAAGACTTTTTGCCTTTCTCCATATCTTCTTTGCAGTAATATCAATTCCCTCATGTGGGTTAATAACTAAAAGAACAAGTTCAACTACTTCCATAGCACTTACTACACCTGCAAAGAAATCAGCATAACCGGGAGTATCTAATAAATTAATTTTTATATCTTTAGATTCAAAGGTTACAACAGAGGTATTTATTGAAGACATTCTTTCCTTTTCAATCGGATCATAATCCGATACAGTATTGCCATCCTCAACCCGGCCTAATCTGTTAATAATACCTTCAGCATATAGAATACTTTCAACAAGCTGGGTTTTACCTGCTCCGCATATCCCGCAAACAGCTACATTCCTGATATCCTTTGAATCATACACTTTCATTGTTCCTCCTTTTTCCGTAAAGCGTAAATCGTAAAGCGTAAAGTGAAAAAGATTTTACCCTTTACTCTTCACGCTTTACGCTATTTTTCTATGCTTACATTAACCAGTCTCCCCTCAACTAAAGCCTTTATCGGAGAATTATTTTTTATAAATTCTATCTCCGCATCTCTTAAGATAACTGCTGTTTCATTAACATCACTGGCTTCATTAAACACTGAATATCCATCCCCGCCCTGGGCAAGAAAAGAATTAGTAACAACCGTATATTCCTTTTCCATATCCATTTCTTTTTTATTCCCCCGGGCATCAGTAATTATAATATTTAAAACTCTCCTGCCGGTAGCGAGAGAACTGTTATATACCACCTTCAGTCCGGAAACCTGAAGTTTTGAATATTTATGAGCAACACTCTGCTCTAAAAGTTTATGAATCTGCCGACCGGTAAGGGACATCTGCGTAAGAGTATTGCCAAATGGAGAAAGCTCCCACACATCTCTTACTTTTATATTTCCTTTTTGAATACTTGCTCTTATTCCACCAGTATTTTGGAACGCAAAATCACTTTCAGTTATTTCTCTCATCAAATCTGTCTGCCAGTTGCCTAATGCAAGTTCACCGTGCTGTTTCTGTTTACCTGAAAGATGATTTGAAAGGAAAAGCTCAGAGTGACCTATAACTTCATACAACCGGGGTGATACTTCAGCCTGCATTTCCTCTACGATTTTCCTGACACCTTCATGCGGCAAGAACTCCTCAACATATAGAGGCACAAGACAGTGATAATAACTTAAAATTTTTTTTTCACATGTACTGTAATATAACTTTAAATGCCCTATATTTATGAAATTACTGCCAGGCTGACATATTAAAAGCCTCTTTACTTTAATTGGATTATATAAGCGTCTATGAGAGTGTCCCCCGAGAACTACATCAACATCATTAAGTTTATCAGCAATTTTTCTATCCTCATCCAGACCTAAGTGAGAAAGAACAACAATAATCTCGGCACCTTTACTTTGTAATATTTTAACATTATCATTTATTGCTTTTATAGGATTTAAAAATTTAAGACCTGCTATATGTTGCTTTAAGATAAGTTTTTCCATTTGAGAAGTAATTACACCAATAACACCAATTTTAATACCTTGCAGGGTTTTTATCAAATATTTTTTCAAATAAGCAGGAACAACACCTGTATCATCTTCTATTATATTTGCTCCAAGGAAAGAAAAATCTGCTGTCTCCGACAGCCCCCTTAAAACTTCCTGTCCCAGGTCAAATTCATGATTACCAACCTGAACTGCATCATAACCAAGAATATTCATAATCTCAACAACTGTCTTTCCCTTTGTAAGAATACCTTCCGGGGTTCCCTGAAATATATCCCCTGAATCAGTTAATAAATAAGGACAGGTTAATTTCTTTAAGTATCCTCCTAAAGCAGCCAATCCACCTATTTGAGGTTTATCATGTTTCCAGAAGGCCCGGGACGGGAGAATATGACCATGTCCATCTGAAGTAAATATCACATTCAAATCTACTACATTTCTGTTCCAGGAAAATATAAAAACTACCAGCGGCAAAGAAATAACAATCGTAACTAAAAGTAGCCCTTTATTATACTTGAAATAACTG
>JAIVZN010000155.1:0-2777 GCA_048634875.1 Deltaproteobacteria bacterium | reverse complement strand
TGGCTGAAAGACGACTGCCGCAGGACGGAAGGATAAAAATACGATTCGGAAAAAAAGAAGTTGACTTAAGAGTTTCATTCCTTCCAACAACATTTGGAGAAAAAGTTGTTATGCGTGTTTTAGATTCTTCAAGTTTATGTCTGGATTTAACCATGCTTGGATTTGAAAACCGCGACATGGCAAAATATAAAAAATGTATTAGTTCTCCAAATGGTATTGTTTTAGTAACAGGTCCTACAGGAAGCGGTAAAACAACAACACTGTACTCTACCCTGACAACATTAAATCACCCTGATGTCAATATAAATACAATGGAAGACCCTGTTGAGTATATCTTAAGAGGTATTATTCAGGTACAGGCAAAACCGGATATCGGATTGACTTTTGCATCAGGACTCAAAACTTTTCTCCGTCAGGACCCTGATATTATAATGGTAGGAGAAATAAGAGACAGAGAAACCGCAGAAATTGCCATTAATGCAGCACTTACAGGTCACTTAGTCTTTTCTACATTACATACAAATGATGCTCCAACTGCTGTTACCCGCCTGGATAATATGGGAATAGAACCATTCTTAATATCATCTACAGTAATTATGTCTATAGCACAGCGTTTAGTAAGAAAAATATGTGAAAAATGCAAAGAATCTTATGAGGTTGATGCTGAAACTCTTCAAACCTACGGATTGTCTATAAAAGACCTTAATGGAAAAAGCAAGGTCACCCTGCATAAAGGCAGAGGATGCAACTACTGTTCAAATACGGGATATAAGGGACGATTAGCCTGCTACGAAATTATGGAAGTTACATCAAAGATAAAGGATTTAATAAACGAGCGTGCTGCAGCATACAAAATTAAAGAAATGGCAGTAAAACAGGGAATGAGAACATTAAGGGGAGCTGCATTACAAAAAGTTTTAGAAGGAATAACAACAATAGATGAAATGCTCAGGATAACTTCCAGGGATACTGCCTAAAGCGTAAAGCGTAAAGTGTATAGTAAATAAAAATTATCTTCAATCTAAAATCCTTAATCTCCCAGTCTCCTAGTCTCCTATTTTCTTAAGCTCATCTGAAGAAATATCAAAATTAGAATACACTGCCTGAACATCTTCATTATTTTCAAGTTCTTCCATAAATTTAAGCATCTTTTCTGCATCTTTTCCTTCTAATTTTATATAAGTATTTGCAAGCATTGTAATTTCATCATTATCTACTTCTACAAATTCTTTTACCTTATCACTTACTTTCTGGAAATTTTCAGGAGATGTAATAATTTCAAAAAACTCTTCATCGTCAGTTTTTAAATCCTCAACATCAAGAGAAAGTATCTTTTCCATTAATTCATCTTCTGAAATTTTATCTCTAAGAATGGATATATAGCCCTTCCTCTTAAACATCCAGCTTACGCAACCTGACTCACCCATACTACCGCCATGTTCAGAAAATATCTTTCTCATTTCTGATGCAATTCTGTTTTTATTATCTGTTGTTACATTAACCATTACAGTCACACCACCAGGCCCATAGCCTTCATATACTGCCTCGATATATGAGACTCCTGGAAGATCTCCTGTACCGCGCTTGATTGCTTTTTCTATGTTGTCTTTAGGCATATTAGCTTCATTTGCTTTCTCAACAGCTAACCGGAGCCTTGGATTCATTAAAGGATCACCGCCACCCTGCCTTGCCGAAACAGTAATTTCTTTTACTAATTTTGAAAATACTTTACCTCTTCTTTGATCTTCTTTTCCCTTTTTATGCTTTATACTAGACCATTTAGAATGTCCGGACATTTATAATTCCCTCTTGTAGCAGAGTTTCGCTCTGCACCTACATAGCCGAGCAAGCTCGGCAACTACTTCCATCTTCCAACTTCCTTCTTCCAACTTTCTTACCGCCCTTCTTCCCTTTCCTTCTGATATTTTTCTATCAGTTTCTGCTGAATATCCATTGGTGCTTCTTCATAGTGGTCAAATTCAACAGTATAATCACCTTCTCCGCTTGTTATAGAGCGCAAATCTTCAGCATAACTTATCAGAGAACTCTTAGGAATATGTGAAATTATAACCTGTGTATCACCTTCCGGTTCCATTCCAAGAACCCTTCCACGCCTTGAATTTAAGTCACCCATTACAGCACCTGTATAATCATTGCTCACTCTGATCTTTGCCTTCATTATTGGTTCAAGAATATACGGCTGAGCCTCTTTCATGGCATTTTGAAATGCAAGGCTTCCAGCGACCTGAAAAGCCATGTCAGAAGAATCTACTTCATGAAAAGAACCATCAAAAAGAGCCACACTGATATCCACAACAGGATACCCTGCTATTACACCCTTATCCATTGCATTCTTTATGCCTTTCTCTACAGCAGGTATATAATTAGCTGGAATCCTGCCTCCAACTATTTCATTTTTAAACTCAAATCCCTGACCTCTTTCCTCGGGCTCAAGCCTTATTACACAATCTCCATACTGGCCTCTTCCACCTGTCTGTTTCTTATATTTACCACGCACTTTATCTACTTTTTTTCTTACTGTCTCCTTGTAAGCAATTTTTGGCGGTGTGAGCGAAACTTCAGCCTCATAACGGCTTTTTATCTTTTTTATAACAAGTTCCAACTGGAGGCTGCCTATCCCCTTTAAAACCATTTCCTTTGTTTCTCCGTTAAAACCAAAATCCAGAGTCGGATCTTCGTGTACTATATTTGAAAAAGCATTTGCTACTTTCTCTTCCTCGCCTTTATTCTTCGGATATACGCCTCTGTCAACAATT
>JAIVZN010000154.1:0-2786 GCA_048634875.1 Deltaproteobacteria bacterium | reverse complement strand
TAGCTGTATTCATTTATGAATTCCATAACTATTTTTTGAAACTCTGAAACCCTTCTAAGTGTTGTCTTAAAGGAAACATCATGGGCGGATCCACGGTAACAGAACTTTTTCAATATTCCCCATGGATGCAGCAGTTCATTTAAGAACATCTCGTCAAGATGACCACCATTATACATCTGGAGATGTGCCATTGAACAAATCTCCTTTAAAGCCTTTTCCTCATATGCTATTTTCCCTTCCGGCATCCTTGGTCCCCCGTTCAAACAGAGTACAAGCAGCCAATCAGGGAGTTTATCCCTGAGTGCATTAAATTCTTTTGTTTCAACCATTTCAGCAGGGAACTGCTCAGGTACTTCCCAGTCCTTGCAGAGCAGGGCCGCTAAATTGAAGTTATTGATAAGGAAACATTCATGTCCTATCTCTTTTCGCTGTATCATTCTTAGTGGTTCTATAGCCTCTGGGGAAGAATCAAACTGAATAAGAAATATTTTCCTCTCTTTTGGTAAATACTCCACCTTGATATTCATCTTTGTTATAATCCCCAGGGTTCCCTGCGCCCCTGTCCAAAGCCGGTTAATCATGGCACGAACCGGCCCCATAGGTGAGCCCGGTATGCCACCTGCAGCCCAAAGACCAGTTCTGTATAGATCACCCGTAGGCAGAACGAGTTCTGTATCCATTATGTGCTCATTTCCATATTCAAAACTGGCTGCGGCAACTGCTGGGTCTCTTTCCAGATAACTTGTCAATACAGAGCGCTTAGGGTGGATACCAAATGGCAGCATTGCACGAAGCTGGTGCTTTTCCAGTTCATCCTGAAGCTGACTTGCCGTCACTCCAGGCTCAATAACAGCATGCCAGTTATTATCGTCAACCTGAATGGCGTTCATTTGTGAGAGGTCAAGAACGATCCCCCCCTCTTTTGGGATTGTACCACCATGCAGATTCAGGCCTGAGCTGAAGGGGACAACCGGTATGCGTATTTTGTTGGCATATCTGATAACCTCCTGAACATCTTCAACCGACTTTGCAAATGCAACTACTTCCGGCCTGCGCGGTTCAACAAAGCTCTGATCATGCGAATACTTGATAAGTGTTTCCTCATCATCAAAGACAGAATCCTTCCCTAAAATATTTGTTAAATCATTTTTAATAGACATGGGGCCTGCTCCTTAAGTCACTTGTCATTGCGAGCCCGAAGGGCGTGGCAATCTCGTTTTCTTACAAGACAAAAGAAAACAAAAAAAAGAAGGATAAAAAAAATTACAGAGACTTTAAATGGACTTGTAAGGAACTTATTAATATTGGTTCCTTTTCATATTAAGTGGGTAAACCAACCCTGCTAAAGTCTAATTTCCCTGTAAGTAAGTATATTATAGATTTAAAATTTGTAAATGTTTTATATCCTCTGGCTTTAGCTTTAGTCGCCTGAATTATGCTGTTTAGCCCTTCAAGTATACCATTGCTTATTTTGCTCTCATACCATTTTTTTACGCCGGACCAATGTGTTTTTATTGTTTTTGCAGCCTCCTTTATAGGCTCTATTCTTGAATGTGTAGCCCAAAAATACCATCTTTTTAAAGCATTTTCAAACTCTTCTTTATTTCTTTCAAGATATATCTCTTGAAAATTTTCCCTTATGTGCATCGCTCTTACTGTCTTTAAATTTAATCTATTCATTGACTCTATTGTCTTTAATATTTCCTTCTGTTCAATAGTCAAATTTTCTCTATTGCTTAACCATATATACTTTGTCTTTCGTAATATACTCTGTTCCTTTACCTCTTCCTTTCTAACTTTATCAACTGCTCCGTTGAGTATCTTCATTATATGAAATTTATCAAATGTTATCTCTGCATTGGCAAAATTGTTCTCTATTCCGCTTATAAATGCAGGGGACATATCTATACTCGCATTAGTTATATTCTCCGAATTGCCATTATGCTCTTCTAAATCTATTTTAAACTTTTTTACAGTAACTGCCCCTTTACCTTCAGCTACAAAAATTGTCTTTTTCTTATCTAAATCTACTACTATTGTAACATAGTCGTGTCTTTTTTTCTTTGATGTCTCATCTATACCGATGCTTTCTACATCAGAATAGTCCTCTAATTTACGAGCTTCTTTTATATAATAATTTATCATTCTCCATAATTTGTTGTCATCTGCTCCTATTATTTTTGATACCCTATTTACAGGCATTTCACGACATAACGTCATTGCAAGTGACTCAAATAATAGTGTGAAATCAGCACCATTACGGGACCAAGGTAATTCGACTTGTAATATCCCATCAATATCACACTTAACTCTCGGAACCCTTGCAATAAGGTAACACTTGTATTGGAAAAAATTAAGGTGTCTCCATCTCTTCTCCTTTGTATCATATGCTTTTGTCTCTTGACCACATTGAGGACATTTAAATACGCTGCCACGCGGAAAGTCTATAAATATCTTTAGCTCATTTTCATCCTCTGTAAACTCAACTTTTTTTATCTGCCAAGGCGGTTCTAATTGTAAAGCCTTCATAAATAATGATTCTAATACTCTCATGACTCTTCTCCTTTTATTTTATTTGAGTAAGTATACTAAATTTATTGAATACATGCAACTATTATTTTTGAATAATATTCACTTGTTTTTATATAATTACCCATACAATATGAGAAGGTGCCATAAAAGAAAATAAAAAAAAGAAAATTTTTTACAGGGATGTACGGGATTGACGGGATGAAAAAAAGATAAAAAAGAAAATATTTTAACTACTGAACACAATGACCACGCCG
>JAIVZN010000153.1:0-2841 GCA_048634875.1 Deltaproteobacteria bacterium | reverse complement strand
ACTGGAATCCTTTTAAATTTTTAGACCTCAATGAAGGGGTTCTGAATTTAATTGGAAATCTTTCATGGCGCTCGTCATACAATCATATAGATTCCAGAAAAGAAACCACCGGTACAATTCTTGATACAATTACAGAAATCTGGCCTGATATAAATATAGATTATGGAAAAATTGATGCGCTTCCATTTACAGGAAATATTGTTAAAGATATTAATTTAAGGACAAATTACAGCTTTAAGGAAGTTACTACAATTTCTAATGATGAGGAAGTTGATGAAAACCTCAGTGTAAAATATGGCGCAAACTGCAGGTTTTTGCTTTTTAAGAATTTTGATTCTTTATTTGAACATTCAAGAGACTGGCAGGAAAAAAGAGACCTCAAAGAAGAACACTGGGAGACCTATCAAAACAGTTTAACATACAGCGGCCAGGTTAAATTTGTATTAAAAAAATACTGGAACTTAATAGTCAGGCATTCGTATAAAAGGACCTATAAAGAGGCTTATAACTCAGAAGATTTATTAACTGATACAAAGTTACATACTCCGGGTATAACATTTAGCGCGGTAATTGATATGCCGTCAACATTTAAAATTCCTCTTATCGGAAAAGAAATATCCATGATAAACAGGCTTAAAGTTTCCGGCTCGCTGAAAGCTGAATTTTCAAGGAGTTCTCTTAATACTGACAAAACTAATACTAATAAATACATGGCAAGTACTTCGGCTGAGATGGATGTATCAAGTAATATGAGATTGACATTTAGTTGTGGTTTGCAGTACATGGAATATATTGAAAAGCGCGAAAATACCTGGATTTCTTTTCATTTGCAGTCAGAACTTGTTATAAGATTTTGATGAAACAGCTGAAAACAGCTATTTTGAATTTGCTTTTTCCGGTTAATTGCGGCGTGTGTAACGGCGAAGTTGATATTAATAATAAATATGGCGTATGTAGAAAATGCCGGGAAAATATAGAAATAATTAATTCGCGAGGCTGTAAATATTGCGGAAAACCGGTTAATACTGATGACATGTTCTGTGATTTATGTAAAGGAAAAAAGTCAAAAATAGATAAAATCAATACTGTCTGTTATTACAAGGATAACATAAAAATATTAATAAAGAACTTTAAGTTCAATAACAGGCAGTATTTAGGAAAAATCCTTGGAGAATTGGTTTTAAACCTGTATAAATTAAGATTGAAAGATGAAAAGATTGATTTAATACTTGGTGTTCCGCTTTCTTCTATCAGGAAAAAGACGCGCGGTTATAATCAGGCAGAGATTTTAGTTAAATATCTTTCAAAAAAAACAGGTATAAATACAGGGAAAAAACTTCTTATCCGTACTCACGACACAAATCCTCAGTATACTTTAAGCAGGATAGAAAGGTTTAAGAATATCAGGGGAGCTTTTAAAGCCTCTGAAAAAGTAGCCCGGAAAAATATTCTGCTCATAGATGATATTGCTACTACAGGAGCTACGCTTCAGAGCTGCGCTGAGGCGCTTAAAAAAGCAAATGCAGAGAACATATACGCAATGGTAATTGCGCATGGAAAATAAAGTGCCCGCTATTATCGATTATTTGACATTTTACATCATCTTTATATAATTTTATTTAAGGTTTGATAAATTTTTGACAGTATAAAATAACAAACAGAGAGGTTAAGGATGAAGATATTTAAGATTTCAGCATTAATAGTTTTTCTTGTCTCCTCAACGAGTTTTGCATATGTAGCCAACATTTTGGAATTGGAAGGAAAAGTTATGTGCCTGGAAGAGGGTAACCTTGAGTGGAAAAAGGCAAAATTAAAAATGGGGCTTAATGAAGGGGATCGACTGATAGCTGAGTCAGGAGCAAGGGCGGTGATACAATTCAATTCGGGACACACAGCAGTATTGAATGAAAACAGCTCCATTGTTATAGCTCTTTATAGTGAAGGAACTACCATGTTAGAGATTTTTAAGGGGAAGCTGAGGTCAAAAGTAAAAAAGCTGTCTCGGGGTCAGTGTTACTCTATAAAAACTCCTCAGGCTGTATGTGCGGTGAGAGGAACTGACTTTGTTGTAAGTATACAGAAAAACACAACCGAACTTATAGTCTATGAAGGGCTAGTTGAAGCTAAGGAGATGATTTCAGGTAAAACTGTAGAGGTCTCTGCAGGCCATATGTCGGTTATCATAGAGAACAAAGCTCCGTCGAATCTTCTTATACCTATACCGGAGCCTGCAGATAAGGAAGAAAAAGAAGGGAAGCTTGAAACAGAAGAATGGAAAATAGAAGCTCGAAAGGAAATGTTTGAAGAAATTTCCCGTGATGCTGTTTTAGAGAGAGCTGCGGATGAGATAAAAAGAGCGGAGTACGAAAACGGAAAGGCATTGATAGATGCGCATGGCAAGCGGGTCAGGCTGGAAGAGTATATTGTAAGGAATGAAGTGAATCAGTTCAAATATGTGGTTCTGAACCACAGGGAAAACCGGTTCGATTTTGGAAAGATACTTTTTGTTTTTGATAAAAAATTGCCTGATGATTTATCTGTTGCGGCAAAAAACATGTTCAGTTCGAAGTATGAGCCTCGGTGGACGCTTACCGATTTAACCTCTGTCACTTCCAATACTCAGGATCAGGTTAATGAAGAGGCAACAGGTGGAGAAATGATTTCCGATTCAAAGGGGGTATGGAGACATTATTTTGGTAACTATGAATTTTCAATAAAGGGATATGGCAGGCCGAAAAAATTGCTATGGAAGCAAACTATTGCTGATACAGGTGAAGGATATAAGGGACTTGATGTGTCCATAGAATACGTGGATGCTGGAAACCTGACTGCTGAACAATA
>JAIVZN010000152.1:0-2814 GCA_048634875.1 Deltaproteobacteria bacterium | reverse complement strand
TATCAAACGAACCTGTCAGCGCTATACTGCTGATACATATATTGCTTACTGAATCATTTATCCTGGTTATTGTAGCGCTGGACACAGTTATTACTACTCCCGTACTTATAACAGGCGCTTCTACATCTATACTTAAGGTTATAGTTAAGGTATCCTTTGTAACATTCCATATCGCGGACCCTATGCCGTTCGACCCGTCCAGCCAGGTCATGCCTCCGCTTAATACAAATACACTCTCTATATTAAACGCATCTATAGTAGGTCCGTCTGTCTGCTCACTGAACCTTATCTCCACTGTATCGTCATTATCTATTCCGGCTACATTATTATAATTATCTTTTGCCCGGGCGGTTAATACTACAGGAGGCGCTTTATCCGAACATAATTCGTTAGTAGCTACAAGTGAATTTCCAGCAGTATCTTTCACTGCATCAAGCGCGCAATCAAGTAAAGGTGTTTGCGCAGTGTTAAGCAGTCCGTCATTAAATTTTATGTATATAATATTATCATCAGGTGTGTCACCTGTATAGAAATTTTCTCCATCTGCCCCAATAACATGGAAACTGCTGACATTAACTGTGGAATCAACTATGTCTTCGTTAAATACTATATATATGGCATCTATATGCCCGTCACTGTCTAAATCCTGTGTCCAGCGGCTTACTATAGTTGGAGAACTTTTGTCCGGTCCGCCTGTACCGAAACTTCCTCCCAATACTACAGTATGGCTTGAAACATTAAACTCAGAATCTTTAAAAGAATAAGTGTCAGTTATAATCGTATAACCCACTTCAATGTCAGGAGCGCCTCCATTCACTGAAAGAGCTATTTCAAGGTTATAATTAGACGCCAGCCATTGATTAGAACCGATATTACCATTTCCATCTTTCCAGGTCCCTGTAGTCATTAAAACCAGATCAATGATGGCAGAGGATATATCCGGCGGATTATAAACAGATTCTGAGAACTCAAATCTTACTATATCCCCGTTCTGTATACCTTCCCCACCCAGTGACTGGTCATAGGCTGTGGCATTGATTATTACCGGAGCTGCCCCGTCTGTTTCTGTCAGAGCATCTTCACCTATATTCTGCAGAAGCATGCCGGCAAGACTCTTTAACTTTCCTGTAACTTCATTATATGTTAATTGCGGCTTATAAAATGTATCATTAGAACCGCCTTCATCAAAACTTATATAGATCCGGTTATCATCAGGGATGTCAGGATGGTTTGGAAGTCCGGTGCTGATGAAGAGCTCATTACTATAGCCTGCTACTTCAAAACCACATGTAGAAGTCTGGACAAGCGTGGAGTCATCAAGTTTAGTTGAAAAGACTATATGATAGGCATCTATCTTTCCATTCAAATCGTCATCAACAGTCTTTGCTGAAGTAACATATGGAGAGCCTACTAAAACTGTACTGTATGCCTTATTGTTCACAGTGCTGGTTTCAACTATATACTTATCTCCATTAACAACCACATATATATCGTGCGAACCCAATGGACACGCAGTCCATGTGCTTGATGCGATTCTTGCAAAACCTTTCTGGACAGGTTTAACAATATCTGAAGATATAAAAATTCCTTCGGAATCCGGATCTCCATCATAAAAACTAACAGCCGTAATTGTTGTCATATAACATTTAAATACACAGTCTCCATCGGTATCTGTATCCCACGAACCATTATAATATGCATAATCACCATTACTGTAACTTCCCTGGTTTTCATAATTCCAATAATAGGCCTGATTTCCAAGGCCTCCTGTGTATGTACTTTTTGCTACAATCCAGTAAGTAGTATTTGCTTTCAGGGGCAAATATGAATCAAAAATAAAATCTACCCATTTATATCCTGAGCCTGCATTCAATTGATGGGTGGAAATGATAACTGTTCTTAAATCCAAACCAGAAGGTTCATATCCGCTGGCGCTGTTACTTTGAATTTTAATATTGAAAATATCATGGTTTATTTCTTTTACTAATAATCCAACGCCTGTCATATTAATATCCTCTGAAGGAATAAATGACTGGGCAACCCATTGGTTATGCCAAACCCAACCGTCTCCTAAAGACGGTTGCTGATTTGAAGTAAATATCCCGCTTATATAATCTGTTCCGGAATTATGAATAGTTGCAGAAATGGTTACAACCTGATTCAGGCCGATATTTTCACTTGAGAATTCAATATCTAAAGGGCTTATATAAAGGTCCGGGTTTGCAGATATCAATGATGCGTAAAAAAGAAATAATAAACTAACAAGACATATACGCAAAAAATTGTTTCTATTCATTCTAAATATAACCTTAACATTAAATAACAGGGTATGCAATTTTTCTATTTAACTACATACCCTGTATTATTTATAATAGCTTTTTTATATAACTTTATTTTAATTCTTCAGGAGGACAGAATATCCCCTCTTTAGTCATGAGTAATGTGCCTTCTGTATAGATACTGACAATAAATCTATTAAGGTTCTTTACTGTACCGTCGTCAGGTAACATAAATGTTATGTCAGTAATAGTCTCAGTCTTGCCATTAGCAACACTTATATTTTCTATATAAGGATTCATTATTGATGCGCCATTTGAGCCGTCAGTATTCAATTGAAATGCAGAGCATACTATATCAAATCCTGCTTTAGGTGCTTTTCCTCTGTTTGTAATAGTTACTTTTACTCCCATCATAGAACCAGGAAGATAAAGTGGATATTCACCCCAATATTGTTGGTTGTAAATTACATCTGATTGTGTCCATGTAGGAATAGGACATTTTGGATCATCACAGAAAAATGTTAAACCACCTACA
>JAIVZN010000151.1:0-2888 GCA_048634875.1 Deltaproteobacteria bacterium | reverse complement strand
GAAATGGTGCCTAAATATGTTATCCATTCTGGGAGGCTGTTTGGGCGTTTATTTATAGGACCAAAGAAGTTAACTTTAAAATCAGGATATTTATCTCTGCAAATCTGCAAGGCTTTAAGTCCTGTATCCAAATCTTTGTATTTTGCAATAGAATACATCATTAAAACTGTTTTTTCGCGATTACAGATTTCATTAATAATACAGAACCTTTTATGATCAATGCCTAACGGGACTGATGTCACATCTTCTCCGCCATAATCTCTAACTTTATCAGCCATCCAATCCGAGATAGCAATTTTTTTCAATGGCAGCTTCCATGTAAGTTCTAATTTTTCCCTTGGCGCAAGCCAGGGGTCAAAATCCATAACCAGGTAAAATTTTCTGCCTTTTGCTTCAGGGTAGTTAACTACATATTCAACTGTCTGCCACGCAGTCGCAAAAACAACATCTGAATCAGGAATACGCTCAGAAACAGGCTCTTTTACATAGAAAAACTTAACTCGCTTATCAACCGGCAGCCAATTTACCCCGGGATTAAATAACTTGCAATAACTATAGCCAATATTTTTTTTTATTCTATTAATTATACTTCCCGGATATGCAATATTTCCCATTCGGCTTGGATGAATAACAGTAACATCATATCCCCGTCTTACCAGATTATTGGCATATTCATAAATAACTCTGAAACCCCCAACAGGCCGCCATGGCACACCTGGTAACAGAAAACTTATTTTCATGATTTTTCCCTGGGAATCAACATGAAATTCAAATACCTGTAAAACGCCTCTATAGGCATTTTAGTTACCCGGGATATCAGTCTTAAAGGTATGGGTATCCCTAAATTAAAACGCATAAACCCTATATCTATTTTTTTTCCGATAAAGGACAATACCGGCGCTTGCTCTAACGGAGGATAAATAACATTATCAGGCGGAAACACTAATTTAAAATTTGACTCAAATATTGAAGTAATTTTTTTCCAGGTACGATAATAAACATCCCATTCGCCGGATAATGAAATATAATACCCGTATTTTTTGCCTCTTAATTTTATATATTTTTCTGCCAAAAACCTCGGCACCCACGGAATAAACCACAATCCTGTATGGTCATCGGACGGCTTTAGTTTGTTCGGAACCAGTATATAAATTACTCCCCTGCAAACTCTATACAATTCAGGTGTTATATTTTTAATTAAAATCTCATCATCTATATGCTCCAAAACAGAGAACATCGTTACGACATCAATACTCTTGTCAGGGAAAGGCAATTTGCCGCCGTCACTTAAGTGCTGAAATGTCCCCTCCGGTAAGTTATTCTCACCGGCCAGTATTTGCGCAATATCCAGAAACTTCTTATCAACATCTACCCCGACAGCATTGTACCCCAGGCGGTTCATCCACACGGTAAACTCACCTGTACCGCAGCCCACATCTACTATATTTTTCCCTGTTAAATTATAGGAGTCAGTCAAATACGCTAACATCTTCTTCAGCCATGGAACATAACCGGTAGGACTATTGGAAATTTTATCAGCATGATCTGTAAGGCATATGTCATATAGATATGTCCCTTTTGATTTGCTGAAGTATTTTTCTATTTCAGACATAAACCGTTCAGCCTTTAACGGGCTGGTATTATTCATTTCATCCAACTTTTCTTAATACTCCTTATTGTAATTTTATCCTTTTCATCCAACGCAAATTGCCACATTACTAAAGCATATATACAACTACCGCACATTATAAATATTAAAAGTAAAATTTTATTGAAGAAAGACTGTAAAATAAATATGATTAACCCGAAAAACAATATAATTACTGCAGTATGAATTATTTTATATTTCCGAAGCCCTTCTGCCGAAAACCTTATAAGCCTGTGACTTGCCCATATCAGAAGTATAATATCCAGAAATGTAACTGCCAATTTTGCCAGCGCAACCCCGTTTATTCCTCTGTCGGAAATCACCATCCATATCAATGCGATAAACACTACTGCTTCAATAATATCAAATTTAGCTTTAATATCAGCGCGGCCCAAACCCTGCACAGCTATATACGGAATTACAGCCAAACTGTTTACCAGAAACGCAAATATCAATATCTGGAAGACTACCGCGCTGTTTTGAGCAATAGAAACGCCAAGCCAAAGCGTCAGGATTTCGTCCGCAAAAATATAAAGAACAACTGCTATGGGTATGATCAAAATAGCTAAACATTTTATCGCGCGCAAAAATAATTCTTCTAAATTGGATGGCTTACATGCATCGTAATGACTGAATGCAGGGAAAAGTGTAGCAGCCATACTGTTGGAAAAGATGGTTACACGGGAAGCAATCTCATATGGAGCTGTATAAAAACCCAGTTTTCCGACTGACAGTAATGACGCGATAAAAAACCTTTCTACATAATTTACAAGTGGTCCCACTACAGCGGATATAGTAATCCATGAACCGTAATTCAGCAGTTTTTTGACTATTTTGATTTCAAAAACAACAGACGACCTTAAATCAGGAAAAATCTTAAAACAAAAGTATAAGTAAAATACGATAGTAATTACCCTGACGATTATCAGAAATAACACAATTTCCGGCAAATGATATCCCAATGATACAACAACGGCTGGAATAATAAAAACCAGCGCATTTAAAGGAATTTTAATCAGGTTTACCAGATCAAATCTCTGAGAAGCCTCTAATACACCCCGCAGACCTGTAGACAATAAAACAACAGGCAAAGATATAGCAATTATATAAAATGTTATAGTCGCATTCTTAAGCAACTCAGCCGGAATATTCAAAATATTATTTACTAAAAACGGTACAAATACAATACAGAGTCCTCCACCGGCAATACCTAATAATACCTGCAGCCCGGTAGATGTCC
>JAIVZN010000150.1:0-2850 GCA_048634875.1 Deltaproteobacteria bacterium | reverse complement strand
ATCTGCAATATCGCAGGTGCCTTCAATCAGGGAAGCGATGCCCCCACCTGAACCGCCGCCGCGTACCGAGATATTTACATCAAGGTTAAGGTTCATAAATTTTTCACTTGCTGCCTGCGCAATCGGAAGAACTGTTGTAGAACCTTCCATTTTTACCACTTTCTGCGCTGCATAAACAGAAGAAAAAGTAATAACTGATACTAAAACTAACGATAATAATTTTCTCATAGTAACCTCCTCTTTTAACCTATTTAGAACTTTGCAACAACATCAAGCTGAAACAAATTCTGGACCTTCTTATCTTCTATATCCTCAGTCATATAATAATCCAGCCCAAGTATGATATTCTTTGCCAGCCCATACTTGATTACTGCTTCTGAACCCTGAATGCCTGTATCTCCGCCGTAAGCATCTGAGTCAGGAAAACCGTCATACCATGCATCTTTTTCAAGCATTCTATATATGTATTTTATCTGCCAGTTCCCTCTGCCTGATATTTTCCTATCACCAAATTTTACGCCGGCAAGATAACCCTGATTGTCTTTGCCTGGATCAGGATTAGCAATAAACTCACCAAATATAGAAAGGCTCGGCACAAATGTCTTTTTAATATTAAGGTCTATTCCTGCGCCTATCGAATCATAGTCATATGTTCTGTTTCCGCCAACATCTGTAGAATTTGTGCCTGCAGAATGGGTACTCTGAGCGCCATTTCCTTTTATATGCTCAAATCCATAGATACTTCCCGCAAGTTTTATACTTACATTTCCTGCCATATTCTTTTTAACTCCAGCCTGAGCTATATACATAAGGGGGTCGGAATCATACTTTTCATTATCAAGCACTAAAACTCCACTGTTTAAGAATAATGCATCTTTATGTATGAGTACTGCTCCGCCTTCTACATTGATATCACCGTCCCAAAGAAGGTCAGCCGGCTTCCAAATTAACATCTTGTTGGGAAATTTTCCGCCAACAAATGTTAGCATCCTAATCGCAGTATATTTCAGGTATGCATAATCAAGATTTATTGCAGGTGTCTGAAACATGTTATCAAGAGTCTGGTTTGTAGAACGGGGGTCATCACCTCCTGGGCACAGCCCGAATCCCGCAGTAAATCCCTGGGAGACATTGGCTTCACCTTTAAGCCTGAACCTTATTCTCTGTCTTACCCGCGGCTCCTTTCCTTCCTTATCCTGCCACTGGCTGCGCAGTCTCAGATCACCTTTTAAATTCATTTTCTGAATCCATGAAGGCAGAGTTTCCTCATCGCCTTTTGCAATCTTCCTGCGCATTTCTTCCTTTGTAAGCGTCATGATCTGCTGAGCTTTTCCAGGTTTTATAATTCCTTCCTTTACTAATTCCTGGACGAGCATGTCTATCTCGCCGGCAAATAGTTTGCTGCTTATCGCCACCAAACAAATTACCACTGCCATCGTTCTCCTGTACTTCTTCATTGCACCTCCTTTAAATACCTACTTGTCTTATTACCCCAACAACTTCTTAATATGCCTTATCCTGATTTCCATTAACCTGATCTGCGACATCAAATATTCCCGGTCTATATCGTTTTCTTCCATACTGCTTATTGTCGTATCTATCAGTTTTCTCAGATTGCGCAGTATCGGAGCGAATTCATCCATGTCGCGAAATTCAATACCGAAATACTTTCCGTTTTCTTTAATGATTCCTTCGAATATGAACTGCATATTTACACCTCCTCTTTAACCTTTACAAATGTTATACCGAATTATTATTAACTGCATATAAAGATTCTGTTAATTCTTTGTTAAGTTTTATTCTTCTTAACGCTTTTGCCTTTACCTGTCTTACTCTTTCTCTAGATATTCCCAATAGTTCTGAAATCTCATTAAGCGTATTCTGATCTTCAAAACAAAGCTTTATTACTTTTGCTTCAATATCTGGAAATTTTTCCGGCAGGGAAATACTCCCCGAAACAGTGTATTCATTTTCATCTCCACCGTTCTCATCAGCGCTTATTACTCTGTCATCAAGCTCAACTGCTCCTAAAGATTGCTCATGCTCTTTTTCCAGAGCCTTCAGAATTCTCTTCTTTATCCAGTATGATGAATATGTAGAGAAACTGGCGCCCTTGGTTTCATCGTATCTCTTATGGGCATCAATAAGCCCTAGAAGACCTTCCTGCTCAAGGTCTTCAAAAGGTACACCACAGTATCTGTATTTACCTGCAATACATCTGACTAATCCTATATGGTTATTTATGATATTATCTTTCATCTTGTACTTGAATATACAAATGTTGTGTTAAGCAGGTATAAATTAAATGTTAATTTTGTGTTAAGATTGAATTATCCCATTTGTTGCAATAAATGGGATTATATCAGGATAGTTTATTTGGAAGGATTACTGTAAAACTTGTCCCGGACCCTAAAGTGCTTTCAATTTTTATATCTCCTTTATGCAATTGAACAATATGCTTTACTATGGAAAGCCCCAAACCTGTTCCGCCAAGCTCTTTTGTCCGTGACTTGTCAACTACATAAAATCTTTCATAAATTCTATTAATATCTTTTTCGGGTATACCTATTCCGGTGTCTTCTATAATAATTCTAACTATATCATCAACTTTTTTTACTGCTATCCTTATGTAGCCTTTTTCCGTATACTTTACTGCATTATCAACAAGATTTATTAATAACTGCTCAAGCTTAAAAGAATCAGCCATTATTTTTATATCTTCTTTTTCTATTTTCAGGTCTATCCCTTTATCTTCCGCTCTTTTTCTAAATAGATGAACAATATTATCAAGCAATTCGGATAAATCTATTTTTTCAATATTAAGTTCGGCGCTTGTATCTTCAAGTTTAG
>JAIVZN010000149.1:0-2916 GCA_048634875.1 Deltaproteobacteria bacterium | reverse complement strand
AGTTATTTTTTTTATTTCAGGATGGACATTTATCTGGGCATTTAATATGGATGGCAAATAAAATAAAAGAAATACAAATGATAAAAATCTTCCTTGTTTCAACTTCTTTTATGTTGCAGAAAATACACCTATATACTTATTCAGATTAGGAACAATTCTATTTTCAGGTTCAATTTCACGCCCGGTTAATATCCACATGTAACGATTTATAATATCTAATACTGACATTGCCCTCTCCTCTCCTAAAGCATATGCAGCCATAACATCAATTTTATTAGTTGTAGACATTGCAATTGGCGCTAATGATATGTTAACTACTGCATTTCTGATACGCCTGACTACATCAGTTAGTTGTTCCACCCCTGTTCTTATTCTCTGAATCAGCTTTTTTTCATCCGGCTCTATTCTACCGATAGTTGTCGGAGTTTCTATTATTCTCTCTTCACCTAAAAATTTATTAATTTCTATTACTTTATCAACTATCAGTTCTTTAACTGCTTCAGAAATATTATAATCATTAGTTTCCATTACACTTTTAATATATTCTTCTAAGTCCTTTTTAATATTACCAGCAAAAACTTTGTTAAACCACAAAGGTAAAGCAAAAGCTTCTACTGTAGTTATGTAAGGTTCTAATTCCCTTACATAATTTATAGCTGACTCCTCTATACTTCCATATTTGTGCTTTTCATATGCTGTTAAGACTCTTATGACATTAATCCCTATATTAGGATCTTTAGATTCTATAAACAATTTACTAATTTTTTCATAAATATCTTTATTGAGTGTAAGCGCTCCATCGGAATAAAATGTTTTTTCTCCTGATTTAATTTCACTGATTCCAAATCTTCTGGTAAATAACTGAGCTCGTGCTTCAATGAGTATTCGTGAAAGGTCTTCGGGATTGAGTTGATTGAGTTCATTAAATTTATCCTTATTTATATAAATACTGTTAAACCGCGCGCCTACATGCACAGTATAAGGTCCGTGTTCTGTTAATATTATATTGGCATTTTCAAGTGTATTCCGGATAAAAACTTTGTCCAGGCCCCTTACACCTGTTTCTACTAAATCAATTGCTTTTCTTAATTTATTTACATTCTGCATATCCGGAGATTTCCAGCCCTCTATATTCCCCTGTATTATTTCTCCTTTTCCTTGATCTAAAGCATCTATAATAAATTTGTTTATAAATAAATTATCTAACAGTAATTCTGCATAAGGAGTAGTAACTTCAGCAAATTCTTTCCTCTGTACAATCCTTTTAAATTGTTTTTGAAGCCAGTTTATTTGAGTGTTTATTTTTTCCTGCGGAATATTTTCCTGGAAAATGGGGCTATAATAATACTCTACTACAGATTTTATACTTTTCCGAGCCTTTCTATGTTTACCTTCCTGGGCTAATTTAACAGGTTCTTTCCATGCCTCTATTATTGCCAAACTGGATTCTATTGATTGGCCTGTTACAGGAATCCCGTAAATTTTAAGTTTTTCTATAATACCTATTAAAACATCAAGTTCATACTTTGATATAATATCTAAAGGTAATTTGTATTTAGCAGATATATCAGCATACTTTTCAGTTATGCTGACAATTTCTGAAATAAGTTTATTTGTTTCTTCAGGATTCTTTACTTTAACAACAGTTACTCCTTCAATACCTAATACCGAGTCATCAATTTTATAAGGTCCATATGCATCTCCGACATAAGCTACTTTTTCAGGATTAACTTTTAAATTAGAAATCAAATCATTTACAGCATATGCTTTCTCTGTAACACAGACACCTATAATATCATAAGGAAACTGCTCCGAAGGAGTAGCAATTACTGACAGTGAAATTTCTTCTTCTTTCAGTCTCATATCAATAAAATTCAATATTTCTCCTAAATCTTCATATTTTTCAGATGAGCGTAAAAGAACACTTGTCTGCCAGTCATTAAAAATCTCTGCTTGAAATTTAAATTTATCCATTGCTTCCTGAAAAATAGTATTAATTTTCCCCCTCTGTTTATCAGTTAATTCTTTATAATAAAATTCCTCTTTTCCTGCGAATTTTCCTACGAAGTTAAACCCAATGGAATGCCCACCATTCTCAAGATAAAGGTGCAGATTAGGTCTCTGTGATTCTGGTATATGGCTTACCAATTCTTCTTTAACACTTGTAAAATCCTGGCCTGTAACAATAGCTACATGAAGACCTTGAGAAAGAAGAGCTTTAATCTGTTCTATGCTATCTTCATTTAATGTTCCATTCCAGTCAAATGCCCAGACTTTCGGTGGATTTTTCTTTAATTCTGCAAGGGCTTTGTCAACAGTCAAAGGTGTAATTAAAATTTTATCTTTTATTTTTTCAACCTGCCAATCAGGTAATTCTTCTAACGCCTGATTAAAGATTTTAGGAAATTCTTGTTGCAACTTCATTAATTTTCCTATAGCTTCTTGTTTCTTTGATATTTTTGTTCCCCTGAAAGGAGCAGGAATAACTGCCATTAACATAAGAATCAGTAAGATATTATTCTTGCCAATTTTCTCTATTTCCTTCTTTATTTTCTTCTTTTTCTTCTTTCCTACAATCTTCCCAACATTTTTGTTTAAGATCTCTCTGACGAGTTCTTCATCGCTGAGTTCTATATTCTTACGATTTATGGGTAAGCCATACTTTGCGAGAAGTTCCTTTCGTGTACGCAATGCTTCTTGTACCGCTTTTTGCAGAGCAAGCTCTGCCACTACATCTTTTTCTGATATTTCTTCTTTCTCTTCAACAACTGGTTTCCTTCTTACAATGTTTAAACCAAAAGCAACCACTTTGTATACAACAAAGAAAGGCAATCCTATAATCTTCTTAACATTTTTGTTTAAGATCTCTCTGACAAGTTCTCCATCGCTGAGTTTTAGAGTCTCATCAGTCACAGG
>JAIVZN010000148.1:0-3128 GCA_048634875.1 Deltaproteobacteria bacterium | reverse complement strand
GGAGCAGTTACAGCAAATGCTATCAATATTGGCGTCAAGGTGCCAGGTCCTGAACAGGTGAACCAGGTTGCAGTGAAGTTGGAAATCAAGGGAACAAAGGATAAGCAGAACATCCTGATTCGTCTTGGACCCGGTTGGAACTCTATTAGAGAGGCCATCCATTGGAACAAAATCGGTGAGCTTTCGGAGGTTGTCTTTGTAGTCAGTCCGAGGGGTATTGGCGAGCCCAAGGCAGGGACATTGTATTTTGATTTTGACTTTGGCAAGTTGAAGTTCTCCGAGACTGCGGGAGGAAAAGTTGGATTGGTCTTAGCAACCGGCTTCCTGATGGCTTTGATTTGGGCGCTTTTCGGCAGGTTATTTGGCAGAAGGGGCGCTGACAGCAAGCTTGATGCAGGGGTTCAATTTATTGAATCCGCAAGAACGGGTCGGATAAATCCGACCCCTACAATTAAGAGGGATTTGATTTACGGTATTGCGGCCGTATTGATTGCAGGAGTTGCGTTTATAATTTACACTCTGGGAGCGTCACTGCCAGCGATGAGCTCACAGGATGTAGTTTTAAGGTTCCTATCTGTGGGGTTGATGGGCGCAGTGATTGCCCAGTTGTTGAAGTCAGGACTTACAGGCAAACATCTCACACCCGGTGAAGTTTTTCAAAACATTTTGCTGACAGGGCTTCTGGCAGCTTCATCAAGCCCTCAGGTACTTTTGCAGGCTCCTGCTTCATGGGCTCAAGTATTCATGAAAAGCAATCTTATAGCAGCGCTTGCTTTCTTGATTTATCAAGTATCCAATGCCTGTTCCCTGTGTTCCAAGGGCAAACATTTAAGAGCTATTACCGGATCATTAATTGTTGGGACACCGTACCTTTTTGGCTGGTTGCTGCTGTTGGAAAATGTAAATCTCTTGCAGATATTGAGTAACGGTATAACAGGAGGAATCCTCTCAGCCTGGCCTGCAATCCTTGAGGTTATGGGCAGGCTTATTATCGTGTTTAGCTTTAATGAAGCTGTTATCAACGGAATCAGCCTGGCGACAAATGGGAAGACACTTAAGACGCCAGGGGCTCACCTGTTCACTTTATTTGTTTCTTTAAGCGTTGTCTTGTCTCCATATATTGCGAATTTAGGATCTACTATGGCTGTCGCCTCTATGCCGATGGCTATCGGGTCCATTGTTGCCTTGTTAACAACCATATTTTCCCACGCGGGATTGTGGGGAGAAGTTTATCTTATCACAGGAATGACACTGGACGGCACCCACGGCATAGCGCCAACGCGAGAGACCATCTCCAATCATGTTATTTCTGGTATGAGAAAAGGCATGGCGTACAGCGGCATCTTAATGGCGATTCTGTATGCGCTGAACATACTGCTTGATGCGCCTATGTCGCAAATATTAATGACTGCTTTACCGATGATGGTTGGAATTTTCTCAGGCGCATTGGTATTTCCATTAGTCAAAACCATTATTGAGACTTTTGACGGCAGTCAGGCGTTTTTTTCCAGAATGCGGTATAGCTACCGCAATTGGACCTTATATGTCAGGGGCGCGGTGGCCGGATTCGGTCTGTCATTCATGATTACTCAAGGGCTTTTTCAACAGAATATGCCTGACCGTATTAAATTCGGTCTGCTTATTGGCCTTACTGCATCTGTGGGTGTGAGTATCTTAAGAGATGCCATATATGCATTCAGAGGCCGCGGGCGGATACAGTCATGGAGACTCTATTTTATTGACGCATTGTTAGGCTCATTTGTCGGAAGCGCTGCGGCATTCTACCTGGATTCTTCACAGGTTCCTGTAATCATTGAAAAATTCAAACTCTACACCAGTGCTGGTTTTGCTTCCAAAGACTATATCACTTTTCCCCTGGTCAGCAAATGGGGACGCATTGATTTAGGGGCGTATACCGGCGGGGTGAGGCTGCTGTTCACAGAATCGCTGGCAGGTGTGATCAACTGGGCAGTGGCTGCCTGGTTGTTCGCCATCAACCGGGCGTTTATCGCGGCTATCTTTCAGAAAGAAAAGGCGCCGATTAAATTCTTGTTCTCCCGAGCGGGATTTGTTGAGCTGATAAAGCATATGATCCAGGTTCTGAGATGGGGTTTGTGGATGTCGCCGATTATCTTTACCTTCCTGCGCATGATGGACACGCCCACCTGGTACAACCAGGATGGTGCTATCCGTTCAATGGTTGCCATCTACCAAAATCTAAGCATGGGCACCGCAGAATTTCAGGCCTGGAGTCTCAAGCTTTTCGTTTATCTGCTGGCCTTTGACATGTTCCGTATTCTAATCTGGATTGATCATATGGGATTGCGCGTAGCGACTCTGGTTAATCTGAGCTTCATAGGCTTGGACAAGCTGGATGAGAAAATCGCGCGGTTTATCGGCCCGGCAGCAGCCCAGCGTTATATTCCGGAAGCGGTTAAGCGTTTCACTACCTGGGCGCCCTTGCTGATACCTTTTTATCTTCCCCGCGGTCAGAATTGGGACTATGCGTGGAGTACCTCAGAGGCCATGCAGAATGCCGCCGGCAGCGGGGGATTGATTTTCGCACTCAACTCACTTTCCGTAAGTCAGATTGCCTTTATGCTGGGTTTAGCCATGCTCATGGGCATAGGTATTTCTTACCTGTTGCGCGCATTGGGCCGCCGCTCTCGTAAGCAATGTGAACGAACCTATGAATTGAGCAATGGTGAATACAGAGTTGTGTTAAAAGACAGCGGTGAAACCTATAGCAATCTCGTACAAAAAGACTATGATATCAGCCGGCGTTCCTACGATACCATGAATCCCGGAGGCCGGATGCTGTTTTTGGTAGATGATACTCAGGAATCACGCAGCTCCCAGCGAGCGTGGCCTGTGATCGGGAATTTTCCCAAGAAAATGTTTGCCGCCTCCCGCATGGAAAGTAGTGAAGCCGCTCTCAAAGTGGAGAATACCAATCACGGCATCAAAACATCGATTGATATTACCCTGCCTGAGCCGGACAGTCCGGCTGAGCTTTGGACCATGACCATCCAGAACCTCACGGACAAGCCGCGGCAGATAAAAGTTGTGCCCTACTTGGAGTGGGTTCTCTGTCGCGCCCTGGATGACAGGTTCCACCCGCAATATTC
>JAIVZN010000147.1:0-3163 GCA_048634875.1 Deltaproteobacteria bacterium | reverse complement strand
GAATTTTACACCAGAGCTCCGGAATTCAAGAGAAGATTTAATAATCTTCAAATAAAATATGGGAGTGAATTTAATACTATAGATTCAGTGCTTTTAAATTTAAAGCCCTTTATAGAAAAAATGGGAAGTTTTTATGATATTGCCAGGAAAAGAGATACTGAGTTTATAAAGAACTTTCTTGCCCCCTTTAATCCCCCTTTGAAATCTCCCCATCCCCCCTTTATTAAAGGGGGAAATAGGGGGATTAAGGGGGAAATAGAGGGATTTTCTCGCAATGACAAAAAGAAGGAAAATAACCTGGTGATGGTTACAGGCGGATTTCACACTTATGGTGTGGCAGAGCAGTTAAAGAAAGAAAATATTCCATATACGATAATAATTCCAAGAGTTACCTCATATACTGAAGAAAACATGAGGCTGTATTATTCTCTCTTGAGAGGGCAGGAAATATTAAGTTATGAGGATATGATTTTACAGAATCTGTCTCTTCCATCCTTTTTATTAAAAGAATGGTTACAGAAGAGGATTGTAGCAAGGGCGACAGGTACATTAATGCGGGATGAGCTTAAGAAACATGGTTATGAAAGCAGAAGGTTTACAGATAAAGTCAGGGATTTTATAAATGAATGGGTAAAAGGATATATACAGATAAGAGGAGAGGGAGAAAAGTTTACTTTTTATTTAGAAGATGCAATTACCTATGAAGGACGGCTTATATTTCCCTTAAACATGAATGGCGAGAGATTAATGGTAGGAATAAAAGATGGCAAACTGCAGATTGAATCTGCTGATGAGGCAGAAAAAATAGAGCGGGAAGCGCCATGGTATAGCGCAGTGAAGAGATACCGTAAGGCAAGACAGAGTAGAGATTATGCAAATCTCCTAAGAAATTTAGAGGTTATGGCAACTGTCTCGGGTGTAAAACCTGTAAGTAGAATTAAAATTGAGAACTTAGATGCCAAAGATATTCAAAACTGGCTTAAAGAAATAGACAGTAATTTAAATATAATTTCTACAGAGCAGGGTTATTTTATCTATGATAAGTTAGCTGTCCTTAAAGTTATGACACAGGCAAATACCAGATTAGGAAGGGAAGAACAATTTTTAATTGATGAAAGTAATTTACCTGATTATTTAAAGCAGTTATTGGAACAAAAAGATTGGAAAAACGATATTCTTTACGGGTTTTCTGCCGAGAGTGTTATTAAAGCAAAGAGAGAGGGTATTGCAGTATCTCTTACAGGTGAGAAAGCTGAAGTAGTAATAGCGGAAGGAAAAGAAAAGGAATGGAAGGATGAAAACCCTGAAATGGCCGAGAGACTTGCTTCTATTCGCGACGGAAGTACTGAAAAAGTAAGTAGAAGACAGCCTAAAACAGATAGAAAATTTTTAAGAAATGTTATTACAATAGGCGCAATTGGAGTAGTACTTGTAGTAACATTTATAGTAGGAGGATTTGTGCCTGCAGCAATTTTAACCGGCACAGCAGGTATAGCTGGATTGTTCATAATGATACGGGGAAGAAAAGGAAAAGTAGTGGACAAGCCCCAAACTGTAGTGGCCGAGCCCCATGATACTGTAGTGGCCGAGCTTGCTCGGCAGAAGAAAGCAAAGCAAGCTTTGCCTATACAAGAAAAACCAGAAAAAGTAGTTGCTGAGCTTGCTGAAGAACAGAAAACTGAAGAAGTATTAGAAGTCAAAGTGCCGGTAGAAAAAGAGCCTGAAGCAATAGTGCCCAAGCTTGCTCGGCTTCCTGAAAAGGAAGAAGAAGTCCCCCTCTTTCCCCCTTTAATAAAGGGGGATGAAAGGGGGATTGTTACTTTTGAAAAAGAAACAGTTGAGGAAGAGGAAAGGGTTGCAGCACTTGGGGTGGCTGTGCCGGCAGAACCGATGATGCTTGATGAAGTTACCCTGACCAGAAGAGCAATTACGGAAGAACTTAAAAAGTTTGATATTAAAGATATGGATATGGAAGTACTGAACGGGATTGTTAAAATAAGTGAAGAAAAAAATTATATTACAGAAAGATTTATTGACAGGATTAGAGAGATACTTAAATTAATTGAAGCTATAAAAGCAGCAACAGGAATCCCTGTGTCCGATGAAATGAAGCTTTCCTTCCTTCAAATCCTCCTTAGAAATAAAAGCATTATAGAAGAACTTGCCGAAAAACCGGTTAATTTAAATAAGTTAAGAAAAATTTTAGATGAAATTGGACTTCCTACCGATAAAATTAATGCATATTTAGTTAAGGTTGAGCCCGCTGGGGTTCTGCCTTTAGTAACGCCTGTCCTTTCTCCAGAAAAGATTAAAAGATTATTAAGTAAGTTGGAAGAATTAGATGCAAATGAGTTCCATAAAGTAATTCGATCAATGTTCAAACTGGGGTATATAAAAAGAAAATCACTTTACAAAGAGTGGATGCGTCTCGGAGACGAGTTAGAAAAAAAGAGATTATTTGTAGCAGGTACTTATTTGATTAGGAAGATTAATGGAGAATGGTGTTTATTGATAGGGCAAAGATCATCTGGTGCGGATGATAAAAAAGGACTCTGGACGACAATGGTGGGTAAAAAGGATAAACCATCAAGTGATAGTTTTGAAAATAATGATGAAATTAAAGAGTTAATAGAATCAAACATAATGACCGAAAATGATGTTGACCCTGAGAGAGAAAAAGAATCTACTTATGGGGCCGTGGTTCGTGAAGCAAAGGAAGAATCAGGCATGGATATAAGAATTAGCGGGCGATTGGATGACTGCTTAATAGAAGAAGATGTATTATTATTAGTTAATTATATGCTTTCCATAGATAAATCTGAAAGTTCAGAAGTCAGCGGCGGAGACGGTACATTGATGAATTTTAAATGGATTCCGTTAAATATAATATTGAGTAATTCTGCGGAAGGAGCAGTAAAAACGTTGGAAGACTATGTAGGCGGGGAATTGATGCCTATATCCGGACCACATGGAATAAAAAATTTGAGGGTATTGATTATTAATGTTTTAAATCATCAATTAGAAAGAGAAAAAGTTGTATCAGAAGAAAGAGAAATAGCGGAAGTGACAGAAACAGAGATAGTAAAGCAGGGATTAAAAGATAGCGGAAGTATTCTTTTTGACGGTAAGACTTTGGAATTTTATCAGGCGGCGCAGGGATTAT
>JAIVZN010000146.1:0-3205 GCA_048634875.1 Deltaproteobacteria bacterium | reverse complement strand
AACCTGGGAGTAGTGGAGACCGATGAACAGGGGAAGATTATAGAATTTAAAGAGAAGCCGCCTCCGGAAGAACTGGCAAAAATTGTAGATGCAAACACAGCAAGTTTTGTGATATCGCATTCGGATCATAATGCGTATGCAGGTTTTTTTAAAGCGTTTCTCAAAATAAATAAACTGGTAAGTGATAGAATAAAAACGGGAAAGCCTGTTTATGAGATAGATACATCCAATGATTACTTTATACCTTTAACTTTAGACTGGATAAGCTATCTTAATCTCAAGGCAGGGGGGCTTTTACCTGCGGGCACAAAGGAGAAAGGGAAATTAAGCAAAGATCAAATAGAAGATTTACTTAAAGGTAAGACAATAAAAATAACCATAGAGAAAGAGAAAGAAATAGATTGGGGAGGCAAAGAGATCCAAGACGAACTGAAATTTTATGAGCAAATTTATAAGATAGTGACAAAAGAATTTCTTGAATTATATGCAACAAAGACAAAGACTGCGTATGTGGATTACGGAGATGTTAGGACCTGGTATATGGGGTTGATGACAAAGAATTTAATAGGAACGGTTGTTAAATTTAAAAAGAGGGTACAGGCGTCAATTTCAAAACAAGCAACGGTAGATAAAACGGCTGGAATATTCAAGTCAAGAATGGACGCCGATGTAAAGATAGAAGAAGAAGCGATTATTTTTCAGTGTCATTTTTTACCAGGTACTGAAGTTGGTAAAAGATCTGTAGTTTATAATGTAGAAGGAAAAGTTAATGTAGGAGATGATCTTCTTTTAAATCCCTGTTCAATAAAGACAGAAGCAGGCAAAATTGTCTGGGCGATATTGTTTATAGGAAGAGATGACAAGTTAAAAGGAAAAGTAAAAGATGTTAATCTTTTTGGAGAGCCATCAGCAAAGTTTCTGAATAGGTTAAAGGACAAAGAAGGCAAACCATTAATTTCATTTGATGATGAAACAAACTTCACGAAACTTGAAATATGGCCTGTTACTAAATTAAATAGGATAGATACGGAACTTGTTTCCTGGATGGGAGATCCTGAAAGGGCTCCGTCACAAGAATATTTAGATGCTCCCAAAGTAAGTTTTGATTATATTACAAAAAATGTCAGTTACCTAGGAATTGTATCCCGCAACAACAGATTAAAAAAATTAATTTCCCCGAAACTAATTGCTAAAAAAATTAAACCAGCTTCACAGAAACAGATGGAAATGGATTTACAAGCTATTATTCCTGAAGAGAGATGGGATGAGTTGCGAACAGCAATGAAAAATAATGATGAAGAAGCAATAGCTAAGATGTTAGCTGAGATAAATGCTTTAAGGATTAGTGGCAAAGAGATAAGAGCTGAAGAATTAGAGCCTATTGATGTAGATAATGTAGATAATTTCTTAAGTAGACTTTTTATAAAGGATAAAACTAAATTAAGGAGAAAAGCTATTAAGATGGTCTTGGATGGTAAATTTGGTACACATTTTAATTTTGGAGGAGTAGAAGCAACAAGATTTGGATTAGGATCAATGTATTTTGTTGACCTCATAAAAGTTACACAAGTATTATTAGGCAAGGAAGTTGATGGATTAACTGAACAAGAGAAACAGGCAATAAAGCAGAATTTCAAAAAATTACTTTTTGAAAAGGCAGCTTCTGAATTAGTTCCTGAAGATATTTCTAACCAGGAAAAAGAAGATTTATTTAATAAGATACAGACTGAGAAAATAGATACAGAATTGTTAACAGAAATAGTAAGAGTAATCAGAGAAAAAGAGAAGGTATTTCTTGCTGAATTGCAAGCTCTTCATGATGAACTACCTCATGGGATAAACATGGGAATGGGTCCCCGCCAGTTAGTTGCTTATAGAATTGCTGTAGAAAATCTTGCCAGAGAGAATAATCAAGATCCTGCTAAAATCTTAGCCAAAACACCGATTATAATTCATTTAAATGATGAAATTCGTGATAATGTAATAGAAGATTTAGTTAAAAATGAATTTTATGGATTTAACAGAAAAAATATTTATATACTTTCAGATACTATGTTTTCAGGTTATAAATTAGGTGAAGAGCCTGGTAAATTAATTTTAGATAAGGAAAGCCTGAAATTATCACCAGGGCATGGTTATGCACTTGAGCAGTTTAATCAAAAAGGAGAAGTATACAAGATTACAGAAGATGGTAAACTTAAAGCAACTACTAATAGTCTTCTTGCACAATTAAAAAGACATGGAATTAAAATAATTCGTACACACCGGATAAATGATTTAACTTTATGGACATCAGATGTTTTAAGTATAGATAGGTTAATGTATTTTATTTTTCAGGCTCGCCATGGAGTAAAAATCGGGATTGAACTTGTTAAAAATCCAGATGGGCGAGAGGGAGGTGAATTCATTAAGGGATTTTTAGTTGAGAAATTTAATGTCAAGGCTCCTTCATTCAGTCCAGTAAGGGGTTTAGTTGCAAAGGGAAACCTTCCATATAATGCTTTTAGGTATCTCTATGCAGTTTCAGGATTAAAAGAGATACTTAGGAGTGGTCGCATACAAAGAAAACTTCGCTATAAAGAGGAGAATCTTTATCCATTTGCAGTTGCTGGAGATGTTACACAGTTTCCTGAGGCTCAGACTTCTGCTTTTTCCATTAATGAAAAAGAAGTAATTCATGATCTTAAAGAATTTAAGGATTTCAAGGAAGGATTAAGATATGTCAGAAACCAGGAAAAAGATGAAAGATTTGTTTCAATAGCAGGAGAAGCATCCCGTGATGTACGCTGGAGAAGAGGTGACATAATAGCAGAAAAAGCAATTGTGGAAAAGATAGGAAAAAAGGAAAAAAGTTTGACTGAAGGATTAAGAGAAATTGGTTCTCAGATAAGGGGAATTGCAGGATTGCGAGGTGGATTAAATGTATTTGTCAAGTTTGACTGGAATGTAAAGAGGGATAAGAAAGACACGACCAAAATCAAAGATTCTACAAAAATAGTACAGAATTTAGATTCAATAAAAGAAATATTTGAAAAATATCAATATGCATATACTGCTTTTCATTCTGGAAGACCAAAAGCTGGAAAATTTAATGAAAATGACAGCGTTAAACCAATTGTAGAAGAAGCGCAGAGATTATTTGATGAGAAAGGAATTGATGTAAAGATTGTGCTTCTGCCTTATGAACAGGATAAGGTGAAAGATG
>JAIVZN010000145.1:0-3324 GCA_048634875.1 Deltaproteobacteria bacterium | reverse complement strand
GTACAGTCCCATTTCCTTAGATATCCTTATTCCATCTTTCCAGCCAACTCTCCAATCTTTATACAAAAATTCAACTCCGTATCTTTTAGCTGCTTCTTCACCTGATTTTTTTATTTCCATATGATCCTGAAACTTGCTGTATAAAAGTGTAGTTGTAAATGCTCTAATCTCGTTATCTAAAGCTGTCCGTGCAGCGGCATTTAACCTGACATGATAGCATTGACTGCATCTTAAAGGCTTTGAATACTCATCAGTTTTTTTAAACCAGTTTTCAATATCATAATTACCTTCTATTATATCAAATTTTTTATTTTTACTGGCAAAATACCCTAAAGCCATTAATCTTTTTTTATATTCCTTAAAACCATGTATATTCGGGTTATACCAGTATCCTGTTACATCAAATCCGTCATTTTTCAAAACCTCTAACGGATAACACACACAGGGCGCGCAGCATATGTGTATCAATATCTTATCAGCAATAGCCATTACTAAACCTAAATAATTCCTGCTGCTGGATTATTCCGGACTTTAAAGGTAATCCCACCATTAGATTAAAATCCTGTGCTTTCTTTTTAGCAAGTTCCAAGAATTTTTCCCAATACTCGTTTTCAGGCAGTTGACTGTCTTTATAAAGTCTTTCGTATGGTTCTACTAATTCCGGATATTTTTCTGATAACCAGGAAAAAATCATTTTCCGCTGGTACTCTTTTATTACAAGCGGATTAAAGAGCGCATAAGAAGCTCCATTTTCAGATGATTTTTTCAATACTCTGATTACTTCTTCACCATCAGAAATATACGGTATTACCGGTGCAACAGCAACACCTGCCGATATATTATTTTTTTTTAAATTTTTAATTGTTTTTAACCTGTCTTTAATATCAGGGGAATCTCCTTCTAATTTTGCTGCAAGTCCGTTTGAAATAATCGGAATTGAAATTGTTACACATGCAAAGTTCCTTTTATCAATTTGCTTTATCAGCTCAATATCTCTCAATACTCTTGAAAATCTTGTTATTATATGTAATGGAAAATTATAATCCTTAAGAACTTCTAACAACCTCTGCGTTATAAAATATTCATCCTCAATGTCCGCATATGGTTCACAGGATTCTCCAATTGTAATTAACGCAGGCTCAATTCCTGCGGCTAATTTCCTTTTAAGAAGATGCGGGGCATTTATTTTAACCTGCACAACCCTATCTTTTTCTTCCTCAAAACCCGTGGAATCAATGTATTTCTTCTGCTGTACATAACAGTATCTGCAGCCAACTGAACATCCGCGGTACGGGTTTAATGTATATCCTGATTGAATTCTATGCAGAATATTTTTTGCCTGAAATGGTTCATACTTTATTAACATCTGCTAAAACAACTCCTGTTCCTGAACAGGGAGACTCTTTCCGAGATGCTTATAAGCCAGTTCTGTAACTTTTCTGCCTGCCGGTGTTCTGCTTAAGAAACCGGATTGTATTAAAAATGGTTCATACACATCACTGATAGTGTCTTCTTCCTCGCTGACTGCTACCGCCAGTGATCCTAATCCTACAGGCCCTCCGGAAAATTTGTCAATAATGGTGTCAAGGATTTTGCGGTCCATTTCATCTAATCCTATTTCGTCAACTTCAAACATCTTTAAAGCTTTTTTTGCCGCTTCTTCTGTAATTACCCCGTCACACTTTACCTCGGCATAGTCTCTCACTCTTCTGAGCAGCCTGTTAGCAATTCTCGGTGTTCCACGGCTTCTTGAAGCTATTACTCCGCCTCCTTTGTCTACAATTGCTACATTAAGTATTCCTGCTGATCTCATTATAATACTTTTTAGTTCCTCAAAATTATAGAAATTCAGTCTTTCCTGTATGCCGAACCTGTCTCTCATTGCATTAGTCAGAGAACCGGCTCTTGTTGTTGCTCCTACAAGTGTAAAAGAAGGTAAATCAAGTTTTATACTCCTTGCAGACGGCCCTTCGCCAACAACTATGTCAAGCTGAAAACTCTGCATAGCAGGGTAAAGCAGTTCCTCAATTATCCTGTTTAATCTATGAATCTCATCAATAAAGAAAATGGCGCCATCTGTAAGGTTTGTAAGTAATGCCGCTAAATCGCCTGGTTTTTCCAGAGCAGGGCCTGATGTCTCCTTAACTTCAGCTCCCATTTCATTTCCTATAATATGCGCCAGCGTTGTCTTGCCGAGTCCAGGCGGGCCGTAGAAAAGACAGTGATCAAGTGATTCTCCTCTTCTTCTGGCAGCTTCAACAAACATTGAAAGTTTTTCTTTAATCTTTTTCTGGCCTACGAATTCAATAAAATCTTTTGGCCTGAGTTTGAGATCTATGCCTTTTTCTTTGCCGTTACTTACAACAGGGGAGGTTAAACTATCTTTTCCTTCATACATTTCTTTTAAGAGCCTTTTTTATTAAATCCTCGGCTTTATCAGACCCGTCAATTTCATTTCTTATTGAGTGCAGCATCTCTCTGGCAACATTACCCTTGAAACCAAGACTGATAAGGCCGCTCAGAGCATCCTCTATTTTTTTTCTATCTATTAGGTAGTCTTCGCTCACAATTGAAATTTCAGATATTTTATCTTTTAAATACAGTATCATCTTTTCCGCTGTCTTTTTCCCGATACCCTTAATAGAGGCAATAGTTATAACATCATTTTTTCGCACTGCGCTGATAAAATGTTCAGGCGAAATCTGCGACAGTATGCTTATTGCCTTATTTGGGCCTATACTTGAAACTCCTATTAATATTTCAAAGAGATTTTTTTCTCCCATTGCTGAAAATCCGTAAAGTTCTTCTTTATCTTCTCTTATATAATGATATGTATACAGCATAACCTCCTCAAGATTATCAGGAAGACTGTTATAAGTCAATGCTGTGATATTTACCTCATACCCAATGCCTGAGTTTTCTATTATAACCCGGTGCGGACTTTTGGATTTAAGTATTCCTTTTATATATGCATACATAATTAATAAGTTATAAAGTAATAAAATAACAAAGTAATAAATTCCCTTATTTCCATATTTCCATATTTCTTTTCATTTTTTTCCTGAAATAATTTTATTTAACTTGCGTGAATTATTGTGACAGAGCGCTGCTGCTATTGCATCAAAAGTGTGGTCATTATCAGGTAAATTTTTTAAATTAAGAAAATTTACCACCATATACTGAACCTGTTTTTTTTTAGCTCTGCCGTATCCCACAACAGCCTGTTTAATCTGAAGGGGAGTGTATTCACTGAGTTTTATGTCGGAATGGTTTAAAGCTATTAATATAGCGCCTCTTGCATGAGCTACATTTATGGCAGTCTTT
>JAIVZN010000144.1:0-3394 GCA_048634875.1 Deltaproteobacteria bacterium | reverse complement strand
CCAAAAGACATTGAAATTGCAGCACTAATTATCAATTTAACTATATAGTTTAAATCAAAAAAGATACTGAAACATGTATAAATTAAAACTGTTAATATGAAATAAACAGGTATATGAGCTAAATTATTAATAATTTCTAATATAATTGATGTACCAATACCAGGCTTGACAGGTAATCCGGATATAAAAATAATGAGCAATATATATATAATAAGAACACATATGAAACCTATTTTCAAAAATATTGACATATCTTTTGCATTTTCGCCCATCATTGTATTCAATCAACTCCAAGTTTAATGTTAACACTTAATCTGTGCATATCTTCAAGCTCACCGCCTGTTGGATAAGCATAGTCAATAGCTATTTCTCTTATGTAGAAGAATCCGGCCTCAAGCTGCTGTAGCTTTACTCCGAATCCCGCAGTCAGCCCGCTATCCGGGTTGATAGCGGAGTTATAACCAAGTCTTAAAGCCATGGTTTTTAAAAACCAGTATTCCGAACCGATGTTTGCTGTAATGCTATCATGTACCGGTTTGTTTAAGTCAATGCCGACAGTCAGCTTCTTTTGCAGCATTTTTCCTGAGATACCGAGGGAAGCCACACACGGCAGGCTTAATTTCTCTCCACCGCGCCTGATTTTACTGCCGATATTCCTGACGGCAGCCCCAAGGAAAAGATTCTTGCCTGGAAGCTTCCACTGCATACCGACATCAAAAGCGCTTCCTTCCGAGTTACCGTTATCTGTTTTATCCTCAAAGAATTTTGCGCTTACACCGGCTGTTATCCTGCTGTTGTTTTTCCTCTCAAAAATTGTCCATCCATATGCTATGGTCAGGACACTGTCTTTATTACTTTTGTCATTTACAGCGCTTTTGCCGGGTATGTATCCAGTGTCCATCTTATTCCATGTAACGGCTATGGTCCCGATGTCATGTATATTCGCCATCCTGACATCACGGAAGCTGTAAACCAGCCCGTAGTACTCCAGCTCATTGGTTTTAAATATATTATCAATGTTTTTAAAAAGATAGTTTTTCGCAAGCGGAATCTCAGTATGCCTTATAACAGCAAGCCCTGCAGGGTTATAAAAAATGGAAGCAGCGTCTCCTGAAATTGCACAGAACGCTCCGCCCATACCGATCGGCCTTGCGTCAGGTACTACCGCCAGCACCTGAGCACCTGTATCAGCGGCTGCCGGGATAAAGAGTACAACATGGCTTAACAATATTATCTGTATTGAAATTATTAAGAATAATCTAATCATTATTAATTTCCTTTCATCTGAGAAGACCCTCATGCCATTCTCCCGTAGTGACCGTAATAATAGTTATACATATAATTAGGCATGTAATAGCGCATATGGGTCATTATGAATCCCGAGACATCTATATCTGCCTGCACCAACCTATCATGAGCGTTTATAATATCCTGCCTCTGCGTTCTTTCCATCTGTACGACCATAATTACATTGTCAGCATACTTTCCTATGATACTGGAATCTGACAGGTTCAGTACAGGGGGTGAATCTATTATTATAGTATCGAAATTTTTCTTTAGATGTTCAAATACTTCTCTTGTTTTGTCCGAACTTAAGAGCTCTGAAGGATTATCCGTGTTACTGCCTCGGGGTATGATTGTCAGGTTCTCAATACTGCTTTTAACAAGAGCAGAGTTAATATTTATGGAAGATTTTAAGGCATCAGTGATCCCTGCCGAATTTTTTATGCCGAATAATTTATGTATATAGCCTTTTCTCAGGTCACAGTCGATAAGAAGCGTATTACTTCCTCTGTGCGCCATGGCTACTGCCATATTGGATGAAGTAACGGTCTTTCCCTCCCCCAGGATGGAACTGGTTATCATGATAGTCTGTGAATGCCCTTCCTTTTTCAATCCTGTAACGGCTGTCCGGATGATCCTGTATTCTTCAGAGACCCTGCTCATGGGATTATGGTGAAACACTATTTCAGAAGCCACCGGGAAATTACTGGGTGAATCGAGTTTGAAAGGAGACATGATCTCAAGTATGTTTAGGAGCCGGCTGTCTTTTTTCAGCAACCGTATGAATGTGCTATAATCCTTTTTTCCCATGACCATTCTGGATACAGCTCCGTAAACCTGTTTCGGCAGAAAGTCCCTTGCGTCCTCCAGTGTTATAAAGGATTTATCCATGTACTCCATCAGAAAAACAAGGCCTCCCCCTGCACAGCAGCCCAGAAAAAGTCCCATCAGAATTACTTTCAGCTTGTTTGGTTTAACGGGTTTGAGCGGCAGACGGCCGTACTCAATTACCGTAAACCTGCTCCCTTTTTCAGAGTCCTGAAGGCGTTCGGACACATAAGCGGCTTCCAGTTGTTTTAAAAGTACATTGTAGATATCCTCGTCTATCTTCTTGTCACGTTCAAGCGCCATAAGTTCCTCTTCGGTGACTGATTTCTCTATCTTTTCGCCGTCTTTCTCAAGTTCCTTCCTGCGGTTTTCAAGATAGCTTATCTCCATCTCTACCTGTTTCAGATCCTGATCGGCCTGGAGGTAAATAGGATTAGTTATTGAAATACTTTCTTTTACCGTCTCCTTGCCCTTTTCCTGTTTTATATTCTGTTTGAGTTCTTTGATTACCCTTTTCAATTCTTTGACCCTGGGATTACCCTCTTTCGCATCTATCATCAGCCGGGCATATTCCGCCTCCATAGTTCCGAGCTGAGCGTTTAACTGGGCCACAACAGCACTCTGCTCCCTTGTTACCTGTGAGGGAATCAGTTTCTGGAGGTTTGCTATCCTTTCCTCAAGAAGCTGTTTTCTGTTATTTGCAATCCTGAGTTCTGAATCGATCTTACTGGTAGAGAAGTCCTTTTGCGAATCCCCCAGCTTCTTCCTGTAAATCTTTAATTGCTCGCCAATGAAATCAATGGCGTTCCTGGCTTCCTCTTTCTTTATCCTTACGTTTTCTTCTATGAAATTAAGCGTAAGGGTATTAACCACCTTCTGCGCAAGTTTCGGATCTTTATCATGGAAACTGATCTGTATCAGCTCTTTGCCTTTCATCCTCACTGTAATGCGGCTTTTCATATTAAGTATAAACTTTTCAAGCTCCCACGGTGATTCTATGGCTTCTGCCATGTTAAGCTGAGTTACCAGTTGCTCCAGCCTCGGCCATGCTAGGACCTGTTTTGAAAGCGTATTAAGAAGCTGGCGTATATCAGGAGACACAGCAATCTGGGAGACGAGCGGATCTATGATCTTCTTCTGTCTGACAAGAACAGTTGAAGAAGCTTCGTATACCTTTGGCATTATAAAGCTATAAGGCACCGATATCAGAAAAGCTGCCGCAATGGGGATGATTATATACCACCTCCGTCTTAGCAGCGTGCCTATGACATACTGCGCATTT
>JAIVZN010000143.1:0-3685 GCA_048634875.1 Deltaproteobacteria bacterium | reverse complement strand
CGGAGGGATATATTTCCTTATTTTTTCTATATAGGCTGTAAGAGTTTTAACTTTTTCTGCTACAAGCGGCCCGAAAACTGTCTCAGCTATATCTGCTATTTCTATTGATGGAAGTTTAAGCTTTTTCATCATATTTTTGTAGTCAGCTTTTCTCATTTCATCAATGTTTTTTATTTCAGCTTTTAAATTACTAACAGAAGTTTCAAATTCTCTCATCGTATTACTTATATCGTTTCTTAATTTATCTGCCTGTTTCATCGCATCCTGAGCTTCGGCAATTTTTTTCCTTGCTTTATCAATATCTTTAGCATTTTTTATCTTTATCCCGTCTAATGCCCTGACTTTTTCGCTGACCACCATGGATGTTTTATTGACATCTAAATTCTTAAACTTGCTGTATTTGTCTTTTAAGCCGTTAAAGGAATTTTCAGTCTCTTTTATTGCTTTAAGGGATTTCAGCTCTTCTTTTTTAAATATACCCGATACATCTATCTTCTCTCTGCCGCGTTTTTTAATATCTTCCATCCATGAAGACATTTTAGTTTTCCACTTGTCTTTTGTTTCTTTCCTTTTTTCTTTTACTTTTTCAGGCAGGAATCCGGATGTCTCTCTCGCAGTATTGAAAGCAAGTCCTTCTCCGAGCGCCTCTCTGATAATTATCTTTTTTTCAAATAGAGGCGCAGTCAATACGGATAAATTTATATTTTTTATGTTAATTAAATTTTTGTATTCGTCTTTTTTGCTTGCCATGGTAAAACCGAGAAGCTTTATTCCAAGCGGCGACCACTTTACCTCTACCTCTTCCACTTCAACCTTAGCGCTCCAGAGAGCAGTACCTGCCTTTTCAATGGCGCACTCTATGAAATTATCAAGAAAAAATATACTGAAGACAGACGCAACAGCAAAGATTACTATTAAAGTTATAAAGCCTTTCCACCTCATGTCTTGAACCTCGTATAGATTTTATATAACTTGGATGCTTTAAAGAGTTTAACAATCTTAAATTTCTGAACTTTTTGCTGTAGTTTCTCCCTGTAAATAACCACAAACTTTTTTGAAAATACGAAAAGCGGCAACATAATTACAAGCGAAATTATAATAGAACCGAGAACCACAGTATTGTTAAATTTAGTAAGTGGTATTACAGGTATGTTGTAAAGGGTTGTCCAGAGATTATTAAGCCCTTCAGTAAGCAGAAGCCTTTCGCCAATGATGTGCGCAACAGGATCCACGCCATAACCTATAATTCCGAATAATAAAGAAGAAAATACTGCTGCGGAAATATTAACCTTGAGAATTATTATCAGGATAAATATCAGCAGATTATGCAGGGCAATTAAAGGAGTAAGTCCGATAATAGCTCCAAGAACAATACCGCCTGCTATCTCCGATGGAGTTGCATCCGCATTTAATGCTTTAAATAGTTTTTTTATTAATTTAAGCCAGAACATATCAATTTTTTCAAGACATCTTCGGGAATCCTGCAGGGTTTAAGTTCTTCATCTATGCAAACCAGTTGAGTGCTGCCTGTTACTATAAGCCTGCCCGACTCCTTTTCCTTAATTTCATGGGAAAAGTTAATTCTTACTCCGGCAGGTTTATCAATATTAGTAATAATTTGAAGAATCTCTCCGTATTGCGCAGGTGATTTATAATCTACTTCAGCGCGCTTTACTATAAACTGTATTCCTTTACATTTAAGTTCTTTAATACTTACTCCCCTTTCTTCCATCCACTCTGTCCTTGCCCGTTCAAAATAATCAAGGTAATTTGCATAATATACAACCCCGCCGCAGTCCGTATCCTTGTAATAAACTTTTATCTCCATAGTTAATCTACTTTCAACCTTTTTCTCAATACCTCTAAATTTTTCACATCATCCATATTATACTTCAATAAAAGTTTTAAGGCTTTAGTGTCGCCAGCCATATATTCATTCCACAATTTCACCGCGTCATATCCGTTCATTCCTTCAGTAGCCCTGTAAATACCTAACTTTTTCTCTACCTTCTTCAGTCCACCTCTGAGGTTGTTTCTCCAGCAATCATACATTAAATCGTGAGTCATGACTAACTCCCCTACATCAAGGCCAAGGCATTTTTTTACCACAGGGAAATCAAACCTTGAACCATTATAAGTGTAAACAACCGTATCGCTGAATAAATCGCAAAGAGCCTTGCAGGTTATATCACTTCCTACAAGCTGGATAAATTTTCCTGTCTCAAAATAAACACCTGCAACAGTTATCTCCATGCTGCAGGAAGTTTCTATATCAAAATAACATCTTTCCGGTTCTAAAATCATATGTAAATTTAGCACTTTATTATCATATATGTCAATAATATTAGAGGTGAGATAAATATTTTCAACCCTTTTTTTTCATTAAAATGCAAAAAAGAGGTTAAAAAATTTGACATAAAATTGCTACTTTTTGTAAAGTGGAAAAATGAAAACATTAAATTAAAGTTCTAACAATTCAATAGTTGATTTTTTCTGTATCTGCTATTTCTTCTTCTGCCTTTTTCATCAGTTTCAGACACCGCTCATCAGCCGGTTCAATTACCAGAATTTTTTGTATAAAAACAACTGCCTGCTCATATTTTCTCTGATTATAATAATCAACTGCCCTTCTCCAGAGCTGATTTATTTTTCCATCCTTTTTTTCATAAGCTTTTTGAAGTTTTATCTGCGCTTTTTTCTTAATCCTGTCTATTTCTTCTCCTTTTCTCGGAAAAGAAACTGCCTTATTTAATTCTGAAATTGCCTCATTATAATTTCCCCTGCTTAAATTTGAAATTCCATATTGATAATACTTTTCTATTTCTTTCAGCCCTGTTTCTTCGGAACCGGAAATATAAAATAAATATCCATCAGTAATGATTACATTTTCCTTGTTGGGTCTAATAAGAAAATTTGCTCCAACTCCTTTCTCAAAATTTTTTATTAATGATTTTTCTTTAGAAAGAACAGTACTTCTTATTGAAGCGCTGTAATTGCTGAATATTTTTTTCTGAACAGCCTTACTTATATCAGGAACAAATAAAAAACTTGAGTTATGATAAGAAAGCCGCAAACACAAATTTGTTTCTCTTTCAGAATAACGGGGACCTAAAGCGACTACTTTTACAGATGAAATAAATAGTTCTTCATTGTCAACTAAATTCCTCTGGATACAATTTGACAAAGCAGGTAAGTTTCCCAAATCATTACTCCATTTTATATCTTCTGTTCCAAGGGCAGTGATGATTTCCCTGACTTTAAAATTATTAAGTATATCCTCCAGTCCGCCGGTCCTGTTCTTTTCGGGTTTAGTAATTATTATATAATCAATTATCTTGCTTTTATTTTCCTCTTTTAATAAATGAATAAGTATATCCCTGTCCTCCGGAGAAGCTGTGTCAATAAGCATATTTTTACCATCTGGAAATGTAATGTAAATTGCGTATCCATTTAAAGGGAAAGTTTTAACTGTTAATCTTTCCTGGCGCAGTTCATCAAGGTTGCGGGTTTCCCGTATATCTTCAGATGAACTGTTAATGTTTAGCAAAAAAAATAATAAGAGAAAAAATTTAACTTTCTTCATTGATTTAATCCATTGTTCCTATTTAATAAGAAATGCAGGTAATTTTCAAGTCAGAGAGTCTTGTCCAACGCAAGATTACCCTGAAATAAAAGACCGGGATAT
>JAIVZN010000142.1:0-3764 GCA_048634875.1 Deltaproteobacteria bacterium | reverse complement strand
CCCAAATTTGGTTAAAAACAACCTTTTTGGCTTACTCAAAGACCTTAATTCTAAGAAAGGAATTGAGCGATGTAACCATATAAAAAAATACATTAAAAAAATTATTTATGCCCCCAAAGAAATTGAAATTCATTTATTTTATTCTTCTGATTTATCTTTTTCTAATTCTTATTCTTCAGACGACAATTCAGCCTGTTCTTGCGGCGAAGCCGCCGAAAATCTAATTGTGGATAAGCCCCTCGCTGATTCCCGCACGATTCGGCGGGACTCCAGCTCGGGACATAAAGATAATCAAAATGGGATCTCTTCTTTTTCAGAGTTTCTTGTGGAGGAATTTGAAAATTTGGTGGCGGGGCTCAGATTTGAACTGAGGACACACGGATTTTCAGTCCGTTGCTCTACCAACTGAGCTACCCCGCCTCATAATATTGTAAGTTTATACAAAAATTGATGGTTTCTGTCAACTGAAAATTGGTTTTTTAGTTGATTTTTGATTGGTAGTATGCTACTCTTTAAATAATGTTTAATCCTGAAAATTTTTTTAATTGTGATAACCATATATACAAGGACATTTTCCGGGATGCGCAGTATGTCTGGGAAGGCCTTAACAATATAACAAAATATTTAAAAGAAAATATAAACCCAAATATAACAGGTGTTGCGCAAAGCGGCCCGCTTGTTACTGATACAAAAATACTTTCTAACGGCGCAGTAATATATGCAGGCGCTTATTTAATGAGTCAGGATATTGAAATCGGACAAAATTCAATAGTTGAACCCGGTGCCTGCATAATCGGGCCGGCTATAATAGGAGCCGATACTGTTATCAGGCAATCTGCATACTTCAGAGGAAATGTCATAGTAGGGGATTCCTGCGTTGTCGGCCATGCGACAGAAATCAAACACTCTGTAATGCTCGGAAAGAGTAAGGCAGGACATTTTGCTTATATAGGAGACAGTATACTTGGGCAGGTAAACCTTGGCGCCGGCACTAAACTTGCCAACTTGAAAATTACTGAATCAAAAGTTACTGTTACTGTTAACGGGAAGAAGTATAAAACAAACTTAAGAAAATTCGGGGCTATACTTGCTGATGGCGTTGAGACAGGCTGCAATTCGGTAACTGCGCCCGGCACAATTCTTTCTAAAGGAGTTATACTTTATCCAAATGTCAGTATCAGAGGATATTATCCGCAAAAAACAATAATAAAACTCAGGCAAAAAATTGAACAAGGAGAGTTAAAGTAATGGAAAAACTTTTTGGCACAGACGGAATCCGCGGTGTAGCAAACCGCGGGCCAATGACTTCGAAAATGGCACTTAAAATCGGCCAGGCGCTGGCATATGTATTAAAGAGAGAAGATCACCGCCCGAGAATAGTCATAGGAAAGGATACGCGCCTCTCAGGATATATGATTGAAACTGCTCTTTCTTCAGGCATATGCTCAATGGGCGCTGATGTTATTCTTGTCGGACCCATGCCAACACCTGGAATTGCTTTTATCACCAACAACATGGATGCGGATGCAGGATTTGTAATATCTGCTTCTCATAATCCGTATCAGGATAACGGCATAAAAATATTTTCAAATTCAGGTTTTAAACTGAATAACGAGCAGGAAAAGGAAATAGAGGAACTGGTTTTTTCAGATAACCTGCAAGAGTTATTACCGCCTTCTAAAGAAATTGGAAGGGCATTCAGAGAAGACGATGCTTTAGGAAGATATATAGTTTTTTTAAGACATGCACTTCACAGGAGAATAAACCTTGAAGGCATGAAGGTTGCAATTGACTGCGCAAATGGAGCAACTTATAAAATTGCGCCCACTCTTTTCAAGGAAATGAGAGCAGAGGTCACATCTGCCAATGTCAATCCAAATGGAATTAATATAAACTACAATGCAGGCTCTTTGTATCCTGAAGTAATCAGCCAGGCAGTTTTGTCTCATGGCGCTGATATAGGGCTTGCTTTTGACGGGGATGGTGACCGGCTGATAGCAGCAGATGAAAAAGGAAACATAATTACAGGAGACAAGATTATTGCCATTTGCGCAAAATATTTAAAAGAAACAGGTGAACTTAAAAATAATCTTGTTGTAACTACAATAATGAGCAACATAGGCCTTTTGAAAGCATTTGAAGAGTTGGATATAAAAAGGCTTGAAGCGCCTGTTGGAGACAGGCTTGTTTTAGAAAAAATGATTAAGCATGGCGCTGTTTTAGGAGGGGAGGATTCAGGGCATATTATATTACTTGAACATCATACCACGGGTGACGGCATATTAACCGCGCTACAATTACTTGCAGTAATGCAGAATACAGGGAAGACCCTTTCCGAACTTGCTAAAGTTATGAAAACCTACCCTCAAATTTTAGAAAATATAGAAGTTAAAAATAAAATTGATTTAAATGAAATTCCATCCATTCAGGATACAATTAAAGAAGTAGAAGATGACCTTGGCAAAAACGGAAGGGTAGTGGTTCGTTATTCAGGAACCCAGCCGCTGCTGCGAATTATGGTAGAAGCAACTACTGAAGAAAAAACCTCGGAATGCATCCGCAAGATTGCAGATGTAGCTAAAAAAGAACTCTCATAATGTGCAACATTCAAAATGTAGGGGTCGGATTTAAGCGAAGCAACAAATGTGCGGTATAGTCGGCTATACAGGAAAGGGTGATTCCACAAATATTCTTATACAAGGTTTAAAACGGCTTGAATACAGGGGCTATGATTCTGCCGGAATTGCCCTGATAAATGCTCAGGGAAAAATTGAAAGAAGACGCTGTAAAGGTAAAATATTAAACCTTGAAAATATTTTAAGCAAAGAACCCTTAAAGGGCGATACTGTCATAGGACATACCAGGTGGGCAACGCACGGCAGGCCATCAGATGAAAATGCTCATCCCCATACAGACTGCCGGGATACAACAGTTATAGTCCACAATGGAATTATTGAGAATTACTCCCTGCTTAAAAATGAGCTTATTAAAAACAACCATAACTTTACATCCCAGACAGATACGGAAGTAATTGCGCATCTCATTGAAGAAGAACTTGGCGACGGGCTGTTAGATGCAGTGTTTAATGCAATAAATAAGCTTGAAGGTTCCTTTGCTTTAGGAATAATTTCTTCAGATAATCCTGGTGAAATAATCGCAGCAAGGAAAGACTCCCCGCTTATTATCGGTATCGGTGAGCAGGGGAATTTTATAGCTTCCGATGTTCCTGCTATACTGCCTTACACTAAAAAAGTAATCTATCTTGAAGACGGAGATGTCGCCTGTATAAAAGAAAATACAGTAAAAATATACAATTCAGACAGGGAAGAAATCCAGAGAAAAATTTCAACAATCAACTGGGACCCGGTTATGGCTGAAAAGCAGGGTTACAAGCATTTTATGCTCAAGGAAATTTATGAACAACAGCAAGCCATACAGGATACCCTTGGAGGAAGGCTAAACCGCAACAGCAGCACTGTAACTTTTGAGCACTTTAACTTTGACAAAGAATACCTTATGAATATAAACAGAATATTTATTGTAGCCTGCGGCACTGCCTTCCACGCAGGTCTCATTGGCAAGTTTCTTCTTGAGGATAATCTTAAAATCCCATGCGAAATTGATATTGCTTCAGAATTCCGCTACAGACACCCGCCCTTAAATGAAGATACACTTGTAATTGCCATATCCCAATCAGGTGAAACTGCTGATACCCTGGCAGCAATGCGTGAATCCAAAAAAATGAAGGCTAGAACAGCAGCTAT
>JAIVZN010000141.1:0-3842 GCA_048634875.1 Deltaproteobacteria bacterium | reverse complement strand
TGCAATAATAAAACCTTTAAAAAGAAAAAACTCTCCAAGCCTGGGACCGGTTGCTGTATTGATGGCCGATGATAAGGATATCCGGTTTTTTTGCAAGCTCCTCAATATAAGTGAAGATAATTTTACCGGGCTCCTGATGAGCAAAGTATATGTTGAGAATTCAGGCAAGCAAAGTTTGTCTGTGGCAGGCCCTTTTATCGGTGCTCCTTATGCTGTTGTGCTTTTAGAAACACTTATTGCATGGCACCCTCGGGGCGATTCGAACGCCCAACCCTCTGCTTAGAAGGCAGATGCTCTATCCATTGAGCTACGAGGGTATAAATTTTATTAATATTAATAAAATTTTGTTTCCATTGTCAAACTGTAGTCTTATCCCAAGAATCGATATTGGTCCCTGCGCTTCGCCTAATTCCAGCTTTTTAGCTAAAAAAACTCGGCTATATTTCTTTCCTTGAGATAAAAGTCAGGAGTTTACACTATACTAACCGGATTTCCCTAACTATTCAGGCAAAATCCAGACTTTCAAATGTACCCGTCCTTTTATCCCCCTTATCCCTAGTATATCAAAAAGTTATTAGCAACTATTCCAGTGATTGAAATTCTAACTGTAACTGCCAACATCGTCTTCTCACTTGCTCATATATATTAAATATCTCTCGTAATGTAGAACATATTCTCAATACCAAATATGGTTCTTTCGTATTTAATGTGCATTGTTGGGATCCGGAAAATGAATTTGTTTGTTCCATAGTACTTTTGCCACTGGCGCATAAAAGCCAGCCCTAAAGCTCAAAAACTCAACCGACTCATCGTCGGTCTCAAACAATTTGAGCTTTTTCTAAAGAAATGGACTGGCTTTTATTAAAAGTACTAAAGTCACTCAAAATACATTTTCCGGACCCATTTGGACACAACTTTCAGACAATATTTGCACAATATTTACGAAAGAGCCATAATTATGGAAAAGAAAAAAGTACTTTTTATATGTTCATACAATTCTGTCCGCTCACAGATGGCAGAAGGACTTTTAAAGTATTTATATCCAGAGAGCTATGAGGTATACAGCGCAGGACTTGAAGAATCAGGTGTAAATCCACACGCCCGGAAAGTGTTAAAAGAAACGGGAATTGATATTTCAAATCAGCATTCAAAAAATATAACTGAATTTCTAAATAAAAAATTTGATTATGTAGTTGCAATGAGTAATGAGGTAAAACAAACTTACCCGGCCTTTCCCGGCGCTAAAAGGTACATTCATAAAAATTTTTCGGACCCTGCAGCAACAAGAGGAAATGAGGAAAGGATACTTAACGCATTTAGAAAGGTAAAAGACGAAATTAAAAATTGGATTGAAAAAACATTTCAATCTCCCCTTACCCCCCTTTAGTAAAGGGCGGGCAAATCCCCCTCTTCCCCCCTTTTTCAAAGGGGGATGAAGGGGGATTTCAAAGGGGGTAAGGGGGATTTTCTCAACAGGATTTTCTCAAGACTTGACAGATTATAAAATTTTTATTAATAATGCCTGAAAGGATTGTAGATTACAGGGGAAAGATGGGAGTAATATTATGGAAGCCACAAATAAAGTTAAATGCCCAGCTTGTAAATTAAATTTTAATTTAGATGATCAGGTAGAAGAAGCGGACAGAATTTTTTGTCCTAATTGTGATGTAGAATTAGAAGTTTACAGTTTGGATACTCCAAAGGTCATATTAGCTGATAGCAATAATTATGATGATGATGAGTTTATTGATGACTATGACGACTACGAGTATAATGAAGATGACTTCCTTGAAGATGATACTGATGTTTGATGCAATAAAAAAGTTTCTTAAGGGTAGTGAAGATAAATTAGATAACATTACTAATGATCTTGCACTTGCTGCAGGTGTTATCCTGCTTGAAGTAGCTTATTCAGACAAAGAGTTTGCTGAAGAAGAAAGGAGTTTTATTGTAAATATATTAAAGCAGGATTTTAACCTTTCGGATGATGAGACACATGAACTTATAGAAATTGGAACAATGATACTAAAGGAAGATACAAATAAATGGAGGTATATTAACCTTATAAATGAAAAATATTCCAATGAGGAAAAGCTCAGGCTTATCCATATGATATGGAAACTTATATATATAGATGATAAACTTGACAAATACGAGGATCATTTAGCACATAAACTTTCCAGTCTACTCCACATACCGCATCATCAACTTATACAGGCAAAATTAAAAGTCCTTCACAAATGAATCGTTCTAATTGTCCTATCTGTGGTTATTTCACAGGAACAGTTTCTATATGTCCGAGGTGCGGCGCAGAGATTAACAGGCGAATAGCCATAAAAGCTGTTCGCAGAATTGCTGTATTCGGCTCAGTCATAGGTATAGTCCTTTTATGGTATGCTGCTTATCTGAAACAGCCTGAGCCGGTTAAAATTGGCGCCATAAAAGAGACTATGAACAATGCTCTTGTAGTTATAGAAGGCAAGGTTACACACATCCAGTTTGATGAGATGAAGAATACACTAAAAATGACTGTAAATGACGGGACAGGGAATATCAAGCTTAATGCTTTTAATAAGCTGAAAAAGTTCAGGGAAGAACTTGGTGAAAATATGCCTGCTATTAAGGATAGAGTAAGAGTTACAGGTTCGTTAAATATTTCTTTAAACTGGGGTGTGACAATGTTTCTTTCCATTCCGTCCAGGATTGAAATAGTTGAAAAATATACTGTCATAGAAAAACCTGTTGGCGAGATAACTAAAGCAGATAAAGGTGAATTGCTCTGGATAGAAGTTGAGATGATTGATTATGAAAAATTTACTACACGGAAAGGTTTTGTCCTGCATAAGTTTTTACTTGCTGACAGATCAGGTGAGATAGAGATGGTTCTTTACGACAATGATTTTAAAAGCCTTGCTGAAAATGTAAGGTCAGAAATTACTCAAAAATGGAATAAGTTTAAAATTCAGGTAGAGGTTACTCTATACCGTGGAAATCCACAGGTGAAAATAGTAAAGTGAATGGTTTAATTATTATATTCTATGTTTTTGCAGGAACAGCTTTTGGCGCGTTACTCTGTATTATTCCGTCTTTACATATTTATAATGTTGCAGGTATTGCTGTTTTAATATGGATTTCAACTAAGCAGTTAATTCCATATTATGCATTAGCGCCTTTCTTTATGTCGTTAGTGGTATCGTTTGCTTTTATTAATACAATTCCTATGACTTTTTTAAATGCAGGGGACGAATCCGCAGGAGCATCTATACTGCCTTCAAATGATTTCCTCTTCAGGGGCAGAGGCAAGGATGCCGCTCTCCTCGTAGGTTTCGGCACGCTTATCGGCGTGTTCCTTATAATTGGGCTGTATCCGTTTTTCATGTTTATCTGGCCGTACATGGCAGCTGTTACGGGCCCTCATCTTCACTGGATTTTAGGATTGATTATTGTGCATTATATTATGAGCGAGTGGCCAAAAGGCGCGGGCCGCGGAAAAACTCCCTGGCAAAAATTCAGAGATGCCTGGCAGAATTGTTTTGCAGGCATGCTTACTTTTACACTTGCAGGAATATTCGGTATAATTTATTTAAGCAAGCCGGTTGTTCCTGCAGAAATGAGTTTCCAGAATATTATGCCTGTTTTTATCGGGTTCTTTGCTGTTCCGTCAATTATTCAAAACCTGATATCAGATTTTAAGGTACCATATCAGTATAAATCAAAATATATTAATGCTGACTGGAAGGATTTTTCGTACGGCATACTGCCCGGATTTGTTGGCGGTATGCTTGCGGCTTATCTGCCTGGAGTGACTGCGGGAATCGGCGCCATGTTAGCAGGCCATGCTA
>JAIVZN010000140.1:0-3933 GCA_048634875.1 Deltaproteobacteria bacterium | reverse complement strand
GTTTCTGTGCCATCAAAAGAAACACCGCAGGCCTTAACTTCAACTTCTAATTTGACCTGGTCCCCGGTAGGGTCAGTTACTGTGGATTTGAAAACTACAGTCTTTTCATCAGTATCGCCCCCTGCTGAAATCTCAGTTATACCATCGGATTCATACTGAGTAAGTTCAGCAGGCGCATCAGGTGCCATTTCCCCGCTGGCCGAGGCCTGGTCAGTGTTGGCATAAACGCCCATGTTCACCCTGTCTCCATTATCTTCGGGCTCATTTTCATAATATGTATATTCTATACCGCTTGAATAAGGCGCGCCAGCATCAATACAGGGACTTGTTTCCCCATCCTTAACCCAGCCGCTGTCTGTCCAGTGACCATTTGTTGATTTTAGATGAAAATCTGTCCCGGGAGTTACAAATTTAGGATCACTGGATAGAGAATTCTGGTCCGGATTAGGAGTAAATGCAGCCTGCCAGTCTACAAGGGTAGTATAAGTATTTGCTACATTATCACCACCGTATCCCTCCCATCCCCAATCATAGGCAAGCCTGTTACCAGAAGCAATATGAAAAATATTGTAGTTAGAATCAGGATTCCCCTCTACATAATTGCCCGCAGTTAAGAAAGCCTGCTCTGGATAAGCTGAGCAATCATTAACACAAAAGATATTATTTCTAACTTCAAGTATTAATGACTCCAAACTACTAAATCTTATACAAGTGACAACATTATAAAATGTGTTGTTATATATTTTATGGCCTGTTTTACCTGTGCAGTAGTAGTTAAATATTGCCGCAGCGCTGTGATTATATTGATCCTGACTGTTTGTCAAATCGTGGAATATGCAGTTTCGTATTGTTGCAGAAGAAGCAAATAAATGAATACCATGCGCTTTTTCAACATCAGCGCTTGTTCCTGTAAAGTTTATTCCTTGAATTGTAACATAAGGAATAGAAATTTTTAATGCGCCATAGGAATCTTTGCCATCCACATTATTAACAAATAAAACTGTGCTTGAATCATTTTTCCATGTAGGTCTTTCTCCTGGCGCAGCGCGAATAGTCAATGTATCATCTGCTGTGGTAGTAAGGTTGTTTAACTCAATTCCTTCATCATAATCAGCGCTATTTTGAATCTGAATGATAAAAAAACCTTTTCCTGTGAGGTCATTTGACTCATTTGTCCTCAAATCAGAAAACGCCTTGCCAATTGTTTTCCAGCAGTTTTCTAACACATCAGGATCACCACCTGGCACACCTATATCATCAGGCGCACTGGAACTGACATAATACATATAGTCTTCATTTGCTGCAGCCTTGTTCTGTTCACTTGCATAAAGTTCACTTGACCATGAGCCATAGTTTGAATTATTATCATACGCTTTTATAGCAAACCAGTAGGTTGTCCCTGCAGTCAATCCGGAAACAACCCTGTTTTCTTCTGTTCCATAGTTTACAGGTACCCAGGATGAAGCATCAGAATAAACTGTGGCATCACTATAATTAGCTGTGGTTATCTGATTAAGAGAAGAATATCTTACTTCATAGCCCGCACAGTTTCCTCCTCCCTGGCCATCATCACCAGGGGCGGTCCATTGGAGTTTAATTGTGCCGACGGAATCTCCTGTTAAGGCAGTTAAGTTAGATATTGCTGCCGGTGGGACAGATTTGGCTATTACACAAGGGCAATTGGAGATAAGAGATTCATTGAGCATATCATCTTCTGTCTTTAATGCAAAATAATAAGTAGTTCCTTCATCTAATCCTGTAATGGTTAAATCTTCTTCTGTTCCGCTAATAGATGGAGTTGGTGCATTGCTCGCTTCATTCTGGACACTGTCCCAGTTATTAGCATAGGTTATAGGACCAATCTCGCTCCCAATTGTAACTGTCGGCTCAGATGATGCATATTTGCGAATTAAAAACCAATCATAAACTGCTGTTCTCCCATTGCCCGTAAAAACACCAACATAACCTGTAGTTCTTTCAGAATCATTCGCAGAAGCGGTTTCAAATAAAGTGCCATCTTCATAGTAAGTTTTGAAATCATTGGTTGAACCAGAAGAAATTAATTTTTGTCTGTACCAGGTATTACCGGCTATGTTATTTTTCCCGTAACCTGTTATTGAACTGCCATCTTTCTCTATTCTATGTCCCCATCCGCCAAAACTGTCATCCACACACCTATATGAATTACCAAAAACGAGGTCAACATTAGTTCCTGTGTAGTTACTACGATACACCGGGCTAAACTCATAACCTGCTGTTGATTTTACCCTTGCTTCTATAACTATATTATCCGGATGAGTGAATGTTTTTGAGATTAATCCTCCGTTATTTACAGTCAGATATCCTCCTGACTGAGAGTTAGAACCACTCCAGTTTGCACTGTTCCATTTATCTGAATCTATGCTTCCGCTGTTAAAGTCATCAAAGAATTCAAAGGTTGCATCTCCATCACTTACTGCTATGGCATCGGAGTTTCCATAATATATATAAATTGTTGTTGTAGAGGTAGCAATAAGTTCAGGAACTATTGCCCAGAAACCTCTACAATTTGTTGTGTCCGGGTCTATCCAGTAATACATCTCTGGACCATGTTCGCCATAAAACCTCACATCATCATAGTCTGACTGCATCTTGCTATCTGCAATCAGTTGGCCAGTGTTAATCTCGGTTGTACTTATAAATACTTGATAATCAATTAAAGTTGAGCCACTATTATATATTTCAATTGGCATCCTATATGACCAACTTGCTCCACCTGAATTAGAGAGGTCAAATATCTCATTTGTGCTGTATTTTATGGTATAAGAGGCAGCGTTTCCTTCCTTCATATCATCACCAGGAGATGTCCATGTAAGCTCTACCTCTCCCGAGTCCTGACCAGTTAAAGCTGATAAATTTGCTACTGCATTTGGTGGAGTTGTATCTGCTGGATTGGCATAAGCTACAGCAGAGGTGGTATTTGATAGAACTGACCAGATTGAAATATCATCTACAGTCTTTAAAGCAAAATAGTAAGTATTACCAGAAATCAAACCCTCCACTGTCCAACTCTCAGCACTACCTGCCTCTTGAGGAGTTGGCTCACCATTACATTGAGTAGATGAATCCCAGTTTGAATCGATTATTTCAACATCATTATAACGAATATCGTATTCAGTAGCAGTTCCAATTGTTCCATCATCTCCTGGAGCTGTCCACGATAAATCTATCTCTCCTTCATTTGAGCCTGTTGAAGCAGAAAGGTCTGTGACTGCTGATGGAGAAGTAGACGATGCCCAGGCTTTGTTCTGTTCAAGTAACTCGTAAGGTCCACTTGACCAGGAAGCATAATTAGGTGGAGAAGTCCAGTCATATGCCTTGATTGCAAAATAGTATGTTACACCTGTTGTTAATCCTTTAGCAACTTCCTTCTCTTCCACACTTCCACTATCTAATGGTGTCCATGAACAAGCATCAGTATAAGTAGAAACATTTGAATCATAGAAATTACTACTTGTTATCTGGAATGTGGCATATTTAACAAGATATCCTTTTGCAGTTCCTGTTGTACCATCCTCACCAGGGGCAGTCCAGGAGAGTTTAATTCCATCTTTTGCTGTGTTTGGTAAGGTAGTTAAATTGGATATGGCATTAGGAGGAGCTGTATCTGAGCCAGCAACATTTATTAATTTGTAGCCTTTATTGTTATTTTCATCTGATTCAGTAATTGAATTGCATCCATCTATTTTCACATATATACTATGATTGTCAACAGGTGTTGCTGTCCACTGAACTGAAGTTACTTCAGATGAGAATTCAGTTATCACCTCCTTTAAGTACTTGTCAGTCCCAATTTGAGTTCCTCCTACATCAGGATCTCCATCATAGAACTGAACTAAAACATGGGTTGATTCATATACCCGGAAATACAGGCACGTGGCGTATGGACCGGAC
>JAIVZN010000139.1:0-4037 GCA_048634875.1 Deltaproteobacteria bacterium | reverse complement strand
GGACATGCTTATCAAGCCCGCAGTTTGGATTTTATATTTTAGTGTAGTGGCAGAGCTTGCTCTGCTATAATGTAGTGGTAAAGATTTATCGCATAAAAAAATGATAAAAAAAACTGGAATAATATTTCTTTTGTTTGGTGTTATTCTTGCATTTCCGAATCTGTATAACAGGATAATATTAGAATCCCTGAATAAAAAAGTAGATGTGATTTCAGATATAAATGTATTAGAAGAATATACACTCAATGAGTGGGTGGAAAAATCATTTGCAGGGAGATGGCGACCCGGGCTTGATTATCCATTTAAAAAATATTATCCGACTCGTAGCAGCCGAACCCGCTCGGCTAATGCTGATTCAGTAACATTAATTTTTAATGAGAAAAATTTTTATAAAAAAGCCTGTGAGATAATGAAACTGAAATTGCCAGGCAGAATTGAAACAGTTAAATTTAATGGCAATTATTATATCAGAGTAATGGATACAGGCTGGGATGAGTTAAAGGAAATGGGTATGGGTATAATTAAGATGGAAGATGGAAGACGGAAGATGGAAGAAGATGAAATAGTGGAAATAGGAAAGTGGAAAGTGGAAGGTGATGAGATTGCTCGCAATGTGTACATAAGACCGGTTAATGATAAATGGGTAAATATTGCTTATATTAACTGGTTTTTTTCTAAGGTAACTGACGGGTCAATCATATTCAAGGGAACAGAAGTAATGGGTTTTCCGGATAATATAGAAGCGGTTAAAAAATGGATTAAGAAAAAAAATATGACAGTATTTGTAATAGAATTTGCAAATCAGAAGGGTTTTAAAGAATTATCTAAAGGTTTAAAAGTTGCCCGCCTTTTTGGTGCCTGCTCCGATGATATTGTAAACAAAGCGGTTAGAGGAGTTCGTGAGCGCAATATAAGGGTAATATATTTAAAAAATCCAGAACCTGAAATAGCAGAGGCAATCCGGGAAAAACTGAAAAAAAATGGTTTTTTGTCTGGAAATCCCACAGGCTTAGATACTTCAGAAAGTAAAAATCTTATGCCGCTTTTCGGGATGATTATTGCTCTTACAGGACTTGCCTTAATTTGCATAGGCAGAGCCTGTTCTGTTATTCCTTTGAGTATTATTATGGTCGGATCAACATTATTTGTTCCCGGTATTTCCTTACAGGTTCTTACAATACTCGCAGCAATTTGTTTTCCTTTAGCCGCAACAGAAATAGTAATGAGAAAAAACTGCAATTTCGCAAAAGGGATAATCATATATTTTATTTTTTCTATCATGGCTGGATTATTAATAGGCTCAGCAACAGCCGGGCCGTCTTTTTTTGTTAAATTAGAACAACTGAGATGCATAAAGATTGCTCTTATACTTCCTGTAATACTAAGTATTTTTATTGTGTATGAAAATATTAACCTTAAGAAACCTGTTATATGGGAAGAAATTCTTATCTTTCTAATTTTAATTGGCATTGCAGGAATATGCGTACTCCGAAGTTCAAATAATCAAATTGGCATAGTAAGTACTTTAGAAATAAAATTAAGGTTACTTTTAGAAAATATTTTTATTTTCCGTCCCCGTTTTAAGGAGTTTTTATTTGGTCATCCGCTTTTAATTGCAGGTCTTTATTTTCTAAAGAATAAGAATAAAAATTTCAGAATATTAATAATACCCGGTCTTATAGGTCAGGTTTCCATAATAAATACTTTTATGCACATACATACGCCATTTATGGTTTCAGTGTCAAGGACATTATGTGGTATTTTGTTAGGTTTATTAGCAGGAGCAGTTCTTATTGCGGTTATAAACAAATGGCAGGAATTAAGAAAATAGTATTAGCAGGATATTATGGCTATCAGAATGCAGGCGATGAATTAATATTAAAAAATATTTTAGCCGGATTTAAAAAATACCTTCCGGATATAAAAATTGTCGTGTTAACCCGCCATCCAGAATATGTAAGAGGCTTAGCCTCTTACATATATATAAACAGATATAATCCATTATCAATAATCTCAAGTTTTATTTATTCAGATGCCCTGATTATGGGAGGAGGAAGTCTTTTGCAGGATATATCAGGTTTTTTTTCCATATACTATTATTTTACTTTAATGGTTATCGCTAAACTTTTAGGTAAAAAATTAATAATCTTTAATCAGGGAATAGGCCCGATAAAGAATAAGTTCAATAAAATTATAGCAAAGATTATTTTTTTAAATACCGACCTTATAATAGTAAGGGACAAATACTCTAAAAAATTTGTTGAAAAAATTACAAAAAACAGAAAAAAAGTAATATTAGGAGCTGATCCGGTTTTTAATATTACGCCTGCAGAGAGAGAAAAAAATAAGAAAAACCCTTTTAAAATCGGTTTTTCTATCAGGAACTGGAAAAACCTTCCTGTCCAAAAGAAATTTTCAGAGATAAAAAACCGCCTGATTAAAGATGGATGGGTGTGTTATAATCTTCCGTTTCATTACCCTGTAGATAATTTGAGTTCCAGTGACATTAAATGGAACAAACCTGAACAGCTTTTCAGTATTGTCCGCAAATTAGATGCAATTATTGGAATGAGGCTGCATTCATTGATGTTAGGAGCAATACATAATCTTCCAATGATAGGAATAAGTTACAATCCAAAAGTAAAACATTTCTGTAGATTTATGGGTATACCGTTTTTTGAAGCATCCGGTATGAATACAGATGAAATTGTGACAAAACTTAAGGAAATATATAAAATAAATACAGATTACTCGGAAAAATTAAAGTTATTAAATGAGAGGTTAAAATCAAGCTGGAAAGTTTTAAATGAAGTTCTTCTATAAATTAGTATTATTATTTAGTTTAATAATTTCAGGTTATTCTTATGTCTCGTTTGGCAGGATGGCGCAGGTATGGGATAACATTGAAAAGTTTGAGAATTACATCAGGGAATTATATAATCAGTGTGAACTTCACGATACATTGAAATATAAAGTGTTCAGATATGCTGTAATTGGATATATTAATTTAGACAGACATCTTACCAATAAAAGAGTAATTACAATTATTGATTATACACAACCGTCATCTGCGAAAAGAAACTACGTCATAGATTTAAAATCAGGGAAATTATTATACAATACACTGGTGGCGCACGGCGAAAATACAGGCGATAAATTTTCTAAATATTTTTCAAATGAGAACAATTCCAGAAAAAGCAGTATAGGTTTTTATGTTACCGGTAAAACATACAATGGGAGACACGGGTATTCTATGCGGCTGAATGGAATGGAGTCTTCTAACAATAATGCTAAAAAAAGAGCAATAGTAATTCACGGAGCAGCTTATGTCAGCTCGGAGCATATAAAGAAAAATGGTATGTTAGGAAGGAGCGGCGGGTGTCCTGCATTACCTATAGGGGAAAGCAGAAGTATTATTAATACTATTAAAAACAGTAGTTGTCTGTTTATATATTATGATGATGAAGCATACTTAAATAGTTCAAAATATTTAAATGCTGACAGTGCTTTAATAAAATACATTAAAAAGAGTAAATGATAAAAATGTAGGGGCAAAGCTTGCTTTGCCTGTAATGGCAGAGCTTATTTGGCTGCCTGTAGTTGCCAGATCCCCTGATCAAGTCAGAGGACATGCTTATCAGACTCAATAATAAATGGGTCGGATGAATCCGACCCCTACAAAATTAGGAGATACTTTAAGAATAGCTTTAAAGTTCAGTTTTTAAATGAAACACACATGCCGGCAGGCCGGCAAAAGAGGATTACAAATCCCCCTCTTCCCCCCTTTATTAAAGGGGGAAGTGATTATAAGTTTCCCCCTTTTTCAAAGGGGGATAAAGGAGTTATTTACACATGAAAAAAATTTTTGTACTTGACACTAATGTATTGATACATGATCCTGACAGCTTATTTAATTTTAAGGATAATCATGTTGTTTTGCCTCTTGCTGTAATAGAAGAACTTGACAGGTTAAAGAGTTATACGGATGAAAGAGGCAGAAATGCAAGGCTTATATCACGCAGACTGGATGAATTGAG
>JAIVZN010000138.1:0-4129 GCA_048634875.1 Deltaproteobacteria bacterium | reverse complement strand
CATTATGTATTTCAGGGATTAATAAGATGTATGGGTTGTGATACTGCTATGTCGCCCTCCTTTGCAAACAAACGGCTCGCAAAAAATGGACGAATGCAAAGATATTTTTATTACCGCTGTATTACTACAACAAAAGAGAATTGGAATGCCTGCACTGTTAATCAAGTTAATGCAGATAGATTAGATAAATATCTATTTAATAAACTAGAACAGATCCAAAACGATGATTATTTCCTTGACGGATATTTACAGAGGCTAAATTTCGATTACGAATTCCGTCGCCGATTTTCAATCGAACTGCCACCAGCTGAACTCAGGTTCAGCAAAACAATGGTCAAATTCCTACTAAAAAAGCTTCTGAACGCCTCTAAAAAGTATAAAGGTAAGAAGCGTTCAGAAGCCATAAAGGAATTTGTGGGTGGGATAAAATATTCCCCTTTTGAAATAGAAATCAAGTTATATTACAAAGATATTCAAGATATTTCCGACGACAAAAAATTCAATTTGGGTGTGGAAAAGTGCCGAGTGGAGTCCGGCTGCAATGTAGCCGGAGCCGGCGAGGCGCGAGGGGTGGGGTTGGGTGCTGTTAATTCTTCGAATTCAAGTTATTCACAGACGAGAAAAATTTTGGTACCCCCGAGAGGAATCGAACTACTGAAAGCTGTATTATTTTACTATAATAAATGTTCTGATATCATCCCATATGGGCCACCAATTTGGAAGCTCGTCATTTTTTTGAAGATATTCACATATCTACAAGTCTAAATTTTCAAAATCGGGCTTCGCCCGTAAAACAAATCTCTCGACGGAATTTTTAAGAAAAGATATTTTTTCAAAAGGGCTTTCAAAATAAAAAGACAATTTCCTGCTGCTTAATTTGAAGAAGTCCCCTTTCGGGGACTTATAATCTGAAAAGATTATTTCGAACCTGTTTTTGCTCTTTACACTACAATAATTATGTTATAATTATTGTAGTGTAAAGAGGTTTCACCATGAAAGTATTAAAAGGAATATTAAAAGACAGCAAAGAATATTACGAAAAAGAAAAAATATTGTTGGAGAAAGAATTATCCAAACTTCCTAAAGGTAATATAAAAAAACGCAAGATCGGAAATAAATACTATTACTATCTTCAGCACAGGGAAAGCAAAAAAGTAATACATGATTACCTGGGTAAATCTGCCCCTAAAGACATGGTAAAAAAGATTGAACGCCGAAAGGTTTTATTAAGTGAGCTTAAAAAAGTAAATGACTCACTTAAACTATTATCTAAAGTAAAATGATTAAAATAGTAAATGATGGTTCTTTTTATCTTAGAAATGCAGAGATAAAAATTGAATTTCTATCTCCTGAACTTGGTCGTGGTTCCAGTAAAGCCTTTTACATAAAGAATCTATCATTAAGAACAATACCCCTTCGTTATTTAGATATACTGCTTGAAGATAGAATTACAGTAAAAGAAGATAACATAGAAATTGCAATTCCAGCCCCGCTTAATTTCTCACTACATAAACTATTAATTGCACAACGGAGAAAAAATAAGGACAAAATAGAAAAGGATATAACACAGGCAATTTTTACCAAAACTAACTACCGCTACGCTCCGCTCTTCGCTGTCGCTCGTCACCATTGCTTGCCTCGCGCTGTGTCCTACCCAAAAATTGGTATGAATAACTTTGCTATATCTATTTAAAATGATATCCACAAAGATCGCAGAAGGATAAAAAATATGTAAAATAGAAATCTTTAGAAACAGGCTTCCAGTGATATATAATGCGGATTATCCAGATCCCTTGTAATACCTATTGCATAATCAATGCTGTATTTATCCAGTTTAAACCCGAGCCCTATGTTCAAAGGTTCCGCTTCAGAATCGGAATCTGATATATTTATGGCATAACCAAGCCTCGCAGTAATAAGTTCCTTATATTCATACTGAATACCCAAAAGTGAGAGTATTTCAGCTTCATTTACATAGTAGGGCAAATCAAGAAGTGCTTTAAGCTTACCGCCTTTTACAGATATACCATAAGATGCGCCGGCACAGACGTTAAGCGGAAGCGGATCGCCTTCATCAATATATTTAAGCTCTGTACCAAGATTCCTCACTGCCAGTCCTATATTCAGGTTTTCTGCAAGTTCCCCGTACTGACCGCCGAGATCTACGGCAACAGCAGTGGCATTCTCACCGAATACTTCCGAAGATACAAGTTTCAGATTTATCCCTACAGGGATGCCTGAAAGTACTTTCGCAAAACTTACCGCAAACACTATATCACGCTGGCCGACTTCAGTTACGGGGTTCCCACCGGTATCAAACAATTCAATTTCACCCGTATCGTAATAAAGGACAGCCGCTCCAAGGTTTCCGAACGGGAATCCTCTAGCATATATGAGACTCGCGTATGTGTCTTCATCCAGTCCCCTTTTATACATAACAGAAGCCGCCTGGTTCTCTATACCGGATATCCCTGCCGGATTATAATGGATTGATACCACATCACCTGATAATGAACATCCGGCCTCTGCTAATCCGGCAGATCTGGCCGATACCGGCTCAAGAAGCGTCAATCCGGCAGACTCTCCTGCCCCGGCGAAACTCATTGTGTATCCAAGCGCACAAATAGCTATTAAAAAAATTCCTGATCTCTTCATAACATGTATCTCCATTACTTTACTACCGCTATTTTCTTCTTCGTCTCTATCCCGGGCCCTTTAATATATATTATATATACTCCCGAAGCGACCACATTATTATCGGCATTCCTGCATGCCCATTCTATGTAATCCTCGCTGCCTGTTGTTGTCTTTGAATCTTCCCAGACAAGCTGGCCTTTTTTTGTGTACACTTTTACGGTAACTTTGCCTGAACCTGCAGCATTAAAAAATATCCTTGAGGTCTCGCCTCTGGCAGGATTGACATACCCTTTCTGTCCACCCTGAATATTTACCCTACCTTCATCTGTATCTACTTCGTATTCCACAGTTAATGCCTGTGTCACCGTACTGCTTCCATCAACATTGGTAACCATTATGCTTACTTTTCCCAATGCTGCATCTGCGGCAGCTGTAATATTCACAGTTATCTGTGTGGCTGAGTTAACTGTAACGGAATTCACCGTTATACCCGTACCGCTGACACTTACGGTTGCGCCGGTATGGAAATTCGTGCCTGTTATCGTTATATCCAGCGTCTGACCTCGATTGATGGATGCCGGAGAGACTGAAGATATGGACGGGCTACCGAGATATTTTATAGTGACCCAATCATCATTTGGCCCTGTTTCAGTGTATCCTGTAACATAAATGTTCCCGGAACTATCAACTGCAACTCCTTGTGCCTCATCTCCGACATCATCGCTTCCATTGTAGGTGGCAGAAGAGAGTACTGTAAGGTTATTGTCATATTTTATTGTGAAATAATCATTATTTGATCCATTGTCAATATATCCTGTTACTATGATATTACCTGAGCCATCTACCGCAACTGAACTAGCGTAATCAGAGCCATTTCCACTATAGGTGGCAGAAGAAAGTACTGTAAGGTTACTGTCATATTTTATTGTGAGCCAGTCTCGATTTGCATTCACAACGTGTCCCGTAACAATGATATTTCCTGAATTATCAACTGCAACTGAATTAGCCAAATCATGGCCATTTCCACTTCCGTTGAAGGTAGCAGAAGAAAGTACTGTAAGATTACTGTCATATTTTATTGTGAGCCAGTCTTGATTTGCATTCGAAACTAATCCCGTAACAATGATATTTCCTGAATCATCAACCGCAACTCCTTTGCTCCTATCAATGCCGCCTCCATTATATGTGGCAGAAGAAAGTACTGTAAGGTTACTGTCATATTTTATTGTGAGCCAGTCTTGATTTGCATTCACAACGTGTCCCGCAACAATGATATTTCCTGAATTATCAACTGCAACTGAATCAGCCTGATCATGGCCATTACCACTTCCGTTGACGGTATCAGAAGAAAGTACTGTAAGGTTACTGTCATATTTTATTGTGAGCCAGTCCTGAGTTACATTGAAAGCGCCTCCTGTAACAATAATGTTTCCTGAATTATCAACCGCAACTCCTTGTGCCTCATCAATGCTATTTCCGCTTCCGTTAAAGG
>JAIVZN010000137.1:0-4195 GCA_048634875.1 Deltaproteobacteria bacterium | reverse complement strand
TGTGCTCTTCCGATCTGCCAGGAAGGATAAACATGGGAATACACAAGGGAGATTTAGAACCTATTTCTGATAAGGAAGTTCAAGGAGTAACGGGTTCAGAATTTTCAATGATTCAGGAGTTGATTAAGAACGTTGATAGAAATACAGCTTCGCAGACTTTCACGGGAGCAAGCGAAGAAGGAGGAGGAAAGACCACCGCTACGGAGATTATCGAATTACAGAGGCAATCAAGGATAATGATGGGTTATATTTGCAGATTGCGGAAGTAATAAAGGGAATAGAGCAAGAGTTGACAGAGACAGAAGAAATAGGTAAGGCAGGGAGATATACATTGCAGCAGGGGAGCATGAAGCTGCTGGATGACAGTTATCTTTTTGTATATATGGTAATGGATATGGATACAGGTGAGATTGTATATGCAGCGGCTAATACAGGATATTCTAAAACCGGTGTAATAGAGACGATAAGTCCTGAAGACCTTATTAAATTATTATTAGAGAATGGTTATGCTCTTAAAATGCCTGCTATACCAACAGAACAGGCAAGATTAGAAGCGTTAAGTAAACTTGAGCTAAGAATATCTGACAGATTACTTGCAGAGACAGAGATAAAAGGGCTGGGGGTATCATCTGGAATAGGCAGGTATATTACAGGAAGGATTACATATTCAAGGAATCCTAAAGAGGCAGAAGGTAAGATACTAATAGCTGATTATACAAAGCCTGCCGATGAACCTGTAATGAAAGAAACAATAGGGATAATAACGACATCAGGAGGAAGGACTAGTCATTCGGCGATAGTAAGCAGCAAGTTAAAGATACCTTCAGTAGTATTAGGAAGAGCAGGTAGATGGATAGAAGAGAAGTTAGCAATAACATTAAAATCTAAAGAAGGAACTTTTAAGGAGGCAATATTAAAGGAGGGGGATATAATAACCTTTAATGGTAAGACAGGAAAGGTGATATTATATTCGGAAGACCAGCAAATATCAAGAAAAGAAGCATTAAAAATAGTGAACAAATTTAGAGAGACTAAAGATATTGGTCTTTTATCTGGTTATATAAAAGGAGTAAATGAGAAGGAAAAGTTATATTTTATTTATCGCGCAGTTACAGGAGAAAATTTGTCGGAAAAAATGGTAGAGTTAGAAATGGATGAATTGAAAAAATTTATTGAAGTTTCTGCAAGAGAGCAGTTAAGAGAAGACAAGAGAAGAGAGATAGCAATAGCAAAAGAACTGCCAGAGACACGGACAAAAGTGGGATTAATAACCACTGGGGCAGGAGATATTGGAGAAAATAACTGGGTAGGATTAATGAGAGCAGAAATGGTCTTAAGTGAAGGAATAGGTGTACATCCCCTGGCCTTATTGGCGTATGATAAAGGCATACTAAAAGATAGGGAATTACAAAAGGTGATCAGAGAACTTATAAAAGGCTACAACTCTGGGAAAGAATACTATATAGAGAAGCTATCTAAATCTATATCAGAAGTAGCATCCGCACAGAGTGAAACAGAGCCGATGATATACAGGACAACGGATTTAAAAACTAATGAGTATAGAGGGTTAATGGGTGGTGAATTATTTGAAGCAGATGAAGAAAATCCAATGTTAGGATACAGGGGATTGGGAAGGATGTTATCAGAAGAATATCAGGAGGCATTTAAGTGGGAGTTAGAGGCGATAAGGAAAGCAAGGGAAAGAGGGCATAAGAATATAGCGATAATGTTTCCAATGGTAAGAACACCAGAGGAACTGGAGAGTGGCTTAAGATTTTTAGAAGAACAGGGGTTAAAAAGAGGAGAAGCCGGTTTAAAGATAGGGATGATGATTGAGGTGCCCTCTAATGTATTTCAAATAGAGGAATTCTTAAAGAAAGGTATAGATTTTGTATCAATAGGGAGTAATGACTTGACGCAGTTTGTTCTGGGTGTTGACAGGGACAGCGGAAAATTAGTGGAAATGTTTGATGAAGCAAATCCTGCGGTAATAAAGGCATTAAGTATCGTGATATCAGCAGCAAAGAAATATGGAGTAAAAGTAGGATTTTGTGGAAGGAGGCCATCTACTGACCCTGAATATGCAAAGGAACTTGTAAGATTAGGGATAGATTCAATAAGCGTAGAATCCGGGTCATTATATGATGTTGCAGAGAAGATTCAAGAAGTAGAGCAGGAAACAATAAAACCGAAACCAGTGGTAAAATTGCCTGATAAGAGGGGTTCCCCTAAGAGAGGAGAATATAAAGAAGTTATAGCCAGCCGGATTCTGAAAGAAGAAATCCAGATTCATCCATTAGCCCTCCTTGAATACGGAAGAGGAACCTTAAATGAAATCCAGGAAAATCAAATAAAGGAAAAACTAAATAATCAGTCAGCAAAGGAGTATTATATAGGTAGGGTATATGGAAGGTTGATGAAATTGGTAAAAGAAACTCCGGAAGATGTAGCAATAAATTATATATTAAGCGATATGGATTCGAACGGGTATAGAGAGTTAATCTTAGGAGCTGAATATGAAGAAGGAGATATAAATCCGCTGATAGGTTATAGAGGAATTGCCAGAGTATTAAGTGAAGAATATAGAGGGATACTGGATTGGGAGATAGAAGCAATTAAGAGAGCTCGTAAAGATAGCGGAAAAGAGATAGGGATAATATTGACAGGCGTAAGGAGAGTGAACGAAGTTAAGGATATAGCGAATATATTAGAGGAAAGGGGGCTAACCCCGAACACAGGATTTCAACTTGGGTTAAGAGTATCATTGCCACAAAACATACTAATGATAGAAGAGTTAATTGAAGCAGGAATTAACTTTATTAGTATAGACGAGGAAAGTCTTATTTCTGCGATATTGGCATCAGATTTAGATAATAAGCAGATAAAAATAAGAGAAACAGAAGCGATAAAAGCTTTGGAAAGACCGTATAAGATGATAACTGTTGCTGCGGAAAACAGGGATATCCTGCTGTTTAAGGTTAAGGAAAAAGAAAAGATAGGGGAAGAGGAAGCTTTGATAGAAGAAAAAGTGCCAGTTGGTACTGTGATGGTTGAAAGTGGTGAGAAAGAAAAAGAACCCATAAAAGTGAAAGAGGCGGAGCCTTTTTCAATGGCACAAGGGATAGGTGCTATAGTAGCTGTTCTCGGTTTTTTCACATTTTTCAGCGGTATGTTTAGAAAAAAAGAAGAAGTACCAACAGGTCCTGTGATGGTTGAAAAAAAGAAAGTTGTCAGAAAGCCTGTTCGTGAAAAAGAGGAAATATCAAATCGCGCGCTGGAACTTTTACATAAATATGTTTTAGCTACAGTAGAAGGGCGGGTGCAATTTGTATTAACTCAACGCGATGATGTTTGGATGAAGATATTTTCCATTTTAGGAGTTAAATTTGATAAGAATTTAGCACAAGAAATGCTCGAAATTATGGCGAAAGTCCATAATGCTATGTTAAAGACAGAAAAATATAAGGAAATAAATGCTGCATATAAGAGAGAATTTTTACGCAGGCTTGGGGTAATAGGGGCAGTAACAGTTCCTGAAGTGGCAGCAGTTCCACAACAAGAAGAGGTAGCTGGTGTGACTCTGGAATTATTAAATAAGGAGTTTATAGAAAAGCTTGGGCATGTTAGCAGTAGTCAGGAGGTTGACGAAATATTGGCGGAATATGAAAGCTTAATACGTCGGGGATTACAGTTGCATAAGTTTAATAGCCATGACGTAGCAAAGGTATTAAGAAAAATTAATGAATATTTATTAACGCATGACTATCTTGTAGAACAGAGTCCGCTTGGATTAAGTGACGAAAGAGTTTTTGTACTTTACAAGATTGAAGAGACCGAGATAAAACACACAGATGAGGGCGCAGTTAAAGTTTATTTTGTAAATCAAGTAACAAAATATAGAGATGGGAGGCTTCGCGGTAGTAAAGGGTGGAGTTCACCATTTACAGATGATGTAGTAGTATTTAGACAAGCAATTCGCCAGAGTGATAATATGGAAATTGAGGCTGTTCTTTCTAATGGTGAATTGCCATTTGAGCCAGTATCTTCAATTGTTTCTTCGGTTAAAATGCGGAAAATTTTTGATATGGCTGAATTAGGTAGAGACTTTCTGCAAAAAGGCTTAGGAGAATATAGTAGAGATGAACGCATTAAAATACAAGAGTTCAGTACTGCCAGCCATGAGGTGGAACATGAA
>JAIVZN010000136.1:0-4392 GCA_048634875.1 Deltaproteobacteria bacterium | reverse complement strand
ATTTGAGGGTAATTGCACAGAAAATAGTTATTTCAAAATATATGTTATGAAAGCAGGAGAAGACTGGACACAGAATGATTCGTGGGTTAAGGTAGGAGATAGTGAGTTTGTTCCTAAAGATAATGATGAGACAATAATAAGATCAGCTACTTCGAATTGCAGTGATTATATAGATGGAACAGGGAAGCTTACTTGGGGAGTGTATTCTTCAAATGATAGTGAACTAATTCGTATTGATTATGTAAAAATAGAGATTACAGAAGGTGTCAGGATTATATATGCTGAAACTATTGACGATAATATGAACGGTAAAATTGACGCATATCATATTGTTTTTTCAACAGATATAGATGACACATTTAATGTGGAAGGATTTGATGTAGCTGATTATACTGATGAAACTTTTGTAAGCACAGGACTGCCAAACCATCCTGATATTGCAGATGATAATCAAATTTTTATAAGTTTCACAGAAGGCGCTTCTTTTGATACAGATAAAACACCTGAGTTAACCTACGATAAAGCCGCAGGCGGACTTAAGCGTTTTTCAGGTATTCTTTTACACAATATAAATACAACTGATTTAATTGAAACCGATGGAGCAGCGCCGGTAATATTATCAGCTATTGCATCTGACCCAATTCCATTACAAGCAGGCATAAACAAAGATGATGAAATTTTATTTGAATTCAGTGAACAGATATATGGTTCACCTCTCATTAATTCTGATAATATTGATAAAGTTTTATTTTCTTCTGCTGCAACTAAATTTGGGGATAATATTATAAATCCATGTGAATGGAAATACGGGAATTATGCTTTAAAAGTTACAGTTGTTAATAGTAGTCCAACAATAAGTCCTGGTTATACAATTACAACTAATACATTTACATTTAAGGATTCATCAGGAAATGTATCCAGCCATACAGTCATATTAGGGGGGGATTTTGGTTCTGATAGTACTCCTCCTGTAATTATTTCAAGAGAAACGCAGGATCTGGACTCTGACGGATATTTAGATAATATACATATTACATTCAGTGAAAACATTGATGATACGAAAGTTTATATAAGTAGCTTTGATGTGGCAGATGTAGAAGGCGAATTTTTTAATACAGGTGATATTGCTAATGATAATAAGATATATATTACATTTAATGATGGCATATTAAAAACAGGTGTAAAACCGGATTTAACCTGTATTTCCGGAGCTGTACAGGATTTTGGAATTCCACCAAACCCGGTTGCTGCTTCAGACCAGCCCGGCGCAGACAAAGCTCCACCAATAATATTATCTGCCGATGCATCAGATGGAGAGATTTTAATTCCAGGAGTAGATGCAGATGATACAGTAAAAATTACATTCAGCGAAATAACAACAAAACCAACAATTGATGAATCAAATATTGATTCCCTTCTTTGTTTAAGCGGCCTTCATACATGGAAAGATGCTTTTGGCGTCTGGGATGCAGATGGGGATGAGTTAACAATTTCTTTTGGTACAGAGGCAAGCAGCGCTACAGTAATAGCCGGTGATACAATTACAGTATCAGGTGTCCCCATGATAAGAATCGAGGATGCATCTGATAATATCTGCGTTGACATACAGATTATAGACGGAAGTTTTACCGGTGTTGATAACAGTTCTCCATCAATAATTTCCTATTGGCCTGAGGATAAAGACGCAGGAATTGATGTAAATTCTAAAGTTCAAATAAATTTTAATGAAAGGATGGATTATGATAATACGAAAACCGCTGTTTCTGTAAAAGAAATTAAAAATAACCTTGCAGAAAAAATTGATAATTCGGTTTCAGGAGATATAACCTGTGATGCATCTAATTCTGTGTTTATTTTCACGCCTTTATCTCCATTGAAAAACAACTTTACCTTTCAGGTTATTATTTCTACACATTGTACTGATACAATTGGAAATTCTTTAGAAAAGAAGATTTTTCGGTTTACTACTATTTGCAGTTCTAAGGGAAATAATATTTTCTTATGTTCCGATAAAAAAACCAGTGTAGAAATTGAACCTGATACCCTGACAAAAGACTATTCAATAAAAGTTAATACTACTCCTCTTACTCAGCCTGAATCTGAAATCACTCAGGCTAATAATAAACTTGTCAGTTCTCCTGACAGGTTCACCTTTCCTTTTAATTACACATTAAGAGAAATTAATGTCTATGATATAGAAAATAATGAGATAAAAGAAGGGTTTAAAAATAAAGTGCATATTCAGATACCTTACAAAGATGAAGACAATGACGGCTTTGTTGATGATACTTTACTACAGGTTAGTGAAAAAAGTTTAAGTATATATTATTTAGAAGAAAACCACGATATCTGGGTGAAAATTCCCTCAAATGTTGATTTGGTAAATAATACAGTATCTGCAGAGGTTGTTCATTTTACTGTATTTATGTTATCAGGTTCAAATTATACTGATTTGTCTAAAGCATATGCATTTCCGGTACCTTTTATGCCGGGTGAAGGGCATGATAAAATTACATGGACAAATCTTTCTTCCAAGGCTACAATTAATATATATACTGTAAGCGGCAAACTTGTAAAAACTTTAAACGAGACTGATGGCGATTTTATCCATGAGTGGACGCCTGTAGAAAATGATAAAGGCAAGAAAGTAGTCAGCGGGGTATATATATACCGTATATATAATGAAGAAAAAAGCAAGACAGGGAAACTGGTGATAATCAGGTAAGCAGGAGATTGGGAGATTAGGAGACTGGGAAATTAGGATAGTGAAGAAGATAGTTTTATTATTAATAATACTTATTCAGCCGATATTGGGTTATTCAGCGGGAACTACAGCTCTGGATTTTCTAAACATTGGAGTTGGAGCAAGGCCTGTTGGCATGGGCGAGGCATTTACAGCTTTAGCTGATGATTCTAATGCAGTATTCTGGAATCCGGCAGGATTGGGACAGTTAAAAAGAAATGAAGTCAGTTTTATGTATAACAGATGGTTTGAAGATATAAATTACAGTTATTTAGCTTATGTTAAACCGGAAAAAATTGGCACATTCGGCGCTTCTTTTTACTATGTAGAATATGGCGAAATTAAAGGTTATAACAGTGATGGAACAAGTAGAGATGAACTTCAGCCGTCGGACATACTTGTAGTGTTATCTTATGGAAAGCACTTAAAAAATAATTTATTCGGAGGGTTAAACTTCAAGTTTATCCATGAGGATTTAGATGAAAAAAGCGCCAGTATCTGCGCGCTTGATATAGGTTGTCTTTATAATATTAATCCTTTAAGTTTTGCAGTGGTACTGCACAACCTTGGTCCTAAGATAAAATTTGATAAAGTAAGAGAACCATTACCCTTAAATTTAAAATTTGGTTCGGCGCTTAAACTATTAAATGAAAATTTAAATATTGCTCTTGATGCAACAATTTCTTCGGGAGATAAAGCATTTATTAATATAGGTGGAGAATATTCTATCTTGAATCTTATTTCTTTCAGGCTTGGTTTCTGGACCCGTGACGACTTGGATAAAGGTCTTCGTTACGGTCTGGGAATCGGAGATAGAAAACTACGCTTTGATTACGCATTTGTTCCTTATGGAGATTTAGGAGCAACTCACAGGTTCTCTCTGAGTTTTCGTTTTGGAAAGGAATATACCTATAACCTGATAGAGAATGATATTGAAAGACAATTTAAAGAAGCAAAGTCATACTTTTATCAGGGTCATTTATTAAAAGCATACAGGATATTAAATGAGATCCTTGCGCTTGTTCCTTTTCATGAAGGAGCAAGTGATTATATAGCCCGCGCCAGGGTAAGAATTGAAGAAGGGATGATTTCAAAAGAGATTGACAAACATTTACTTTCAGGCAAAAAGTACTTTAGCAGCGGTGAAGTCATTAAAGCCAGGTCAGAATTTGATATTGTGCTTGATTTTGATCCTGATAACCTTCAGGCAAAAAATTATTTGCAAAGAATAGATAAGAGATTAAAAGAAGTCGTCAATTCTCTTTTCACTCAGGGAATGGAATATTATGACAAAGGTGATTATAATATAGCGCTGAATGAAATGAAAAATGTATTGTCTTTTGATCCTGAGCATGTTAAAGCTAAAAAGTATCTTTTATCAGTTAGAAAGAAATTAGAGGAAATTGAAAAAATAAAAAAAGTTCAAAAGGCAAGAGAACATTTTAAAAAAGGACTGTTATTTTACAGGGAAAAGAAGTTTGCGCAGGCACTTGAACAGCTTAAAAAAGCTCAAATCCTGAATTTTGAACCTGAACATGTTAATGATATGATAACTAAAACACAGATTGAAATTGAAAGGCTGAAGAAAGAAAAAAAAGCAAGAATTGCTGAAGCTGAAAGAAAAAAGGCAATGAAATTTGCACATGACT
>JAIVZN010000135.1:0-4462 GCA_048634875.1 Deltaproteobacteria bacterium | reverse complement strand
TGACTGCTTCCACTGCCCTTTTAATATCCTGAACGGTTTCTTCTATCTCTTTTTTTGAATAAGATTCATCCAGCTGAATAAATATGGAGGACATATTATCTGCTGATACTGATTCAATGTAATCAATTCCGGATATTTCACTTACAGCTTCTTCAAGGGGTACTGTAACATTCAGTTCTACATCTTCAGGCGCGGCTCCGGGATATACGGTCGTAATCTGTATCTGATTTAGCTCTATACCGGGCATTCCCTCCTTTGGTATTTTTTTAAGAGAAATCAGTCCCAATAAAAACAACCCTATCACAAAGACATTGACGGTTATTTTGTTATTAAGAAAATATTTGATTATTTTTAGCATTTGTAAATTCCTGATTATGGTATATTTTAGTTAAATTTATTTCAAAATACAAAACTTATGAGTGCAAATATTATGAAAATTATTTATAATAGATAAATTCATAGAAATAGAATATATAAAACATATGTTTGTCTTAAAGGAATTCGTAAAGATTACGTTAAAAAGGAAAGATAAAAATAATGGATATGAAAGTTCTGCATAAAATTAGCTACGGTATGTATATTATCTGTTCAAAGAGCAATGACGCTTTTAATGGCCAGATCGCTAATGTTGTAACTCAGGTAACATCAGAACCGGCGCAGCTCCTGGTATGCATAAACAAGAATAACTTAACCCATGAATATATTAGTAAGAGCAGGGTCTTTGCTGTATCAATCTTGGATAAAAATACTCCGATGAAGTTTATTGGACATTTTGGCTTTAAATCCGGCAGGAAGTTTAATAAATTTAAAGATATTGATTATAAAACAGGAGAAACAGGTGTACCGATTGTGCTCAATAACTGTCTCGGTTATCTGGAGTGTAAGGTTATTAGCGAAATAGATATTGGGACTCATACGGGATTTATCGGAAAAGTTACAGATATTCAGAAATTAAGCGATGCGGAACCGATGACTTATGCGTATTACCATATGGTAAAGGGCGGGATGTCTCCAAAGAGCGCTCCTACGTATATAAAAAATGAAAAGAAGGAAGAAAAGGAGGGGAATAAAATGGGAAAATACAAATGCACTGTTTGTGGCTATATTTATGATCCTGCTGCAGGTGATCCGGATTCAGGGATAGACCCGGGTACTTCTTTTGAGGATTTACCGGAAGACTGGGTATGCCCTGTCTGCGGGGCGGGAAAGGATGCCTTCGAAAAAGAAGAGTGAAATATGTTATCAAATGAGATCAGAAAAGACATATATTGGGTTGGCGGTATAGACTGGGATATAAGGAGGTGCTTATGGCAGACAAATTAAAAAAGTACAAATGTGAAGTATGCGGAAATATTGTAGAGGTGCTGCATGCGGGAAAAGGAGAACTCGTATGCTGCGGTGAGCCGATGCAATTATTGTCAGCAAAGACACAAGAAGAGGAAGGGAAGGAAAAACATGTTCCTGTCATTGAAAAGGCCGAAAAAGGAATAAAGGTAAGGGTAGGTTCAGTTTTACATCCCATGGAAGAAAATCATTTCATCGAGTGGATAGAGATAATAGCCGATGGAAGAGTGTGCAGAAAATTTCTTGAGCCGGGCAGTGTTCCGGAAGCAGAGTTTGAAGTAACTGCAGACAATATTGAAGCAAAAGAATACTGCAGTGTCCATGGCCTGTGGAAAAATTAGTATTAGGAGGTGATACATGAGTAATTTAAAAGGAACCAAAACTGAGAAGAATCTATTAGCTTCATTTGCAGGAGAATCTCAGGCAAGAAACCGCTACACTTATTTCGCAGGTGTGGCAAGAAAGGAAGGGTATGTTCAAATCTCTAATATTTTTCAGGAAACAGCTGATAATGAAAAGGAGCATGCTAAAAAGTTTTTTAAGCTTCTTGAGGGAGGAGCTCTGGAGATAACTGCATCGTACCCGGCAGGAGTAATTGGAACAACAGCAGAGAATTTAAAGGCTGCTGCAGAGGGTGAAAATGAGGAGTGGACAAAGCTTTATCCTGAAGCTGCAAATACTGCAAAAGAAGAAGGCTTCCCGGAAATTGCAGAACAGTTTATGAGTATTGCAGAAGTAGAGAAACAGCATGAAAAAAGGTACAGGGGCTTATTAAGCAATATTGAGAACGGAACGGTTTTTAAAAAGGATAAGGTAGTAAAGTGGAAGTGCAATAATTGCGGTTATGTGCATGAAGGAGAAGTTGCTCCTGAAGTTTGTCCGGCATGTGCGCATCCGAAGGCGTACTATGAACTCTTATGTAAAAACTGGTAATATAGAACAAAGTTTAAAAGAGAAAGAACTGTACAGTCTTTATACAGCATTAAAGCCGGATATTGAAAAAAGACTTTTGGAATTCAGGGACATCTGGAAAACAAAAAATAATACGAAACTTTTCTCGGAATTATGTTTCTGTCTTCTCACTCCTCAATCAAAGGCGAAGACCTGTTGGGAAACTATTGTTGTACTTAAAAAGAGAGGGCTGCTGTTTGAAGGTGCTGTCAGCCAACTTGCCGGATGTTTGACGGGAGTCAGATTCAAAAATAATAAGACACGATATATTATTAAAGCCAGGCAGCAGTTCTCTGAAATAAAAAGAGAAATCAGGAATTACAGGAAAGTCTATGAATTAAGAGACTGGCTTGTAAACAATGTCTGCGGCTTGGGTTATAAGGAGGCAAGCCATTGTTTAAGAAATGTTGGACTGGGAGCAGAAATTGCCATTCTGGATAGGCATATTCTTAAGAATTTGGAATTGTTTGATGTAATTAAGGAGATACCCACTTCAATTTCAAAAAGAAAGTATCTCGAAATAGAGAAAAAAATGAAAGTATTCTCCCGAAAGATTAAAATCCCAATTGCCCATCTTGATCTTCTAATGTGGGCTAAAGAAACAGGAGTAATTTTTAAGTGAGAGTTGAATTAATTTAAGGGAGGAACAAATGAGTATGTTTTGTTATCAATGTCAGGAAACGGTAAAAAATACAGGTTGCACAAATCGGGGGGTGTGCGGTAAGGATGAAACTACTGCTAACCTGCAGGATTTGTTGATATACATTCTGCAAGGTATAGCATTATATGCAGAAAAAAATAATATTGACAGGGAGAAGGGTGTCTTTATATGTCAGGCACTGTTCTCAACTATAACTAATGCCAATTTTGATGAAGACAGAATAAGCGAATTAATAAAGAAAGCTATTAAGGTTAGGGAGGAGTTAAAAACAGAATCAGGGGAGACAATTAAACATGAAGCAGCAAACTGGCCTGCTGATTCTAAGGAAGAGTTCAAAGAAAAAGCGTTATATGTAGGTATATTAAGTTATAGTGATAATGAAGACATACGTTCTTTGAAATCTCTGCTTCTGTATGGAATGAAAGGAATAGCAGCATATACGGACCATGCTGCAGTGTTTGATTACTATGATGATGAAATATTTTCATTTATAGTTAAAGGTCTTGCTGCAATAACAAAAAATCTGACTTCTGATGAATTCACAGAATTAATTCTTGAAGCAGGCGAAACTGCTGTAAAGGCAATGAAACTTCTGGATGAAGCCAATACTTCAAAATATGGAAATCCGGAAATAACAAAGGTGAATATAGGAGTAAGAGATAATCCGGGAATACTGATATCAGGGCATGATTTAAAAGATCTCGAAGAACTCCTGGAGCAATCGAAAGACAGTGGTATCGATATATACACACATTCGGAAATGCTGCCTGCAAACAGTTATCCGGTATTTAAGAAATATGACCATCTTGCAGGCAATTATGGAAATGCATGGTGGCAGCAGAATAAGGAATTTGAATCATTTAATGGTCCTATAATAATGACCACGAACTGTATAATTCCTGTTAAGGATTCATACAAAGACAGGATATTTACAACAGGTATGGTAGGATATCCGGGTATTAAACATATTTCAGACCGCGAAGATGGAAAACAAAAGGATTTTTTAGAAATAATCGAGTTAGCTAAAAAATGTCAGCCACCTACACAAATTGAAGAGGGAGAAATCGTGGCCGGATTTGCTCATAATCAGGTATTAGCATTGGCGGACAAAGTTGTAGAAGCGGTAAAATCAGGTGCAATAAAGCGTTTTATTGTTATGGCTGGATGTGACGGCAGGCATCCGACAAGAAAGTATTTTACAGAGGTTGCAGAAAGCCTTCCAAAAGATACGGTGATCTTGACTGCGGGATGCGCAAAATACCGCTACAATAAATTAAAGATTGGTGATATTGGAGGAATTCCTCGCATACTCGATGCCGGGCAGTGTAATGATTGCTATTCACTTATTGTTATAGCGTTAAAGTTAAAGGAAGTATTTGAACTTAATGACGTTAATGATCTGCCGTTATCTTTTGATATAGCATGGTATGAGCAGAAAGCAGTTGCAGTGCTTCTTGCATTACTTTATTTGGGATTCAAGAAAATTTATTTAGGTCCTACTGTTCC
>JAIVZN010000134.1:0-4758 GCA_048634875.1 Deltaproteobacteria bacterium | reverse complement strand
AGAAGGCATTAAGTCAATAGATGATGTAACCGTTGTAACCATTGTGTTTGAAATACTTACTTCATTGGCACAAATAAAATTATTAAGCGGTGAAATCAGTTTTAATCATCTATAGTTAGATCTTTGAAACTGATTTCACCGCTTAATAATTTTATTTGTGCCAATGAAGTAAGTATTTCAAACACAATGGTTACAACGGTTACATCATCTATTGACTTAATGCCTTCTACTTCAGATACTCTTTCAAACAATTCCCTGGATTTTTCTCCAGACTTCCCACCTAACTTTACTATATCTTGCCAGTATCCTTTTAACTGCTCGGAGCTGAACACTTGTTTTAATGCTGGCAAACCATAGTCAAACAATTCCCTGGATTTTTCTCCAGACGTCTTCTGGAGTTTTATTAGCCCTTCTCCTATCTCAACTAAATCTTCACGGGTTTTTATAAAGTGTTTTAATGCTGGCAGACCATATTCAAACAATTCCCTGGATTTTTCTCCAGACGTCTCACCTAACTTTACTATATCTTGCCAGTATTCTTTTAACTGATCGGAACTGAACATTTGTTTTAATGCCGGCAGACCATAGTCAAACAATTCCCTGGATTTTTCTCCAGATGTCTTCTGGAGTTTTATTAATCCTTCTCCTATCTCAACTAAATCTTCACGGGTTTTTATAAGGTGTTTTAACGCTGACAGACCATATTTAAACAATTCCCAGGATTCTTCTCCAGACTTCTGGAGTTCTATTAGCCCTTCTCCTATCTCAACTAAATCTTCACGGGTTTTTATAAGGTATTTTAATGCTGGCAAGCCATATTCAAACAATTCCCCGGATTCTTCTCCAGACTTCTTCTGGAGTTCTATTAGATCTTCTCCTATCTCAACTAAATCTTCACGGGTTTTTATAAGGTGTTTTAATACTGGCAAACCATAGTAAAACAATTCCCAGGATTTTTCTCCAGACATTTTCTGGAGTTTTATTAGCTCTTCTCCTATCTCAACTAAATCTTTACGGGTATTTATAAGGTACTTTAATACTGGCAGGTCATATTTAAACAATTCCCCGGATTTTTCTCCAGACTTCTCACCTAACTTTACTATATCTTGCCAGTATTCTTTTAACTCATCAGAACTGAACATTTGTTTTAATGCTGGCAGATTATGGCAAAAAAATTCCCAGGATTTTTCTCCAGACATCTCACCTAACTTTACTATACCTGGCCAGTATTCTTTTAACTGATCGGAGCTGAACATTTGTTTTAATGCTAGCAGACCTAAGGAAAACAATTCCCCTGATTTTTTGCCCGCAGCATCATATAATCGCTTCCATAGAAGATATCCATACATTTCAGTTATCTCACTAAAAAATTCAATACTTTTCTTTAATTCTTCATTTGATTCAAAAAATCTCTTCGCTTCTTCTTCCTCGGTTATTAAATCTTTTATTGATTCTTCTACTTTATCAATTAATTCAATCTGTGTGTGTATATCAATATTTTCTAATACATTTAATGCTCTACTATATTTCTTATCAATTGGTTGTTTTTTTATGTAAGATGCAAAAATCTGATGGGCTGTATCATAAACTTTATGAAGTACTTCTTGTTTTTCATCAGCAGACAGCCCTTCATAACTTTCTGGAAGCAACATTTGTGTTATTTTCTGAAGAGTAAGTTCACGTTCTATGAGAGCTTTTATTAGTCCTTCATTCGGTTTATTTCCATGTTCATCATATAAGACTTCTATTAATTTTTCATGTAAATCTAATATGGCTTTGCCATTCTCTACCATAAATCTCGCAAGTATATACATATCCTGTCCGCGAATAAAAACATTTCCCACATCTTCAATCTCTCTTATCGTTAATCCTTTACTGTCATATAGCTCATGTGATTCCATTATCTCTCCTGCTTTTTCTATTACTTCTTTCTGATACGGCTTTTGAATTTCTTCTTCTATTACCATACCGGTCTTTTTAATAATCTGTTCACAGAGAACATCAAACAGCGCAGGCATTAGCTTCCTGGCCTCGCCCTCTACTACATCTGATGTTGTTTTTGCAAATTCTTGTAATATTGATCTTGTTTTCTCTTCAGTTATATCTTTTATACCAAATCCCCTAATTGCTTCTGCTATACTACTATATGGTATTGACAATTTAATAGTCTTATCAGCCATATATCTCACCCACTTAACCATCTCCCCAGCATGTAGATTCGTTGTGATACTTGATACTTTATCTGATAACCCAACCTGCGCCACTGCAACCTCTAAGCTGTAAGCGCGGTGAAGTAAAATAGATTCAACATTATGTTCTTCAGCTTTAGCGTTTATTCTTATGACTTTCTCTTTATCAGAAAGGTCAGATAATTTAGTATCAGATATTAGTTCTAACAGGGCCTGGTGAAGGGTAGGATTATCCAATGCAATTGTGGCAAGATAAAATCTTGCCCATGGTGAACCTCGGAGTCTGTTTAAATTATGTTTTGCAAAGAGTTTTATGAGAATTTTTTCTTTTTCTATTAAATCTAAGTCCCTGTCACTTATTTTTTCAAAATATTCAAGCATTGCTCTGGCAAAGTTGGGAACATCTCCTCTTTTAGCAGATATTTCTTTAAGAGAATACTGATTACTAATGAATTTCAGGTCTTTATATGTCTTTTTGCCTTGCATTGCATTTAAGAAATTATCAATAAGAACACTGGTGCCGGTATATTGGACATCATCAGAACCTTTTTTATCCCGCGCAACTATAACATGAGGATAATTGGCTACATCAGATGCTTTACCTAAATAAACAGGGAAATACAATCCTTCCATTTCTGCCCGAAGAAAATCATCAGTACTGGAATCTCCAGCACCTATGACTGCACCTTCTCCCTCTATACTATTAACAAAATCATTTACCACATCAGCTTTCTGGAAGCGGCTGACCTTAAAGAAATCTTCTCCTGAACTATAGAAATAACCATTTTCTTTCTTAATCCCCAAATTATTAAACCTATCCTTTATTTCGCTTAATACCTCATTACCATCCACTATGTCTTCTGGACAATAAATAGCTATCTCGGAATTAAATGGCCAGAATCGGGCATCAGATTCAGGAGATTCAGGAGATTTTTTAATTGTCTCATCAAAAATCCTGCGAATTTCTGCAGAACTTTCTGCTTTACTAATGTCTTCAATATCCCTGTTGAGATCAACATCTAAATTTCCCGAAAGAACTTTTAAATATCCTGTAGATAAAACTCTTGCAATTTCACGCTGCCTTACAGGGTCAATGAATTTCTGTGTATCCTGATTGTAGTGATAATCACCTTTTTCATCAAAAGTTATCTTTTCTGCTCCTGAAATTCCCATGATATGTAAATTCTTGAGATATTTCTCATACCCCTGTTTTTTCATCTCTTCCTGAATTACCTGAGCTACCCTTACTTCAATTGCTTCTTCTCCAAATGGAATTGTTCCATCAGAAAAAGCATCTGGTTCATTTTCAAGAAACGGACTTCCGCTTATTAATAATACAGGGATATTTAACTTTAATGCCCTTATAATCTGCTTAAGATTTTCTCCATCAATTAAAGACAACCCGTCTTTTGTCAGTGTTTTATCAATATCAAAAATAAGCGCTTTAACTTTTACAGTATCATCAGGATTAAACATGGCAGGAATCTGATTAAATAAATCAACAGGATATTCTTTAATCGCTTTAGCAAAAATACGACCTCTTAATATTGTTACTAAGGTTTGAACTATATTAACAGGAAGGTTTATTAATTGTTTAATGAATTGAATAATAGAAGAATAAAATGACATGGCTCTTGCTGTAAAAAAGAAATATAACTGTTCCATCTTTCTTAGTTTTACTATCTCTGATAAGACTGGAATATTTCCCTTAAGGACCAAAGGTATAATATCTCCTTCTTTTATAATTTCAAAGTTGCTGATTTTAATTTTGCTTTTGGTTGCTCCTTGATCTTTTTTAAAAACTACTGACACCTGGTCAATTTTTACATTCATTAATTCTTGCGTTGGAATACGAACAGTTATCTTTTCTTCATTTTTAATATTTTGTCCATCAACATGAACAATACCTACAGTTGCCTCATTCATTATAAATTCTAAATCAAAACCTTCAGTAGGAGTGTCTGTCTCATTGGTTATATCCAACTGAATATAATCTCCAAGTCTTAAATGTTCAACTTTTGCCCAAAATCCTCCCCAATCACCATCTTCGGTAGTGAGGTCATAAGATAAAACTCCTTCAATTATAGATGGTTGTTTTTCCAGATAAGCTACATGAATTTTTTCCGGATTAGGACGAAGATCACCAATAACAATGCTGCCTAACCATTCTGGCTTAATTTCTTTAATAGAACCATCTTCGTTTTTAAAGATACTGACAAATCCTTTATATTCAAGAGATTTTAAGATATTAACTTCTTTAGATAAGAGTTTAAGAGGAGGGGCTTCATAAAATTGACTCATTACCCGAATTGGCGTTGGAAAATAAATTAATTGGCGTTGTTTATTCACTCTACAAAGTTAACGAATAATGGAACAAAATCAAATTAGTTATTCAATTAGTTATCTGATTGCAGAGATTTGTTTTAAATTGGCCACAACGGATTTATATGTAGGTTTAAGTTAGAAATTATTCTGATATCTGATCTGGGAAATGGTCTTTTTCCTACGAGAGATTCGTATTTCGAAATACATATTAAGCACTGATATTTAGGATATACGAACTTGATGC
>JAIVZN010000133.1:0-4784 GCA_048634875.1 Deltaproteobacteria bacterium | reverse complement strand
CTCTTCTCTTGCGTCCCAGAGTTCTAAAATTTTAGAGTTTTCAAACCTACTTGCAAGTTCAGCGAAATATTTAAAATGATCGCTGCCTGTTTTTGATTTGAAAAAACCGTCGACTTCTATTTTTGCAATTTCATCTTCTTCAATTACTGCAACAGAATCTATTATTACGTCAAAGCGTCTTTTATCTATTATTTCAGTTAATCCTTGCAATATTAACAAAGGTTTTATTTGTTGTTTCTCAAATGGTCCCCACATTTCTAGTTTTTCAGAGATAAATCTGTCGGCCTTATTTATTAGAGTTTTAAATGCAATTTTCTTAGGCAATCGGAGTTTTTGTGGAAATATATTTAATAATTTACTGCTTTCTGTTTTTTCTATTTCTTTTATATCAAATTCTTTACAGGGAATAACCCTGTATTCAAAATGAGAAACCTCAGGAATTGACCTCTCAAAAATCAGATTATCATATTCCTTCCTTGCATTCCATCCGCTGCCTAATTTTATATATGAACTCGAGCCGCCGGCATATATTAACTTAAGGAGAGAATCTGTTTTATTGTAATCCAACTCAACCGGGGATACTGACTTTAATACACGCCTCTGTAACCATATATTATAACTTAAAATATTTTTTAATTCAATATGTATCCTCCCGTCACTTCTGATAACATTAACTTCAGATACGGCTTTATCTACTTTTTTCTTTAAATAATCCTCCTCTTCAGTCCAAATATTTACTTCTTTTGCAATATTTTTTTCAACAGAAGGATTTAAAATCTTCAAGTATTTAATAATACGGTGCCTTATGAAATTCCTTGGAATATTCAAATTAAAATTGCTCTTATCAGTACAAAATTTTATATTGTTCTCTTTTATATATTTTTTTATTTCCTCTACAGTTACTTCTAAAAGCGGTCTTTTAACAATCCAGCCTGATGGAAGTTTCATTTCTTTTCTTATTCCTGATAATCCTGTTTTACCGGTACCCTTAATTAACCTGAAAACAACAGTTTCAAGCTGATCCCCTGAAGTATGAGCAGTAAAAATATATCCTTTACCTCCTTTAAAGGACGAATAATCTGTTAATTTTTTATATCTTAACAATCGGGCTGATTCTTCAATAGAAAATTTTCCCATGGCTGAATATTCTTTAACATTGAGTTTAAATATCTTCAAAGGAATTTCAAACTTATCACACAAACTTTTCATAAAATCTTCTTCGGATTTACTTTTTTTCCTTAACCCATGATTAAAATGCACTACTTCAGGTAAAATATTAAATTTATCCCTGTATCTCATTATTAGGTGCAACAAACAGACAGAATCTTTACCTCCTGAAACACACAGTATTAAAGGTAAATTAAAATCAATAGATTTATATATATTCCTGTTTAATTTTTCACTCATTTTTTATATCAGGTAGGTCAGTGACTAACTTTTTCTTTAACACCAAAAAGACCGACCATCTGCCACCCGCGATTTGTTTTAATAAATTTAATTTCTTTAGAATATCCTTTTATACGGAGTTGGACACTGTCAGAAGATTTTTCAATTTTGTAATTCTCCTCATCAGGAGAAGGACCTGATAAAACCACTGTCCTTCCAAAAACATAAGCAAATTTTTTGCTCTTATAAAGATTTTTATAAAATTCTTCCTTTTCAAACTCAATATCATTGTAATTCTTTTCAAACCATTTACGATCTTCATTTGTAAAACATCTTATAGCTCTTCTATAATTACGATGGTCAGCAACAACTCTAAGAGCTTTTGCCTGCTCAATATATGTTTTGTATGTTGCCAGAGGTGTGGAATAATCTGACAGTCCCTTCTGCTGACAGCCTGATGGTAAAAACCCTGATATAATTAAAAATATATATAATATGTTACCCATTCTACAACTTCATATACAAACAAATCCAAAAGGTCAAAATCTTTTAGGAATGTGGAATGAGGCATGAGGGAGTAGGGAAATCACTACATTTTAGATTTAGTAATTGATGATTTAATGATCTAAAATTCTTCAATCTACAATCCTCAATCTTTAATTCTTTTTTCCTCATTCCTCCCCCCTCATTCTTTCTCCCCAATTTTCCTAATCTCCCAGTCTCCTAGTCTCGTATCCGCGCATGCTGAATCATATTCTCTAACAATTCAGTTTTAATACTGCTCGGATAATAAACTGTTTCAGCTAATATTAACAGTGCCCATGAAGTAGAAAGTACTGTACCAACATATCGGTCCCAGTGTCCATCAGTTTTCTGGTCATTTAATACATAATCAGAATACTCATCTTCCCACTGAACGAAATCGCCGCTTGGCGGATCAGTAAAATTGGTCACTTCATATAATTTACCGTTATTTACACCGCCTTTTTCATAATTATAGAGCCTCAGAGCTTTCATTACTCCATACATTCCATAATAAGGGCCATGCCCAGGAAGAGGATCCAGCCAGTGTCTTCCTATCCAGTCAATGGCATGTTTAACCCTTTCACAACTGAATGAGATATCTTCTTTATTTATGGTGCAATCCCTTTTTACATCACCACAATAATTACCAGCATCACTGTCACATTGACATGCTGTAATAGCTGGAGTAGTGTCAAGAGAAACATAAAACAATTCCTGTAGTAGTGCGCTTGTTCCTACCATTTGGTGTGGTATATTATATCCAGCAACATCAGTAAGTGTTGCAGGAGTTGAATAAAAAGTCTGAGTGCTATGGTATTGACAATAAATTGACCTTCCATCTTTACTATCTCCTGTATCTTGATGTTGAATTCTTCTCAGTAAATTAGTAACCATTTTTTTTCTTACAAAATCAGGCGCTTTAAAACCCCAGACATCCTCAATAGCAGCAAGCCCGAGTGCTATCCATTGAGCGCATGATTGGTCATTCCTACTTCTATTTAAATTTGGTTCATAATCCCATCCACCTCTTCCCGTTCCGCCATCATCCTGCGACCAGGCAGCCCAGTCAACAACATCTCCTACAGCTTCCGCATAAGGCATGGTCTCCTCGCCAGTGACGCCAGTGACAGTAACCGTTGAAGCAAGACGCACATGATTAAAAGATGCGGCTAATGCAAGCATACATATCCCATGCGTATAGTTGCTCCACTGATCATCCGTATCTAATCTTATCATATTCCCATTACCATTTATATCTGAAGGCTCGTCAGTTCCGGGAACAGCCATCAGTGTTGCGTGAGAAAAAATATAATCTAAACCGTCATCTACAGTTTTAACAAAAATATCTACAGTTCCATGCGGATCATACACACTGTGGCCAAAAACCAAATAAGCTGCTAAAGCTATTCCTGTTCCTGCCATTGGATGATCTCCCCAATGGGAAGTATTGCCTGACCAGGAACCGTCGCTTCCCTGATTAATATAGAGCCACTTGAGTCCCCTTCCTTTAGCCATACTCTCCATCATCAGACGCTTTGCTTTATCAGGCTTCTCAAATCCATTTTCATTGGTAACCTCACCAAAATCCACTGCCTTGACTAATACCGGTGTTGAGGATATCACAACTTCATCTGCATCACGAATAATTAAATTAGCAGTATAATATGTAATTGGCTCTCCTGATTTTGTCTTATACTGATGAGAGTCAGCTTTAAGATATTTATAACTGGGATCAAAATCCCCGTCAAAAGCATCTATACTTCTCCAACCTGTTTCTTCATCATCTCCATATGTCCACTTATACTCATAACTATCAGTATGATAAGACTCAGGACATCTACCCCACAAAATTATATCATCCCACTTATCTTTACCTCCCCACTCAGAAAAATTACCACCGCTTTCTTCTGCTATAACAAATGCATACGGCGCATGCATTACATATACATCAGCTGCAGCTATGCCCCGTGCAGGAACAAGACAATAAAACAATATTAAAATTGTAACTATTGTTTTCATCACCTACTCACCAAATCCACCCAGTCTCCTAATCTCGCAATTTCCCAGTCTCATAGTCTCCTAATCTCCCAGTCTCGTATTCCTTGCATATTGAATCATATTCTCTAACAATTCAGTTTTAATACTGCTTGGATAATAAACTGTTTCAGCTAACATAAGCAGCGCCCATGAAGTAGCTAATTGCCCTTCAGTTGTGCACCAGTTGCCATCCCAGTGTCCATCATCTGGATTCTGGTCTTTTAATACAAAATCAGAATATTCATCTTCCCACTGAACGAAATCGCCGCTTGGCGGATCAGTAAAATTGGTCACTTCATATAATTTACCGTTATTTACACCGCCTTTTTCATAATTATAGAGCCTCAAAGCTTTCATTACTCCATACATTCCATAATAAAATGGATATGTACAATTCCAATGAGGGTAAGTTTTTATGGGAACAATCCAGTGTCTTCCTATATAATCAATGGCATGTTTAATCTTTTCACAACTATATGGTAAATAAGCTTCATCTATAGTAAAATCTGTGCTCTCTTGTCCTATAATACAACGATTACTTCCACATTGACATGCTGTAATATTTGTAGTAGTGTCTAAAGAAACATAAAACTGTTCCTGCAGCAGCGCGCTTGTTCCAACAAGCCATCTGGCCTCAAAGACCCCCATAGTATCATAAGTAACATCGTATCCTGCAACAGTTGAATAATCAAATACCGCCGTAGATCGAATGTTAGCATAATATGACCCTCCATCATTGTCATGGTCAGGAGTGACACCACCAGGATCTTGATATTGAATTCTTCTCAGTAAACTGGTAACCATTTTATCCTTTACAAAATCAGGCGCTTTCAAAC
>JAIVZN010000132.1:0-4838 GCA_048634875.1 Deltaproteobacteria bacterium | reverse complement strand
GCAATCTTTCCTAAAAGAAAAATCACATGAATTAAATGATAAAAATGCATCATGTCCTTCTGGGAAGAAAAAAGATTTTTTATAAGAGTTCTTTCCATTTTGTCTATTTCTGATTCTTCAAAATGGATATTTTTAATTTTCTTTTTAATATCTTTTCTATCTTTTAAAGAAATAGAAGAAATTAAGCGGTGCACATCCTTTACTAATATCTCCAATTCTTCAACAATATTAATAACTTTAAATAAATATTTTTCTATCTCTTTTTTTAAATCATTTTCTATTTCACTTCTGCGAAACTCTAACCATATAACTGCATCTTCACATGCATCAATAATAGCATCCTGCTCCTTCAGGCATGAAAGAAAATCTCCCCTGTCTACAGGCATAAAAATACCTTTGTGCAGATGATTTCTTGTATTACCCTTAATTATGTCTGCTTCATTCTCTATCCTTATGACCTCTTCAGATAATCTATCAAAAGATGAAAAATCTTTTCTGAGATACGCTTCTACTGCTTCCTTGAATTTATTAACCCCTGTACACACTTTTTCAGCATGCTCAACTAATCCGTCAAAAGGAGACTTTCTTCTAAAAACTTTAAAAAGTATTGACCTCATTTTTTACCTCCGTTCGGGCTTGATAAACCAAACCGCTATTATCTCAAATCCCTATATTTTTAAGCAAAACAAATATTATTCCTGCAAACAGCGCAGCCACAGGCAGTGTAATAACCCATGCATATGCAATATTTCTTACTACACGAAAATCTATAGCCTCTAAGCCGCGCGCTATGCCAATACCTACTACTGCGCCCACAGCCGCATGCGTTGTTGATACAGGCAACCCCATTTTACTGGCAATAAGAACAGCAGTAGCTGCTGAAAAGTCTATTGCAAAACCTCTTGTATTTGTAAGTTCAGTGATACTGTAGCCAACGGTTTTTATAATCTTATACCCCCATGTAAATATTCCGATAGAGATAGCAACACCGCCTGCAGCAAGTATAAATCCGGGGACTTCTGCTTTTGCTGCTATTGTTCCTGTTTTAAATATGGAATAAATTCCTGCAAAAGGGCCTATGGCATTTGCAACATCATTTGCCCCATGCGCAAAAGCAACATAACAGGAAGTAAGAACTTGTAAAATGCGAAAAACCTCTTCAGGATAAAAAGATTTTACTTTTTTATATATTACAAAAGCAAATACAGAAGTAAGCAAAACTGAAAAAATACAGGCGTAAATAAAGACTGAAATTAAATTTAATTCTAACTTTTTCCCGAGCGGTGTTTTAAACAGAAACGATAAACCAATAATAAAAAATGTAAGGAAGATAAATACAGGAAAATATTTTTTTGTTCTTTCCTCGCTATCTTCAGGAATAATGAAATTTTTATTTATTATCTTAAACAATATAAAGGCAAGTATTCCGCTGAATACAGGGGATATTACCCATGACATAACGATATAGCTTACTTTTTCCCAGGAGACAGCAGAGACTCCCCCTGCTATTATTCCTACTCCCATCAATGCGCCTACAATTGAATGGGTTGTTGAGACTGGAAGTTCCTTCCAGGTTGCAATAAACACCCATATTGCAGCGCCTAAAATTGCAGCAAGAAGCGCAATAGCAAAAATATCTATAGACGCAAAACTGGACGGGTCAATTACCCCTTTTCTTATAGTCTGGGTTACATGCGCGCCCACGAAGTAAGCCCCTACAAACTCAAGTACGCCTGCAATAATCACTGCCTGTTTGAATGTTATTGCTTTTGCCCCTACAGCAGTAGCCATTGAATTTGCCGAATCATTGGCTCCTATATTCCACGCCATATAAAGCCCTGCTATTGATGCTATAATTAAAAAAGTAAGGCTCACTTCAGAAAATGTTTAATAAAAAGTCCTGCATTTAATGCGCCTGCCTTACCAATGCCGGAACTTAAAACAGCAAACCCCTTTGGCATCTGGATTATAGAAAGCAGTGAATCTATGCCTTTCAAATCAGAAGTGGGAAGCGGGATACCTATGACAGGGATATCCATGCGGCTGGCAATATAACCAGGAAGATGAGCAGCATACCCTGCAGCTCCGATAATAACTTTCTTATCCTTCCATTTTTTTATTATTTCATCTACCTTTTCAGGGGTTCTATGACAGGATGCAACCTCTAAATCATACCCTAAATTTTCTTTTTCTAAAAAGGAAAATAAATCCTCCATATATGGTTTATCTCTTTCACTTCCTAAAACTATCCCAATATCATTTTCCATTCTCTCCTCCTATGTAAGAGGCTAAGCCTCTTACATCTTTCATTCTTTTTATTTCTTTCAGTCCGATGTCCCTGCGGAAATGCATTCCATCAAAATGAATATTTGAAATTGCATTATAGACTTTATCCCTTGCCCCGTAAATATCATTTCCAATTGCAGCTACATTTAAAACCCGACCACCTGAAGTGTAGAAGTTCCCATCCTTAAACTCTGTACCTGCATGAAAAATAAATACATCAGAAGGCAATTGTTCTGCTTTAAATGAAATCAACCTGCCTTTAGGATATTTTCCGGGATAACCTTCTGATGCAAGAACTACATCAACAGAGCAACCTTTCCTCCAGGCCAACTCTATCTTTTCCCCTTGCTGTAACTTTAAAATTACTTCTAATAAATCATTTTCCAAAAGCGGTAGAATAGCCTCAGTCTCAGGGTCGCCAAACCGCACATTAAATTCCAGCACATACGGCTCTTTTTTATCTATCATTAACCCTAAATAAAGCACTCCGCTATATTCAATTCTTTCTCCCTGCAATCCTTCTATTAACGGCTGGATAATTTTTACTTTTATTTTTTCCATAACTTCTTCATCTATAAGTGAAGTGGGCGAATAAGCTCCCATTCCGCCTGTATTTGGACCCTTATCATCCTCAAAAACATGCTTATGATCCTGTGATGAAATCAGAAAAGAATAATTATCACCTGAAAGCAGTATCAGGATTGAAACTTCCTCGCCTTTAAGTTTCTCTTCAATTACAACTCTTGTGCCGGCTTCAGAGAAAACTTTTTCTTCCATAAATCTTTTTATAGTCCTGCAACTTTCAAGATAACTGTTTGATACCACAACCCCTTTACCTGCGGAGAGGCCATCTGCTTTAATAACTATCTCTTCTTTGTTTTTCAGATAATCAATTGCGCGGGAACTCTCTTCAAAAATTTCAAAATGCGCAGTTGGAATAGAGTATTTTTTCATAAAATTTTTAGCAAATATTTTTGAGCCTTCTAATTGAGAAGCATCTTTATTAGGGCCAAATATCATTATTCCCTCTCTTTTAAAGTAATCAACTATACCTTTAACTAACGGCGCTTCAGGGCCGACTAAAATTAAATCAATTTTTTTCTCATTGACAAAATTTTTTAAAACCTCAAATTTCAGCGGCAGATTAAAAATTTCTGCTTCCTGTGATATACCACCGTTTCCGGGAATTGAATAAATTTTTTTCACCAGTTTTGACTGGTTTAACTTCCATACAAGCGAATGTTCCCTTGCGCCGCCGCCAATAACTAAAATTTTCATTTATAGAGTCCCAGGTATGTTAATTCTACAGCAACTGGATTTCTGAATACCCACTTCTTTACGCATTATTTACAATATTCCTGAAAATTTTTCTTCCCCATGGAACTACATTCTTAGCCGGATGCTGAAATGAATTAAAAAATCTCTCGGGATGCGGCATAAGCCCCAAAACATTCCCTTCCCTGTTAGTAATACCGGCAATATCACACTCAGATCCATTTGGATTATCAATATAGGATATAGCAATTTGTCCATTATTTTTCAAATCTTTTTCTACACCAGGCAACATCATAAACTTTCCTTCAGAATGAGCTACAGGCAATTCTATTTCATCCTGCACGCCGTTAAACCAGAATAATTTTTTATTTACTCTTAATTTCACCCATTTACAGACAAATCTTCCTATATCATTGAAACAGAGTGTTACTCTTTGCTCCCTGGAGATGTCAGGCAGAAGCTTTGATTTTACCAGCACCTGAAAACCATTGCAAACACCTAAAACAATGCGTCCGCTTTTAATAAACTTTATTAAACTCTCTCTCAGTTTATATTCTAAAAAAAGAGAAAATACCTTGCCTGCACCTAAATCATCCCCGTATGAAAAACCGCCGGGAATAACAAGGATAGCATAATCTTCAAGCATTTTTCTCTTCCCTGCTAACTCATTAATATGCACAATCTGTGGTTCTGCTCCTGATTCCTTTAAAGCATGATGAACCTCATAATCATTATTTGTTCCCGGCGCTTTTAAAACTATTGCTTTTTTCATCCGTAAATACCTATTTTAGAATAGTGCCGGCGGTGTTCGTTTTCGGCTTTCGCAGGCTTGCGAGCTCCGAGCGCAGCGAGGAAAAGAAAACGAATTCCGACGGTACTATTCGTTTCAAATTTACATCCACTTTTGTGCCGGCTTGCCGGCATGTCCGTTTCATATGTAAAATAAATCCTTTATTGAGACCTAAATGATGTATTTTTTGCGACTTGTGACTTTTTATAGAAACTATGAAAACTTGTTTGACCCAGCTCTTGCCTGCAAGGGCTGGGGAGTTTTTTAGTTTTAGGCATAGTTTCATGTGCCAAAGGCAAAAAGTCTCCGGAGCAACAAAATGCATTTTTAGGGCTCAATCATTTTCATACTCTTTTGTAAGCGAATTCATCTGTAAATTCCTATATTTTTTACCATTTTATTGGACTCTTCCATAAACTTTTAATATTCTGGATACTATCCTCGTAAACCACTGTATCTTTTGACTCTTTAATACGGACTACCTTCT
>JAIVZN010000131.1:0-4974 GCA_048634875.1 Deltaproteobacteria bacterium | reverse complement strand
ATTATGGTCAACAACAACACTTAGTGTAACCGGTTCAACATGGACATGGGAGATACCTTCTTATAATCTTCCGAACTGGGCAGATGGAGAAGAATATTTAGTTATTTCAAGGGCAGAAGATGAAGCAACAAATTATCAGGAATATTTTGCAATAGAAGAAAGTTCAAATACATTTTACTCGGATACAAGTATACCTGAAGTTGTAATAACAACACCAACTGCTGATGTAAATTATTTTCCTGTAATTAAAGGAACAGCCTATGATGACTATCCCGGAGGCATATCTTTAGTTAAAGTAAGAATCTGGAGACAGGGTGGTGAATATTATAAATTAGGAGGAGGTTGGGATTACAACGAAGATAACTGGTTGCCTGTGCCTTTCGGGTTTGAAGACTGGGAATACGACAATATGAATGTATGGGGGGACCAGGGTTTCTATAAAGTTACTGCAAAAGTACAGGATCTTGCAGGAAATTGGTCAAATATTTCTTCATCAGCAACATTTATAGTTGATATATCGTCACCAACTTCTGGCGTTGTGGTGCCTGCTCAAAATATTTATTATAGATCTTTTAGTGATTTTTCAGGTGCTGCAACTGATAACCAGGGATATGGGACATTCAGTGGTGTTGATTCCAGTAAGGTTTTTATACGGTTGAAAAATGAGGATACAGGAAAATACTGGAGAGGGACATTTGATAGATGGGTGACGAGCACTGACACCTGGAGGATTGTATCATTTGCTGGGGGCAATTGGACTTATGCTGGTGATATAGACGCAGGTACCTGGGTGTCAGGCAACAAATATAGTATAATGTCTAGCGCCAGTGATAATGCTGGAAATACCGAAGTTCCTTCTGGCAGCACTGAATTTTACTTTGATAATATCAATTCAACATCTGCTGTTACATATCCGGTAAATACAAAAAGCTACTCAAGCGTTGAAGAAATTTCCGGAATTGCAACAGATATTGCATCTGGATTACATCCTGCAGGGGTTAATGAAGTAGAAATAAGGGTAAAAAATGAAACCGGACAATATTTAGATACTGATGCAATTCCTGATTCATTTGGCGGTATAGAAAAATGGAATGTAGCAGCAGATTCAACTTCATGGACCCTGGCAATAGATTCTGCTGTATGGACTACAGATGTAGTTTATACTATAAACTGTAAGGCTTATGATAAAGTTACAGTTCCTGGTGCTAATGAAGAAGTTAGTTTTACAACTTATACATTTTTATATGATAATACACCGCCTGTAACAAAAGTTACTTCTCCAGAGGATTCAGATTACAAGTCTAATTTTACAACAATTTCAGGAACTACACACGATAAGACAACAGGTGTTTCTGAAGTTGAAATTAAGATATTAGCTAAATGCGGACCTTATTCAGGAAGAACATGGGATGCAGGTATGTCATCCTGGACAGTATCCCAAACATGGAACTTTGATACAACAGGATTACCTTCAGTTGCAGGCAGTACAGCTACATGGAACTGGAATACACCAACAACTTCTACATGGCGCTCAGGTGACAGATTTGAGATATTTGTAAGAGGAAAAGACCGCACAGTTTATTCTGCAAATACTGAAGATGAAGAAACTCCAGGTGTTATATTTACATTTGATAATGTTCCACCTGTATCAATTACTACATACCCTGCATCAGGTGTAGGTTACGCTTATATGGATACAATACATGGAACTGCATCTGATACTAATAGCGGAATATATCCTGCAGATATAGCAGTAAATGGTGTGGAAGTGGCTGTTCAGAAATCACCACCTGGTGGAAACTGGTGGGATTGGACAAACGGCGGATTTGATAATATCAGTGCTGACTATAGGCAGGCGGTCTATGATGAAGTTACTGAGTCATGGGATATAGATACCACAACAATAACCTGGACATCAGGTCTTAATTATCTGGTGAAATCAAGAGCAAGTGATAAAGCAACACCTTCAAATATTGAGTCCAGTTTAACAGAAATTACATTTTCTATGGATACATGTGCGCCTGAATCTTTCTTTAAAAGACCGACTAACGGCGCATCTTATAATAACAGCGATAATAAACTTACAAAAATTGAAGGAACTGCATCTGATGATTCAAGCGGAGTTCAGAAAGTTGAAGTAGCTATACAGAATTTAAATACGCTGTATTATTATCAGGGTGAGAGTGTTTGGAACGACAGCGGGAAAAAATGGTTTGTAGCTTCAGGCTCTACTACATGGTCTATGGATGCGCCTGAGTGGCAAGATGCCAATGAATACAAGGTCTATATCAAGGCAACTGATAAGACTGAAGTTCCCCAGGCTAATGTTGAGGCAGAGCATGATGTTACCTTTAAAATTGATCTCAATCCTCCAGCAGTGCTGGTTACTGTGCCTGGTGATGGTGATTTCAAGAGTTTATTAAATAAAATTGAAGGAAATGCTGATGACACCTATAGCGGAGTAGATACTATCCAGTTAAAAATATATGACACTAATGATGATAAATACTGGACAGGGCTTGGTTGGGGTGGTGAAGCACCGTTGAATATTTCAACTACAACTCCGGGACTGCCTGCCTGGGAATATACTTCAATATCTGATTCTGACTGGAAAACAGGTCATACATATCTTTTAATTCCTGGAGGTGAGGATAAAGCAGGAAATGTAGTGGTTAACTATGCTACTTCTACCTTTTATTACGACCCTGATGCTCCTGATTCCAAGCTAACAAAACCTGTTAATGAAACTTTTTATAAATCACTTGCTGTAATTGAGGGAACATGTGAAGATAAACCTGTCGGACTAGGGCTTGTAAATGCAGGACTTGATAAAGTTGAAATTAAACTAATTGATTTAACTTCTATACCAAATAAATGCTGGACAGATACAGCTTGGTCAACAAAAACAGTTGATTTTAATTTTATACTCTGCGACGGGACATCCCCCTGGAAGTATGAAGCGGAATTGAAAGGTGTAACATGGTCAAATGAACATACTTACATTGTTGTCCCGAGGGCAACAGATGAAACAGGAAATGTAGAGCAGGATTTTTCAACAGCTACTTTTACTTTTGATAATACTGCAGGTAATTCATCAATTTCCATACCTGAAAGTGGCGGTGAGTATAATTCACTCTTACAGATAACAGGTAATGCAAGCGCAGATGGCGCTCCTCCTAAGAAAGTGCAGATTGAAATAAAAGATACAACTGATGTGCAATACTGGAGTGGTTCAACATGGACAACTACAGGCTGGCCTGATTACTGGCTTGATGCGGATAATGTAAATCCATGGAACTATGATATTGATTATGATACTAAAATATGGAAAGACGGGCATATGTATTTTATAAGAACAAGGGTATTAGATGAGGCTGATAACTACTCATCACCTGGTGGTGGTGACGGGAATTTCTTTACTTATGATATTACAAAACCCATATCAGGTGTGAGCAGCCCAGGCGATGGCGATTATATAAATAATTTGTCAGAAATTACAGGAACTTCTTTTGATGGAAAATCAGGAGTGGATTATATAAAGCTCTTGGTAACACAGGATCCTTATAATGAGCATGGAGGCGGTGTAAGGTGGTTTGACGGCTCTCTATGGAGTCCAAGTGATGATAACTGGAAAGATATCGAACTTATCAATCCGCCTAAGGGAAATTTTGATGAAGATTGGAAGTATTCTGTTCTTAAATCGTCTCATCTTACAACAGGTTACAGATACCTCGCACAGTCAAAAGTATGGGATGAAGCAAAAAATGAAGAAACTAGTGTGCAGTCAATAGAATTTGTATTTGATGATATTAAACCTGTAACAGATATAAACTGGCCGTTAAATGGCGAAATTTATACTATGACACTATCGTCATTTACCGGAACAGTTTATGATGAAAGCCCCTTAGAAAAAATAGAATTCTCATTATTGAATAAAAATACAACTAAATACTATCAGACACTCGGCGGATGGTTAAGTTCTAAAGACTGGGTTGATATATCTACTGATACAGTTCCTGACTGGGAGGTAAAGCCAAGACCGGGTTTAACATCAGGTCATGATTATGAATTAGTTGTAAGAGCATATGATAAAGCGGATAATATGGATACAACTTATTCTACTATAACCTTTACTTATGATGATACAGGACCTTTATCTCAGGTTACAAAACCTTTAAATTTAGATTTAATTAATACACTTTCACAAATTGAAGGAACTGCTTATGATGTTCCTGCCGGAGTAGAAAAAGTAGAATTTTATATTCATGATTTTGTGCAGGGTAAATACTGGAATGGTTCAGCGTTTATTTCTACAACAACGATTAAGTGGCTGCCTGCAGATGATACTGCATGGAAATATGCAGGTATAGCAGATGTGGACTGGAAGGCAAATGGTGACTCACCTTATCATATTAATTGCAGGGGAATTGATAATGTCGGAAATACAGGAGCTGTTGGTTCTACGCATACATTTAGTTTTGATGCAACAGAGCCTGAATCAAGGATAACAAGTCCTGCAACTGATGGTATTCATTTAAATACTCTTTCAAGTATTGATGGAACTGCATATGATGAGACTGCAAAATTAAAAGAAGTATATTTAAAGATTAAAAGAGAATCCGACCCCTATACCTGGACAGGTTCTTCATTCAGTCCGAATATACACTGGAACAAAGTTACAGGCACAACAGACTGGACATACACATCTGTTCCTGCATGGGATAGCGGTGAAACATATTATCTGAATATCCAGGCATTAGATAAAGCATCAAATTATGAAACTGATTATACAACCAGGACATTTGTATTTGATAATACAGGTCCTGTATCTAAGGTTGTAACCCCGGAAGATTTGGCAGAACTTATAAATTTAACACAAATTAACGGAACAACGAGTGATGCCTATTCACCGCCGGTTTCAAAAATTGAATTAAAGATAGTGAGAATTGCAGATGGAAAATGCTGGGATCATGA
>JAIVZN010000130.1:0-5041 GCA_048634875.1 Deltaproteobacteria bacterium | reverse complement strand
TCATTTTCAATATGAAATGTCTCATTTATGAATTTTCTTATTACATTGCTTTCTTGAAACGAGTCATTTAACACTCGAAATATCTGAAGTTTTTCATAATTACTACGAGCATTTTTATATTCTTTTTTCATATATTCCAAGTCAACTAAATTTTTAAGTATAGATTTATAATCAAATGATGGTAATTTATTTCTAATTTCTTTCATTGCTTCTTTTATTTCTTCTTCTGTCATATCCATTTTTCCATCTGATATTTTTTTAAATGGCTTTTCTCTTTTATGTAATAGATTTGATAATAGCTCATATTCCATACCTTTATTATTTAATATTTCATAGTATCTTCTTAAATACACTATTTTAATGACATCTTTGCTACTAGTTTTAATGTTCTCTTCACATATTTGAGCAAATGTTGATATATCTGATCTTGTTATTGGAATCTCATCAATAGTTCCTTCTTCATAATTCATGTATTCAACACTCGGTATAGGCTCAAAATATCCTGGTAAATTATAGATAATATCAATTACCGGCTCTAAGTCGTGTGTCATCATTAAAACAGTCTTATTTTTTAAGCTTTTTTTTGTCCGAAAAAGCATATCCAGTACTGCATATTTCTTATTTTTATCAAAAGAAGATATTGGATCATCTAAGACCACTAAATCTGGGGTTTTTGCAAGACATTCATACATAAATAATATAAGTGATAACGCATTTTTCTCACCATAGCTAAGATGATTACTACCATTTGTAACATTTTTTGAGTATTCTTTATGCCTTAATACCATTTTATATTTTTCTTCAGCATATTCTCCATCAACTTCATATTTATATCCAGCATATCTTAGAAAATCATTTATCTCACCTTTATTATTTTCTATTGTATTCTTAATTAATTTATTTTGTTTATTTATTTCCCCTTGTAAGATCCCTATTTTATCTAATACTTTATCTAATGATTTATTTATTTCTTGGACTATTTGACTAGTATTTGAAGAATTAAGTCCAGGCAAATAAGAAAGATCTATTTTTAAAGTATTGAAGTACTTTGATATTTCTCCTACATCTCTTAACTTAAAATATGTTAAGCCTATAATATTTAGCAATTTTGATTTTAAAGTATTAATTTGGTCTTTTACAGTAACTAAATAACTTATTTCTTCTTTATTAAAACCATTAATATTGTTTGTTAATTTTTCTAGCTGAACTTTTGTTTCTTCAGAGAAGTATTTACTTAAATTTTGTAATACTGCAACAATTTTATTCATATGTTCTACAGATTTTGCATCGTACTCTTTGCTAACTTGTTTTATAATAGTCTTTTTTTCCTTTTTAGATGAGGTACAATAGGGGCAGTTATCAGAAATCTCTTCATAATTTTTATTACCTTCCATTTGCCATCTTAGCCACTTTGCATTAACACTACTCTTCAGATAATCAGTATAACTTTCCAAACCTTCTGGTATGTTAACAATTTTATTACCCTTACCCATACCTTTTGCTAATGGACTTGCTTCAGAATATCCTGATTTTGTTTTCCCAAAGCTGTCGCTTAATATTCCCATATCATTAAGAACTTGATCAATTTCTTCAGAAGATTTAAATGCTTCATTAACCTCGGTTATAATATCATCAATTATTTTTATTTGTTTATCATAATCAGGTGTTTTTACAAATATTTCAAAACTATCTGTTAAAACTTCATCTTGTTGAAAGGCATATTGATTAATGTATTTATCATCAAAAATCATTACTGATGATATCCCAGATAAACCCTCAATAGATGGTTTTTCATCATCAGTTCCAGATTCAATATGTGTTTTCTGTAATGCAATATTGACCCCTTTTAAGCCCCAATTGTAATTGAATATTGACCCCCTTTCGGGATATAATCCTGTTTGCATAAAAGCAGATAGGAGGAAAGGAGATGATCAGAGTGGATAAGATTAAAGAAGTAAGATTATTAAAGTATGTAAATGGACTTCCAATCAAGGAAATAGTCCGGCGAACAAAGCTTGCCCGTAATACGGTACGTAAGATATTGCGTACTGATTCAACGGAATTCGCTTACCAAAGGAGAGAACAGTCCCGGCCCGTTACCGGCGGCATTTACAGTATCATGGGAGCATGGATAAAAGAAGATCAATCCCAGCCTCGTAAATATCGCCGTACCGCTTGGCGGATGTATGAAATCCTAAAATATGAACATGACTATACAGGCAGCTATGAGAGTATCGCCGGATGTGTCCGTAAAATAAAAAAGAATCTAAAATTAAGTCAGCCGGAGGCATATATTCCTCTTGTATATAGCCCCGGAGAGGCATTCCAGTTTGACTGGGGAGAAGTCATGGCCTACATTGGGAATGAATTAGTACCGCTACAATTGGCAGTGATAACGCTATGCTACAGCCGGAGATTCTATGCGAGAGTTTACCCCTGCAAAAAACAAGAACTGATGCTGGACGCCCATAGAAGAGCCTTCAAAGAACTGGGTGGTGTGTGCCGGCGCGGGATATATGACAATATGAAGACAGCTGTAAAGAAACTGCTTAAAGGACACCATCGTAACTTGCAGGAAAGATTTGTTCAATTCTGTTCATATTATCTCTACGAACCGGAGTTTTGTAATCCGGCCAGCGGTAACGAAAAAGGTAGAGTAGAAAATAAGGTGGGAACTATAAGAAGAAACTTTTTTGTACCTATAGCCTACTTCGACTCAATTGAGGAATTAAATGACAGGTTATTGAGCTATTGCAATTCAGTCTGCCATACGGCGAAGCATCCTGAATATATGGATAAAACATGTTATGAACTGTATGAAGAAGAGCAGAACCTGTTAATACAATTACCTGCCCATGATTTTGAATGTTACAGAAGACAATCGGCTGTTGTGTCTCCGACAAGTCTTGCCTGTTTTGATAATAATAAATATTCAGTTCCAACTGAATATGTGAGCAACAATGTAGATGTGCGAGGAAATGCTGATGAAGTAATAATCAGCTTTGAAGGGAAAGAAATAGCAAGGCATAAAAGGAATTATGGAACCGGCCAACTGATATTGGATCCATATCATTATTTGGAAGTCCTATCCAGAAAACCCGGCGCATTTAGAGATGGACTACCCTTTAAGAACTGGAAGTTACCGTCGGAGTTTGATAAATATCGGCAATTACTGAAAGAAAAATATGATGATGGCGACCGGCAGTTTGCTAAAACACTGGTATTGCTTAAGGATTGGCCATTGACCGAAGTAGTGACGGCCATAAATGCAGCGATATCCCTGGGGGCAATGGGTGATGCATATATACTTATGTTGCTAAGACAGAGCGAGCACCCTGAAATTGTTCAGGAGAATGCACAGATAAAAGAAGCATTATCCAGGTATAAGGCCAGGCAGATGCCTTTAAGTAGCTATGACAGGATTTTAAGGGAGGTGTAATAAAATGACTGAAACAAAACGAGAAAAGATCATGCAGTATCTAAAAGAAACACGGCTTGGAGCATTTCGGCGTGTATATGATGAGGTGCTGACAAAATGCCTGAAAACCCGGAAAGGTCCTGAAGATTTTCTTTTGCAATTACTTGAACAGGAGATCGCATCCCGTCGGGCTTCGGCTCTTAAAACTAGAATAACCAAGGCGAAGTTTCCGCAGATAAAAGATCTGGATACTTTTGATTTTCCGGAATCCGCAATTGATGAGGTTGCATTAAGGATTTTGTATGAAGGTAATTTTGTAAGAGAAAAGAATAATATTGTTTTTATGGGCGGCAGTGGCACAGGGAAGACGCATCTGGCCATAAGTATAGGCTTAAATGCTGTGAGATTGGGATATAAAGTAAGATACTGGAATCTGATAGATCTTGTGAACGAACTTGAAAAAGAAAAGGAACAAGGCCGTGCTGGAGACCTTATGAGCAAAATGAGCAGGTTCTCTTTAATGATTCTTGATGAATTAGGGTATCTCCCATTCTCAAGGAATGGAGCTCAATTATTATTTCATCTGATGAGTTCCTGGTATGAAAAGATACCTGTAATAATTACAACGAATCTGGAATTCAAAGAATGGAACTCTATATTTCATAATCAGAAGATGACTGTTGCGCTATTAGACAGATTGACGCATCATTGTGAGATACATGAGACCGGAATAGAAAGCTACCGGCTGAAATCAAGAAGTCGGAAAAGTCAGCGTAACAAAAAACAGAATTGACATAATGCTATATAAATTGGTATTTCTATCTAAGAAAGTTTTTGAATTCCCAGAGGGGTCAAAATTGGATTACAACTGGGGTCAAAAGAGCACTACAAAAAACAGACAATAAAGGAATTGTTGAGATTGTAGGATTAAAAATAGAATATCCTAATATTTTCAAAGTGAGGAAATTTGCATGCCGCTCAATGAAAGGATCTGGATCAAGAACGGGACTAAGATTAATTTATGCATACTTTGAGAAAGAAGATAAGATTGAATTAATTGAAATTTATTATAAAGGAGATAAAAAAATCGAAAATACAAAACGTATATTGAAATATTATAAAAAATAAATTAGGAGAAATTCGATGAAATGTAGTCAATGCAATAAGCAAGCCATGTATGAAGTCAGGGGTTATTATCTTTGTTTGCATTGTTATACAAGAATGATGCAAGTTCACATGATGGTTTTTCACAAAAATATTCCGGTGTGCTTCGCATACTGAAGTTGAGAGGTTTCTTTAAGGAATCGTCTGAAAAAAATAATAAATCCCATGTACCTTTTATGTGATTTTTCCAACTATTTCATTGTATATATAAGTTGTGTTACGGCCTGAAAGAAAAGCCATTTGAAAATAATGGCAAAAAAAGAATAACTATAAGAATATTAAGTAAATAATATTACTTTTCTCGATAATGACTTGACAAACATAATGATAATGATTATCATTAATAATAGAGGGATATAAAAATGTATAAAATAAGAAGAGGAAGGCCTTATAACACAATAGGAAGATGGACTGTTACAAGACAGGCCATACTGGATACTTTTATAAAAAGCAGAGGGC
>JAIVZN010000129.1:0-4999 GCA_048634875.1 Deltaproteobacteria bacterium | reverse complement strand
GATGATGTGGAGGTGGTAAAGACAGGAAGAGAGATAAGGTTCCATGACAGTTATGCACCTGCCGGAACAAATGTAAATTTCATATGCGCCGGCAATGACAATACCATATCAATTCGAACATATGAGCAGGTTTTTTACCTTTGATACCAATATCATAGTCACTGAATGTATCAGCTTTACCTGTAGCTCTTGTTCCAAAAATAAAAACTTCGTATTCCATGGAATTTAGAAATTGAAATATAATTTTTTTAATTTCATTTTCAATATTTTTTAAGTTTCTCTTTTCCATAGTTGATGGTATATTACTAAAGTGCCACAAAAAATGCAAAATGAAAATTTATACACTTATGACTTGTGTACTATTCCAGCGGGGGCGGGCATCTCTTAACTAAAGTTTTTCTTGTCATAGATATACAGGAAAAAACATTTTACACAAAATTCACATTCTTTTCATGGATTTTTCATATGGATGCAGTATACTATTAGTGGAACAAAATGAAAAATCAATTAAAATTTAGAGTATACGGAGGAAAAAGGAAAAGAAGTAGTGGTGCGATTTATCGCACTTTAAAAGGAGAAAAGAAAATGAAGATGAAAAAATTTGGAGCATGTATGATAGTTGTAACTTTTTTAGTTGCAATGACATGGAGTATTGGATTAGCGGAGGATGTAAAAATAAGTGTTGCGGCAAGTGCTAAAGCTGATGTGACTGCAGAAGTAGTTCCTGCACCACCTACTATTATTAAAACCCGTGACCTAACATTTGGAACGATTATGCAGGGAAGGACCAAAAAAGTCAGTAATAGTAATGGTGCCAGATTTACAGTAACCGGAAGAGGTAGAGTCATTGTTCCCAAGAGTGTGACTTTAAGAGGGTTTATAGTTAGAGATGCAAAAGGTATTATTTTACCGATGTCAACTTTAACTGCTAAAATAACGCATGATGTAATTGGCACGATTTCAATTAATGGGGGGCGGAAAAGTATAGTCAGAGCCGGTGGTGCAATAGCGGTTCCTAAGGGCCAGATGCCTGGTAAATACAAGGGGACTCTTTTAGTAACTGTTATAGGGTATTAATTTTTTCTTTCCGCATTTAAAAATGGTACTTCTTATATTAAGGAGTACCATTTTTTTATAAAAAATCATAATTTTGAAATTATATAAAATAAATTGTATTATTAATGTAGGAAGTAGTGGATGGATTTATCCAACCTGAGAAAGGAGAATCAAAAATGCTAATTTGTGGAAAAATAATTTCTCTGATTTTTTTTATTTTTTACTTTGTATGTCCGGTAGATGCGTTTATCCAGGTATCTCCACAATTGATAGAACTTAATCCTCGTAACCGGACTGCTACATTAACATTGTATAATTTAGGTGAAAAAAAGGAGAAATATCGCATTTACTTAAGTTATATAAAGATGGATGAATATGGAGAAGCAATAGAAGAAAAGCCTGATATGGAAGATTTATCTGCCATAAAATTTATTCGATTTATGCCTCACACAGTTACCCTCTCTCCAGGTGAACATCAGGTTGCGCGACTCAGACTTAAGTTGCCTTCAAATATTTCAGATGGAGAGTATCGCGCGCATATGTTTTTTCATTCCATTGAAGAATCACAATCTCTTGAGGTATTTTCTGAAGAAGAAAATGTAACGACATCCCTTGAAATTGCTATGAGATTAGGGGTTCCTATTATTGTAACCAAAGGTGAATTAATTGCCAGTGGTAAAATAAGTGATATAGAGTTTTATGATATAAAGGGAAAACCTCATGTAAAATTTCTAATTACTGCTACAGGGGACAGATCCCTGAGAGGAGATATAAAAATAACTCTGATTTCTTCAGATGAAAGGAAAACAATTCCTGTATCACAAATTAAGGAATTTGTGGTATATACTCCGGGTAAGCGTATAGTAACTACACCTCTTGAAAATTTACAAGGGAGTTTAGATAAATACAAAGGATGGAAGTTACATATTATCTATCATGAGCTAAAAAAGAAAGGGGGAATGATAGTAGCTGAGATAGAAGTTTACATAAAATAGAGATTGATAATTATAAGTCAATCATAATGCAAAAAAGTTGTTTTATTTCAATAATATTAATATTTTTCTTCATACTTCCTTATACCGCATTTTGTGCAGAATTTGACTTACCAGAAAATGAACCAATTTTTGCTGAATTAAGATTAGAGACTTTATTGCTTACAGAGGAATTTGATCTTTATAAAGGTAAAGATAGAATTTATGTCCCACTTGGTGGATTAAGCCAGAAGTTAGAAATTGCAATAAATACATTTCCTGAACAGGGATTAGCAAAAGGTTATGTTATTAACGAAAAACATAAGTTCCACTTAGATTTAAAAACGGGAATTGTAAGAAGTGGAGATAAAACTTTTTCCATTCCTGAAGATAAAGTTATTACACAGCCTGATGATCTCTATGTGGATATACAACTTATAAAAAAATGGTTGCCACTGGAGCTTACTTACATTCAAAGTGATTTGCGACTGGTAGTTTCTCCAACAAAAAAATTACCTTTTCAAAAGCGAATGGAGAGAAAATTACGGCGTAAGATACTTATGGCAGAAAAAGCCCGAGTGCTAAAACCTACTAAATCTTATATTGCTCCCTATAGCTTGTTAGATGGTTTTGCGCTGGATTATAACCAGTCATATACTTATCAAGAGCAGGACATTAAAGATTTTTCTTATATAATGGTCAGTGATTTTGAAGTTGCATACGGAGATGTACAGATAACTGTTATGGGTGACAGTTTATATAATTGGGTTGAGGAACCTAATTTTACCTGGGTACATCGCCGTCCAGAAAATCCTTTTTTGCAGGAAGTATATTTGGGATATCACATTACTCCATCATTACAACTGGTTACAGGCGCCCGGGAAAACCTGGGATTTTTACTTTCTAACTACCCTATAGGTCTTTCAGAATCTCCATACAAGCATACTTTTACAGGAAAAATTATGCCTAACTGGGAAGTAGAACTCTATAGAGATGATGAACTTATTGCATTTACTAAAGGAGATAATACAGGGCGATATATTTTTCGGGATATACGATTACCTTATGGAACTGCCGTTTTTAAAAAAGTGTTTTATGGACAATTAGGAAGAGAACGTGTAGAAATTCAGAAATTTAACATATATCCATTTTTAGTATCGCCGGGTAAGACTCGCTATAAGTTAGGAGTAGCCAGAAATCCTATAAATACAATAAATGATTATAGCCAGATAATGGCATTTGTAGAAAGAGGAATTACCCGTTCTTTCACTATGACTGCTTCTGCTACTCATCTTGAAGATTTTCCCGGCGTAATAACAAATTTTAACCGTAATTATTTTTCAATAGGAAGTTCTATTGGATTTAATGATTTAATTTTGCAACCATTTATTGTAACGGATCAAACAAATTATGCAATGGGCCTTGAAGGGACATATAGTATTCCCTGGGTTGGTTTTTATTATAATGCTCATTATCAAAAAGACTTTATAAGTCCTGTTACTCCATTTATAGATGGGGAGCCTCTTTTCTCAAGTATAGGATTAGAGGCACAGAGTCAAATTACAAAAATAATCAGAGAGAATTTATCTGTAAAGATTGACAGGTTTGCAACAAAAGCGCCATGGATAATTCAGCGAAATTTTACATCTGATCTTTTTATTAATCCATGGAAGATTGGATTTACTTTGACTCTTCAACATCAAGAAACTGAATGGGAAGAGAAAAAGTTTATTGACAGGGAAACTACGGTACAATTAAGCGAACAAGTATTTATTAAAGCCTCTTACTGCCGAGCAGGCATTGAGTACTTAATTTCTGATGAGCAATTTAGCAGTTATTATGCTTCAGCTTACATACCGGTTATGAATTTGTGGCTGCAGTTAAGTTATAATGAAAACTTGCTAACTGCTTCCCGAATAATAAATGGTAGTACGAGTATTCCTTTAGGTTGGGGTATCTTCTCTGTTAACCTGTTTACTGGAACAGATGGCTATGGTTTCGGTTTTAGTTTAAATGGGAATATTAACTGGGTTTCTAAATCCCGGAAATTTAGTTTAGCGCAAAATCCATTAACTGGATATGGTAGTTTTTTAGGAAAGATTTTTCTGGATTTAGACGGAGATGGTTATAAAGATGATAATGAGTCAGGGTTAGCTGGTGTTCAACTTATCTTTGACAATGGTCAGGTTTCATCTAAATCAGATGAGCAGGGAATATTACACATTTCTTATCTCAATCCATACATTTATCATACTCTCTCAGTAGATGTAAGAACGCTTCCAGACCCGTTTTATTTCCCTGCTGAACCGGCAATAAGTGTAATGGCAAGACCAGGAAAAACTATAGAGATTCCAATTCCAATTACTGCTGCTGGAGAAATTACAGGGACTGTTACTGTAGAAAGTCAACGCTCTTGCAATAATCCAGTGCCAGGGCTTGATATTATTCTTTTAGATGAAAAAAGTAAAGAAATAGCCAGGGCCAAAACAGAATTTGACGGGTTTTTTGATATAGAGAAAGTGCCTCCAGGAAAATATATACTTGTTCCTGATGTTAAACAGCTACGAATACTTCAGCGCAGGTTTTTAAATTTTCCCATTAAGCCTGTTCCTGCTTATCGCGAAATTGAAATTCATTCATCTGTTGAACCGGTTTTTATTGATAATGCTGACTTTAAACTTATTCCGGTAACCAATGCTATTATAGGCACTGTAAGCGTGGAATTAAATAAGAAACAAGCATCTAAAATTGAGGTAATTCTTATAACTGAAAAGGGTAAAGAAGTAGCGCGTACACAAATAAAACATGATGGTTTCTATTGCATAAATAAGATTCCTCCTGGAAAATATATAGTAATTTTAGATGAATATCTACTTCAAAATTTTCAAGAAGATTCTCTAAGAGTTATTCCTGCCGGTCATGAGATTGTTATCCCTGATTTTAAGTCAGTTCTTATAAGTGATATTAACTTC
>JAIVZN010000128.1:0-5085 GCA_048634875.1 Deltaproteobacteria bacterium | reverse complement strand
AAGCGCTGGGTTTCAGGCAGGATATGCTGCAAGGCAATATAATCCTGATTTGTTGCTTTTAGATATTGTGCTTCCGGGGATTGATGGATTTAAAGTCTGTGAACTTATACGCAAACAAAATAAGCTAGTGAAGATTCTTGCTATTACAGGATATCCTTCGCAGGAAAATAAAAAGAAAATTTTAGAAATAGGAGCAGACGCATATTTACCAAAGCCATTTAAAAAAAAGGAGATGATGGAAAACATAGAATTGCTGTTGAAAGAAAATGTAATATCGAAGTCTTTGACCTCAAACCAACGAGTTACAGCATTGAGAAAGTAAAGATGATGTCGCAAATGAGAATTTTCAGTTATTAAATAAAAAAAGGGCAGGAGAACACCATAAATCTATTTGCTGGCCGCAATGATTCTGGTAATTTCTACCTACCCCTATATTATTAAATTGTAGCAAAAAATATTAAAAAAAGTAAATAGATTGAGAGAAAACCATAAACTTCAAGTTAAAATCAAAAATTCAAAAGGTGTTATTAAATCTTCCAACACTCCATCAAGTATTGTAGGTATAGGCACGCCGGCTGGTAAGTTAAGGGCGCTTGAGCAATTCTTCACTAATATTCCGGTTAGCAGTAATGTGGCTTTTGTTATTGTTCAGCATGGGACACCTAACTGTAAAAATACATTTATTGAACTGTTAAAAAAATATACGGATATGAAAGTCCTTAAGGCAAGCGACGGATTGAAAATCAGACCGGACTGTGTATATATCACCCTGCAGAATAACAATATAGCTGTTATTAATGGGACTTTTCAAATGTTACAACCATTAACAATAACCGGCAGAAATTTTCCCATTGATTTCTTTTTACGATCATTAGCGGAAGATCAAAAAGAACGGGCTGTTGGTATTATCTTTTCCGGCATCGGGACCGATGGGATTTTAGGTATAAAGACAATTAAGGAAAAGAATGGGATGGTTATGGTTCAAAGTCCAGAGAAGTCTAACTTTAACTGGATGCTGAAAAAAATTAATAATACTATATCTGTAGATTGCATTTTGCCGCCGGATAAAATGCCGCAGCAATTAATAAATTATGTCTTATATGCTCATTATATGAAAAAAAAGAAAAATAAAAATAGCCAACCTGGTTATTCAAATTATTTACAGAAGATACTTATTTATTTAAAAGATCAGACCGGTTACGATTTTTCCTATTACAAATTAAACACAATATCCCCAAAAATTAATAAAAGGATGATAATACTTAAAATTGTCAATATATCAGATTATTTCTTTTTCCTGCAGGAAAACCCAAAGGAAATAAAAAAGCTTTTCAGGGAGTTACTAAATGGTTTTACTAAATTTTTTAGGGATACTGGAGCATTTGAAATATTAAAAAACAAGGTCATACCTTTCATATTACATAATAAGCCAACAGGTTCCCCTATAAGGATATGGGTGCCTGGATGCTCTACCGGAGAAGAAGCATATTCAATTGCCATGATTTTAAAAGAGTTTATGGAGCAGATGAATAAGGAATATCCCATACAGGTTTTTGCTACAGATGTAGACAGCAGAGCGATAAAAATTGCCAGAACAGGTATTTACCCTGAAAATATTATCCTTGATGTGTCTAAGGATTGCTTAAACCGTTTTTTTGTAAAGCACTACAATACATATCAGATAAAGAAAGAAATAAGAGATATGGTTGTTTTTTCAGTTCACAATTTAGTTAATAAACCGCCTTTTCTGAAGTTGGATATGATAAGCTGCAGAAATTTAATGAATTATTTAGATATTTCAATACATAAAAGAGTGCTGCGTCTCTTTAATAACTGTTTAAATACTGAAGGATTCCTTTTTTTAGGGAGTTCAGAGACAGTTGATGAACTTTTTACAGTTTTCGATGAAAAGTGGGAATTTTATAAGTGTAATGGGGAAAAAAGAGGCATTAATGCTGCAGGATTATCCAATGATTTAACAAGTTTTAATAGTACGCAGCATTTACAAACAGGAAAAAATAGAAATACAATATCTTCTAAAAGCTCACACAAAAATTATGCTGATTTATATGAATTTTCCCCGGCAGGTTGTTTTAATTTTGACAGTGAAGGAACAATTCAGAATGTAAATTTTACCGGCGCTGGCATGTTAGGCGAGAAAAAAGAAGCTTTAATTGAAATGCATTTCTCATATTATATAGATGGAGGTAAGGAAGGCGTATTTTTTTCGCATCTAATGCAGGTATTTAAATCTAAGGGTACACAGACCTGTGAATTGAGGTTAAAAAGAAAAAACGGTATGTCTTTTCAAGCTCAATTGCAGAGTATAATGATAAAAGACAGCAAAAGGCATCTGAATTTTTGTCAGACAGTTTTAACTGATATTATCCGGTTAAAGCAGGCTGAAGAAGAATCCGCATTCTTCCGCAACCTCATTGAGCATATTAATGATGCCATGTTTGTTGTTGATCCTGAAACTTTGCATGTTATAGATGTGAATTTGAAAGCGTGTGATAGTCTCGGGTATGCCAGGGAAGAACTATTGACAATGAAAAATATGTATATTGAAGGTTTTCTGCTAAATGAATTTTTTTGGAAAGAGCATATTAAAAAAATGAAACCGGGTGAATCTAAAATTGTAAATGGAATACATATAAGGAAAAACGGAACTGTATTCCCCATAGAAGTAAGCTTGAGTTATGTGAAAAGAAATATGAGGGATTATGTTATTGTTATTGCTCGCGATATATCCAGTCGCAATCAGTCAAAAAAAAGAAAAAAGTTGATGGCTGAAATCCTTTCTATTCTTAATTTTTCAAACAAAAAAGGGGAGATTATTAATAAAATCCTGTATGAGATAAAAAAGTTTGCAGGTATTGAAACAGTAGGAATACGTATTCGTGAAGGCGAGGATTTTCCGTATTATATTGTGCGTGGTTTTCCAGTTGAATTCGTTAGAGATGAAAAGTATATTTGCGCCGCTGACAAAAAAAATAAAACGACACGCTCTTTAAAAAACGAGTATGGTCTGAATGACATATGCGGTAAAGTTGTAACCGGCTGCATAAACCCTGAGTTGCCTTTTTTTACTACAGGCGGCAGTTTCTGGACTAATAATATGTCTGAAATTCCAGAACACGACTTCCAGGTATGCGTTAATGGAAGGTGTGGGAAAAACTATAAATCTGTAGCTCTTATACCTATGCGTTCTGCTGAGGGGATTATCGGTTTTCTGCAGCTTAATGACAGCCGAATAAACTGTTTTACTCAGGATATGATTGAGTTTTTAGAGGAAATAGGAGTAAGTATCGGTATGGCATTTGTAAGAGAAAGTTCCAGAGAGGCTATTGAAAAGAGTGAAGAAAAGTACAGAACAATATTTGAAAGAGCTGCCAGTATGATTATAACAGTTGATTCTGAAGGTAATATTGTAGAGTGCAATAATATGGTAAAAGAAATATTGGGATATTGCAGGGAAGAAGTAAGAGGACAACCTTTGGCGAATATAATTTATTGTATCGGAATTTCAAAAGAATCCGATACAATGATTAGGGAGTCTGAGGGAAATAATTTGATTTCCCTCGGGGGGGTGACAGAGAGCAAAGCGAGCGCCAGAGGGGCGAGAGCCCCTATGGAAGTTTCCCCGAAGGGGATAACTTGTCAGGATGGTATTAAGAAAGGCCTATCTACAATATTAACCATGGATTACATTTATGACCTGGAAAGCAAAATGGTGAGAAAGGACGGCGTATTAATAGATGTATCTATCAATTCTTCAGCTTTAAGACATGAAAAAGAAAATTATGCCGAGACATTGCTGATTATTAATGACATAACTGAACATAAACAGGTGGAGGAATTACAAAAAAAGCAAAAAGAGATGCTGGAGATTTCAGAGAGAAAAAACAAAGAATTTTCAAGAAAATTATTATCCATTCGTGAAGAAGAGAAAAAAAACTTTTCAATTAATCTGCATGACGAACTTGGTTCTATGTCTATTGCAGTAAGAGCGTCGCTGCTTATTGCTGAAGAGAATATTATTAGAAAGAAATATAAAAGGTTGTTAAAAAATATTAATGAAATTAATAAATTGTTTGATGAATCACTTGGAAGATTAAGAAAAATTACAAGGGATTTAAGGACCCCGTATTTGGATGTAATTAGTCTCCCAGAAGCTTTAAAGGAACTAATTGCATACATTAATAGAAGTGAAAAAGTTAAGGTGAAGTTCTCGGCGGCGATTGCTGAAAATAAAGTTAATAAAAAAATAGCCGTTGTCTTGTATAAAGTGGTTCAGGAAGCTTTTAATAATATCATACAACATGCCTGTGCCAGAAATGCAAAAATAATGCTGTATTTACAGGATGGCAGCATAAAATTAGATATTTGCGATGACGGTAAAGGTTTTGATATAAAAGAATTGGAAAAAAAGACAGAAGGTATAACAATGGGTATACAGGGAATGAAGGAAAGGGTTGGTTCATTAGGAGGAGAGTTTATTATTGAATCAGTTCCAGGAATAGAGACAAGAATAAGTGTAACATTGCCAAAAGGATAAGGAGGACTTATGAGTATCAGAGTAATTCTTGCAGATGATCATGCAATGGTGCGGAATGGGATAAAAATAGCTATTGAATTAAAGAGTAAGGATATTCAGGTTATTGGAGAAGCGTCAAATGGATATGAAGTTTTAGAAATGGCTAAAAAAAATCTGGCAGACGTTTATATACTTGATATATTTATGCCAAATCTTAATGGTATTGAAGCAATACGAAAGAAATCTAAGACGAGAATGTATACTAAACCTATGTACGATACAGACATACCTGAAGAGTATTATCCTACATCTTACATTACAGAAAGGTCCATTGCCTTTCTTGAGAGGTATGCGAACGGAGATTATGGTGAAAAGCCGTTTTTCTTAAATGTTTCTTATCCTGACCCACACCACCCTGTCTGCCCTCCAGGTAAGTATAAAGACCTTTACAAACCCGAAGATATTGAACTTCCTGGAAATTTTAACAATTTGGAGAATTTAAAGCAACATCCATCGTTAGGACCACGGTTAAATAACCCGTTTTTCCG
>JAIVZN010000127.1:0-5101 GCA_048634875.1 Deltaproteobacteria bacterium | reverse complement strand
ATTTCTCCAATCCTTAAAGTAAAAAGCATATCCAATTTATGATTAATAACAGCCTTGATTACTTTTATTCCTATATGTTTTTTCTCGTCAAGAAATTCGTTGTAGTAAAAATCTTCTATTTCAATATTACTGTTTTCCAGTTTCAAAATAATATAATAAGGCGCGCGGCCGAAATGCCCGAACACCCTGGATTCCAGTCCGTTTATTTCATTTACAGGAATAATCACGGATACGATTTTTTTCTTTGATGGCTCGACATGTATAAAAACAGATTCAATATGTTCATAATCCCTTGTTATAAGATCCTCCGCCTTATCAGCTAATTCATGAGCTCTATATAAAGAAAGTGTCGGGCTTGTTTCAATCTTGCATTCAACCATTTTAAACGGACCTGCCTGGCGTATATTTACAACACTTTCTCCTCTCACCCCATAAATTTCATTTATTTCTTTTTCAATATCCGCCTGCAGTTCCGGGTCCAAATTGGCATCGATTAAAATCAGTATGGAAATCCAGATATTTTCCAGCCCTAACTTAAGAATAAGTAACGAAATCAGGATAATAATAGCGCCCTCCATATATGGAATTTCTGCATAAGCCAACAGAATGCCTGTTAGGACAACAAAAGAAGTGATTATATCCAGAAATGATTCCCTCGCATTTGCGATGAGAGATTGAGAGTTAATTTGTTCACCTATATATTTTTCTTTTCTGGCAATATAATAAGCTGCAATAACCGAGATAATACTTGCAAAAACAGGCAGAACCGGAAGGTTTTCATAATGAGTAATGTAGAATAATTTATTATAACCTTCTTGCAAAATTTCTATTCCTGCCCATACAATTAATGCGCCTATTATCAAACTCACCAGTGTTTCAACTCTATATAATCCATACGGGAACCTTCTGGTTTTTTTCTTTGAAGCCATCCAGAGTCCGAAGCCTGAAGCAAAAATGGCCAGAAAATCTGCCCCGCTATGCAGTGCATCTGCAATCAAGATTTTAGAATCAAATAAATGACCTACAACTGCTTTTATTCCGGCAAGCAGCAAAGTCACCAGAGTTGCTAAAAAAGCTACTCTTTGGCCCTGTTTTAAATCTTTTAGCTTGGTTTTTTCCACAATATTAGTTATTATTCTGCCCTGGAAATTTACGGACCATAGGCGCTCCGCATTTAGCACATTTTGTTTGATAACAAGGTACACCCGGACGATGAGGTACTGTTACACCACATTGTGTGCATCTACAATACCCTCCCGGGCCCAATCTTTTTCCACCCCTTTTTCCTCCTCTTCTGAAATTAAACCTCATTTTTAACCTCTCCTGCTTAATAAACTATTTATGCGGGCTTTAAATGCCGATAAACACATCCTGCATAATGTTTACAGTTTTCTCATATAAAAAGTACTGCCTTCATATTGTGTGGCGGTCAATTTATTTTCACTTATTAATTTATCAATAATACACCAGCTTTCTCCCGCTTTTTTCAAGAATTCTTCTACAGCTTCTTTTCTCATTGGATGCACAGAAGTAATACTTAACAGATCTTCCTCGGCATTTCCTGTAAACGCAAACGCATTGCCTTCATAACCTATAAGATATTCCGCATTAATAGATTTTTCTTTAAAAAGCTGGTATGCAGAATTAATGATATTTTCAGTAGTCGGCTGTACCCGTTTTTCTGCCGGTGGACGGGTTGGAATGGAAATGTAACTTTTTGCTCCTTTTAGCTCTTTAATAAAATCCGCAATTTTTTCTATTCCCTCCGGATTATCATTAATATCCCTGTTGAGCATGGTCTCAGTATTCAGTTTGCCATTGAAAATACGTGAAAATTCTGTTATGCCTTCTAAAATTTTATTAAGTTCCAAAGACTTATGCGGTCTGTTGACTTTGCGCCATGTATCACCGGTTACAGCATCAATTTTCAAGGATACCCAATCAGCCCTGTGCAGATCATCCTGCACGTCCTTTCGCCATATAAGAGAGGCGTTTGTAATAACCGCGATTTTTATACCCAGCGGTTTAAGCAATTCTATCTTCCTACCCAGACTAATATCCAGAGTCGGCTCTCCGTCTGGGACAAAAGCCAGATAATCTACCGGCTCTCCTTTTTCTCCTGCGTCTTTAACTTTTTTTGCTGTATTCTCCAGTATATATTCCGGTTTATAAAACTCTTTTCTTTCAGACTGTATATTTAAAGTCCTGCCTACCTGGCAGTAAATACAGGAATAACTGCAGATTTTTGGAGGAATATTATTTATACCCAGACTCTGACCCAGTCTTCTTGATGGGACAGGACCGTAAACTACGGATGTTTTTTCCGAATTTGTCATTTTATACTCTATTATTTATTCCTCTAATATTTTCTTCACTTTTAACCCGGATTTTGCATTAGACAATGGAATTCGACGAAAAATATGCCACATTCTACGTCACAAAAAAGCTCATCAATACTTACGAGTATTACTTCACTTTTTTTTGTGTATTATAAGCATCAACAGGCAAAAGCCTGTTTCGCTTGTTACGCTCTGTGGCGGCTACGCCGCTATTTATCCGCTTTGCTTTCTTGTAATATGGCATCTTTATCGTCTCGGTTCTTCATTCCTAATACAAAATCCGGGTTTAAAAAAATGACCTGCGCTTTTGTGACTTGTGCACTTTTATTTTTTGTCATAAACACTGGTTTTACAAAGAGAGTTATTTTAACTTTTGATGATGGTCCCCATCCATATACAACTGAAAAGATACTTGAAATATTAAATCAGCAGGAAATTACTGCAACTTTTTTTCTCGTCGGTATAATGATTGAAAAATATCCTCATCTTGTAAAGAAAATATACGAAAGCGGTTGCGAGATAGGAAATCATACATATAGTGACACCCGGCTTACTACCTTAAATAAAATGGAGCTTAAAGACTCGTTAAATTCAGTAAATAAACTTCTTGAAAGTATTACAGGTAAGCAGACTATATTTTTTAGGCCACCCGGGGGTAGATCAAATAAAGATATCATTGAAACAGCGCGGAAAGAGGGATACTACACTGTTTTCTGGACAAGGCATGTTAGTGATACTTCTTATGGTATTACAGTAGAAAAAATAATAAAAAGAGCCACGGTAAATCCTTTAGATACAGAATTAATAATGATGCATGATGGCCCGCCTGAAACCATTGAAGCGTTGCCTGAGGTTATAAGATTTTATAAAAAGAGGGGATATGAGTTTACAACTGTTTCTAAGGTTACGCCACCTATGTTTAAAAATATGAATGGCGGTGCAGGAGAAGTATCTGATTGGCCAATGGTATTAGGAAATGCGAATTCAGGTGAAATGGATTGGCAGCTTTACCTAATTGGAATTATTGCATTATTTGCTTCAATTGGCAGCACTTTTTACTTTATTCGTTATTCTAATAGCAGAAAAATGAATATTCATGTCTCAATTGTGTTTCTTGGTGTTGGAAAAAAATACTTACAGGATTTATTTAAAATATTACGGGATATGAATATAATAGGAACATTCTTTTTATCTGAGAAGGATGTAGGAGAATTATTAGATTTAAATAATCCCCAAATTCATTACCACAACATTGCATATCTTAAGAGTTCGGTGCCGGGTGAAGTAAAAGAAAGTTTAATACGATGGAAAAGGAAACTTCATAATTCCAAATATTCAATAATACCTTTATATTATTCAATATCCGGATATACAAAGAAAGAAATTAAAGAATTAAAAGAAGAAGGATTTTTTCCTGTTAACTGGAAAATGGCTCCGCCTGATAGAGAGTTGAACAGTTCACATCATTTAATTGAATATGTTATGAAAAAGCTGAAGAATCGCACTGTTATACCAATATGGGGTGATCGGAAATTAACCGTTGAAGCTCTGCCTGATTTAATTAATGAGATTTCGCTGAAAGGATATTCCATTCTTTCCTTAAATGACTATTTAGTAAAAAGATATAACTGATGGGTAAATGCGTAAAAGTTCTTTCATTATTAGTGCTTGCAGCTTTTCTTTTAAAGCCGGTACCTGATAAAAAGACGGTAGAGATAACAAATGGTATGAATGCAACACAGATTGCCTATTTACTTGCTGAAAAAAAAATTATTGGAAGTCCTGATGGTTTTTTATTTTTTTTGGAGGTAGCAGGAAACTCCAGAGATTTGAAAGCAGGTACATATTTAATTCCCGAGAGATTAAACTATTTAACCCTCATTAAAAAATTAGTCAGAGGTTCAGGTGTTTTTTTAAAAGTTACTATTCCTGAGGGATTTACAGCAGAACAGATTGCATATCGCCTTAATGAACAGAAAATAATTAATGATCCGCAGAATTTTATTGAAAAAATTAAAGAAAAAGAATTAAGAGGTTTTTTATTTCCCGAGACATATAATTTTTTTCCGAGAGAAAAACCTGAGAATATAATAGAAATTATGAAGGAGCAATTTTTTAAAGTGTATTCTCAAGTCTACCGGAAAAGAGCTGAAGAATTAGGTTATACTGTTAAAGAGATAGTTACATTGGCTTCTCTGATAGAAAAAGAAGCAAAAGTATCTAATGAAAAACCGGTTATTTCAGCAATATTTCATAAGAGACTGAAAAAAAGAATTTATCTTGAATCCTGTGCATCTGTGTTATTTGCGCTTGGAGAACATAAAAAGAGATTAATGTATAAGGACCTTGAGATAGATTCTCCATATAATACTTATAAAAACTTTGGGTTGCCGCCAACTCCTATATGTAATCCAGGAAGGGAATCTTTGCATGCGGCTTTATATCCTGCTGATACTGATTATTTATACTTTTTTTCAAAAGGAGACGGCTCCCATATTTTCAGTGCAGATTACAGAGAACATTTGAGGTTGCAGAAGTTGAGTCTTTTAAAGTCAAATAATGAGTTTGAAAAGTAAGAGTTAAAAAAAGAAGGTTCTTTCTTATTTAAGTTGGATTTTATGTTGATTAGAGTCCCAAAAATGTATTTGTTCGTTCCGCAGTACTTTTGCCTTACGGCCGCAAATAATATGCCTGAAACTCAAAAACTCGCCTGACTCTATGAGTCAGTCTCAAACAAGTTTGAGTTTCTTCCATTGGAAACA
>JAIVZN010000126.1:0-5011 GCA_048634875.1 Deltaproteobacteria bacterium | reverse complement strand
CCCCAACCGTCAAAGGAATATCTATTACGGACGAAACGTTTTTCACCCATTCCAGCCGGGTCTTCCGGTTTTCCAGGGTTGCGGCAACGTCCAGCATGGCCAGCTCGTCAGCACCCTCTTCTTCATAAAACTTACCGAACTCCACGGGGTCTCCCGCATCTCTTAGGCCTACGAATTTAATACCTTTCACTACCCTGCCATCTTTTACATCAAGACAAGGCACAATTTTTTTATAATCAGTCATTTAAATCTCAATTATTTTTTAAATATAGTATATTATCTTCATTATTCATTTCATTATATCTTTTATCTGCAATTGTATCTGTATAACCTGATGTAAACAAAAATATCTTAACCAATTTGTCGGATAAAATAAATTTAGGAGCACTTGCGCTTACTTTTCTGAAAAATCCGTTAAGAGCTCCGCAACTGGCATCACCAACAGTACTCATAATAGCAAAAATAATTTCATCTGATAATTCTGTGCGATAATTTTTTATAACACTATCTGTTACCAGTTGAAATTGGTTTGATTCAATAACTTCAGTAGCAGCATTGGCAGCTTCCTGGTAATTTCCGCGATAGAAATACACTCTTGAAAGCAGTGCTTTTGCTGCCCATTTTGTAGCTCTGTCATTATTGCTAACGGGCAGTAATTCAATTGCTCTTTGCAAATCGGCAATTACCTGATTGCACACCCCGTCAACAGATGCCCTGGAAGGTTTATCATCTATTGTTGTTGGTGAGGTTAATAATGGGATAGCATCACCGGTTTTAAGATTTTGAAAGTATCTCATCATCTCAAAATTAACCAAAGCACGAATAAATATACATTCACCTTCAATTCTGCCTTTAGCTTCTTCAATATATTTATCGTAGGATACATCCTGTACGATATGGATATCTTTAATTGCTTTATCTACTTCTTCAATAGCCAATTTGAATGACTCAACTTTTAAAGACCTGAATTTTATTTTCACAATATGTTTTAATTCCTCAACTACTGTCTGAGAAGTAATGAACTCTACTTCAGTAATTCTAAGAAGTTTTGCCTCGTTTCCTCTGAAAAATATACCAGAGATTAAAATATTAGTATCCAAGAAGATTTTCATTTTCTAATCTTTTCCCATTCTTTAAGCATCTCTTTTTTGCTAATTCTTTTCCTTTTAGCTAAATCTCTTAAATATTCACGACTTTGTTCAGCTAACATTTTCTTAAGAGCAACTTGAACAACTTCGGATTCATTTTTAAATACTCCGAGTTTAACTAAATCTAATACTTCTCGTTTTAGACTCTGAGAAATATTTGCCTGTAAATTTGCCATTTAACTCCTCCTTATTTCTATATTCTCAGTCCTGATTAAATCTTCAAAATTTTCCCTGCGTCTGACCACTTTTGGACCATCTTTATCTATAAGAATTTCCGGGCACTTCAGCCTTGAATTATAGTTTGATGACATTGAAAAACCATATGCGCCGCAATCACAGATTGCAAGAATATTTCCCCTTTTTACTCCTTCTATTTCTCTGTTTTCTGCTATGAAATCACTGGTTTCGCACACAGGGCCAACTACATCAGCTACCATTTTTTCGCCAACATCTCTCACAGGGATTATCTTATGATATGAGTCATACATAGCAGGTCTTATCAAATCATTGAACCCTGCATCGACTATAACAAATTTTTTGTCCGTACCTTCTTTTATGTAATTAATCTTAGTTAAAAGATAACCTGCATTTCCAACAATAGACCTGCCAGGTTCTAATATAAGTGTCTGGCTCCGGTTATGAAAAAAATCTTTACACACACTGAAAATATCATATGGCGATGGAACATCTATATTTTCATATGCAATACCAAGCCCCCCTCCTATATCAATATATTTTATTGAAATACCTTTTTCTTCAAGTTTATCAGCAAAATTAACTGCAGATTCTATGGCTGTTTTAAATGGACGGACATCAGTTATCTGGGAACCTATATACATGTGAACGCCTTTCACATTAATATATTTCATTTTGCTTGCTTCTTCATAGATATTTAAAGCTCTGTGTATAGGGATGCCAAATTTGCTTTCTTTTAATCCTGTGGCAATTTTTGGGTGAGTCTTCGGGTCAATATCAGGATTTATCCTGAAAGATACATTTACTTTTTTATTTTCTTCTTCCGCTGCTTCGGAAACTTTTTTAAGTTCCTGAGAGCTTTCTATATTAATAAGACATATGTTTTTTTGAACTGCCTGAGAGATTTCTTCTTCTGTCTTACCAACACCGGAAAAAACAATTTTTTCAGGTTTTATGCCTGCCCTTAATGCCATATATAGTTCCCCGCCGGAAACCACATCAGCGCCGGCGCCTGAATTTGCAAGAAACCGCAATATAGAACCGTTATAATTTGCTTTTACTGCATAGCAGATAATATTGTTTATACTGCTGAAAGCATCTTCATAGCTTTTATAATTTTCTTTTAATTTAGCCGCACTGTATACATATAATGGTGTTTTATAAGTATTTGCAATTTCCATCAGGCTGTATCCGTCTAAATGGAGCACACCACCCCTATATTCAATACTACTTTCAACCTTCAACTTTCTACCTTACCATATAACCTTCTCCGGACAGCATTTTTAACATCTATAAACTCAAAGACATCTTCATCTATATTATCTATAACTTCTTTTATTTCCTTTAACGGGAAATCTGCTAAATTTGAGTAGCCTTTATCTAATCCTTTTCTTATCAGAGTTCCTGTTAACTGGTGGGCAGTTCTGAATTCCATCCCTTTTTTCAATACTAGATATTCCGCAAAATCTGCTGCATCGGTAAAACCATCTGATGCAGCTTCAGCCATTTTATCTGTATTAAAAGTTATGTTATCAAGTATATCAGGGATTAAATCAATTATTGTTAAAACTGTTTTAGCTGAAACAAAAATTTCTTTATCATCCTGCATATCCCTGTTATAAGTAAGAGGGAGTCCTTTCATAACTACTGCTAAGTTTATGGCAGTTCCAATAAGCCGTCCTGAAGCGGAACGAATGAGTTCAAGACAGTCAGGATTTTTTTTCTGCGGCATTATTGATGATGTGTCGGCTATTGATTCATCTAATTCTATAAAAGAAAATTCTCTTGTTGAAAATAAAATAAACTCTTCTGCCATGCGTGAAAAATGGATTCCAAGTATTGAGATATTATTGGCAAATTCAAGTATGTAATCCCTTGAGGAAACAGCATCCATCGGGTTTTCAATAACTCCATCAAATCCTAACTCCTCAGCTATCATAGCTCTGTCAAGTTTAATGTTAGATGATGCGCCTGCAGCAGAGCCTAAAGGCAGTTTATTTACTCTCTTATAGAGTTCTTTAAACCTTTCTATGTCCCTTTTAAACCATTGGTTGTATACTCCTAAATAAGTTGAGAGGTCAACCGGCTGCGCCCTTTGAAGATGCGTGTAAGCAGGAAGAAAAACATTTCTTCCGTCAGAATCCATGTCCTTTTTATTTATTGCTTTAATAATTTTTTTAAGTCCATTAATTATTTTGTCTGTTTTATCCCTTACATACATTCTCATATCGCACGCTATCTGATCATTTCGTGAGCGGCCTGCATGCAGCTTCTTTCCTGTATCACCTAAATTTTCTTCCACTGCCATGTGTATATCATCATACCGTCCATCAAGAAAATGAAGATTTGCTTTAAGCTTTTGAAGAGAAGAAATTAAGTCCTTTGAATCCGAAGGAGTTATAATTTCAGCTTTTAATAACGCTTTTGTATGGGCAATACTCTGTATGATATCATACTCTGCAAGAATTCTGTCTCTGCTTATGGAAGAAGCAAAAACCGCAACTTTTTTTAACATTTCTTTTTTTATTCTGCCTTTTCTAAGTATCATTTTTTTATCCTTCCCCATATTTTCAGTGGTAAACCCCATAAATCAATAAAACCTTTTGCTGAACTGTGTGTAAATTCATCTGCATCTGTATATGTAGCTAATTCCTTCAAATACATTGAATCAGGCGACCTCCGTCCAACAACAACCGCGTTTCCTTTATATAATTTAATCCTGATTTCACCGTTTAATCTCACATCTGTAGTATCGGAAAATTTCTGTATTGCTTCTCTAAACGGAGAAAACCATTTACCGTCATAAATCAGGCGGGCGTATTTTTTAGCAAGTAATCTTTTATGATGCAGTAAATCCCTCTCAAGTACAATTGATTCCAGATCTCTTAATGCCTTAAACAATATTGTACCTGCAGGTGACTCATAAACCTCCCTGGATTTTATACCAACGACCCTGTCCTCTACCATATCTACCCTGCCAACACCATATTCCCCGCCTGTTGAATTTAACTCATCTATTAATTCAACGCCTGACATATTCTTTCCATTTAATTTGACGGGATTTCCATTGGAAAATTCTATTACTATAATTTTCCCTTCTTCAGGAGTTTCTTCAAGAGGTTTCACAATAATATATGAATCCCTGGAAGGTTCAATCCACGGGTCTTCTAATTCGCCGCATTCAACACTTATACCCCATAAATTTCTGTCAATACTGTATTTTCCACCGCCTTTATCTTCTAAAGTTATACCCTTTTGTTTTAAATAATCCAGCTCTTCATCGCGGGATTTGAATTCCCAGATTCTGAGAGGCGCAATAATTTTTAAATTATCATCTAATGATGATATGGCTAATTCAAACCTCACCTGGTCATTACCCTTGCCTGTGCATCCATGCGACACTGTATCTGCGCCTGTTAATTTAGCAATATTTACCAGTTCTTTTCCTATAAGCGGCCTCGCAAGCGCAGTAGCAAGAAGATAATTATCCTCATAAACTGCGCCGACCCGGAGCGCAGGAAAAACATACTCCTCAACAAATTCTTCTCTCAAATCTTTAAAATAAAATTCATCTGCTCCAGCAGCTAAAGCCCTGTCTTTAAGAATATCACTACTCTCTGATTCGCCTAATAATGCACAGAATGCCACAATTTTTGCATCATATTTTT
>JAIVZN010000125.1:0-5151 GCA_048634875.1 Deltaproteobacteria bacterium | reverse complement strand
AGCGACGAGTCTGATATTGAGATTAGTTCTCCAAAAACAATAAATAAAATAAGTTACCGGATAGGGGAAAACTTAGAAAATGGAACAATATCCCCCGACCATATTGTTAGTATTTTAAAAAAGAACATCAGCCGTCAGGCTGTTTCCGGAGATTATGAAGCAATAGGATTTACTGCTGAATCAATTAAATCAATAATTGATGAAACAGCAAAAAAAGACCGGGTAGACTCTCTTTTAGGAAAAATTAAAGGGTTATTCCCGAATGAGTTACAGAAAGATGAAAAATTCCTTAAAGAGATCAAGGATGATCTCTGGTTAATAAATGAAAATCGAATTGCTTTATCTCTGGACAGTTATTCCCATATCATCAGTAATCCAGAATCTGATACCCAGGCTCTTATAAAACTCTCACTGGAACAGACAGGTATGCCTTTAATCTTCAAGAACCTTGATGAACAGATAGTCAAAAGCCAGATACAGAGCCTCATTCTTGCTACTTTTCTGGTATTTATTCTTTTAACTATACAATTAAAATCTTTTGCAGGAGGGTTAATCGGCTTAATTCCTATAGTTCTCACTGTTATGGTTAATTTCGGATTGATGGCGTATCTTGGCGTAGCTCTGGATGTCTGTACTGTTTTAATCGGCAGTGTGGCTGTGGGAATCGGAATTGACTATACCATTCATTTCCTTTCCCGGTTTAGAACGGAGTTTGAACATTGCAAGTCTCCTCATGAAGCGCTTGATAAGACTTTAGAAACTACAGGCGTGGCTATTCTGATTAACGCAGTCTCTGTTTCAATGGGTTTTCTTGTATTGCTTTTCGGAAGTATCAGTCCGATGCGGCAGTTTGGCTGGCTGATGGCTGTTACAATGCTCACCAGCGCCTTTGGCGCAATTACTGTGCTTCCGGCAGTAATCCTTGTTGCTCATGCGGGCTTTATCGGGAGTTTTGATAAATTCGCCAATAACCTGACATCTAAAATTAAGGAAAAAATCAAAAATAAAGGAGGAATATTTAATGAGAAGAATTAAAATTCTATGTTTAATGGCGGTCTTGTTTGTATCGTGTCCTGTCAGCGCGCAGGAAGAAAGACAAAAAGCAGAGGGTCTCACCGCTCTTGAGATTTTAGAGAAGTCTGACAGTGTGGTCAATGCGCCCAAGGATCAGGAAATTATTCTTGGGATGATACTCATTGACAACAAGGGAAAAGAAAAGATACGTCAGGCAAAGATGCTGCAGAAGGGAAGCGAAAAAAGAATGTTCAAATTTCTCCTGCCTGCAGATGTAAAGGGTCTGGCATTTCTGGATCTGCCTGATGATGTTATGTATCTTTACCTGCCCGCTTTCAAAAAGATAAGGAGGATTGCTACCCATGTAAAGAATACCAGCTTTGCAGGCACAGATTTCACATATGATGATATGGCATCTATCAACTATGCTGATGATTATGACCCGAAATTAATTGAAAGCAAAAAGAAAAAAGGGCTGGTATTGGAGCAGAACGAAAAAGGGAATGAATGGATTGAAAAAGAGTTTGAGTATTACCTGCTTGGACTTACACCAAAAAAAGGGATTAAAAAAGACTACGCCAGACTGGTGATGTGGGTAAGAAAAGATAATTTTTATCAGGTCAGGATTGAATATTACAATAAGGAGGGTAAACTCTGGAAAGTCATGGAAAGAAACAAGATAGAAAAACAAGGGAATTACTGGGTAGCAAAGGAAGCAGAGATGACTGACCTTAAAAAAGAGCATAAGACCAGGATGGTTATTTTTGAAGTCAAATTTGACCAGGGTTTAAAAGACGAATTATTTACCCAGCGATATCTTAAACGAAAATAAGAGTTGAATTAAAAGGAGGTTTTGACAATGCGGAGATATATTTTTCTTACAGGGATATTATCTATTTTGCTGCTGGCTGAATCCGGACTTTGTGATATTGATATAGGCGGTGACTTTCTCACAGATAACCGGTTTCGGGTAAAAAAGGATAATAAATTAACCTATAATGAAAACCGCGTTTCATTAAAACTTAATTCGGATATTTCCCGCGCAAGTCTTTACATAGAAACATGGCTGAAGGGACTGGGGTTCCCTGAAGTATCTCAATCTTCACAATTGCAGGATAAGGATAAAGAAAAAGTCAGTCCCTGGGCAGTTGAGATAAGGGAACTCTATATTGATTTTTATCAGTTTCTTTCTGATAAACTGGAACTGCGAGTCGGCAGACAGCGGATTGCCTGGGGTACGGCAGACAAACTTAACCCCACGGACAATCTTAATCCCGATGATCTTGAAGATATAATGGATTTTGGAAGAAAGCTCGGCACAAATTCTATGAAGTTGACCTGTTATTTAGCGGACTTCACACTCACCGGTGTTTATATTCCTGTGTTCACTCCTGCGGCGCTTCCTTCAAGTGACTGGACATCAGCGCTTTCAGCACCTCTTTCTCTTCCTCAAGGCATGAGCCTGCGAAACTTCTCTGATACAGTTACCCTGCCGGATGAAAACTTTAAAGAAACCTCAATGGGCGCTGTCAAAGTATCCGGAAATATATTCAATTACGACCTTTCGGTCAGTTATTTTTACGGCAGGGACGATCTGCCTCTGATTAAAAGAGTTGAAATAACTCCGGTTGGACTTTCAACCATAGATGCTAAAGCTGAAATGATTTATCCTAAAATGCAGGTAATCGGGACTGATATTGCCGGAGCAATTGTCAATGTGGGTGTGTGGGCTGAAGGAGCTTGCTTTATACCTGAAAAGGTGGCAATGGAAACCTTTACCGTCGGGATGGGAACTCAAACTTCTACAGCCTTAGATAATGAACCTTATTTCAAATATGTTATTGGCTGGGATTATACATTTAAAAACGGCCTTTACATCAACGGCCAGTGGCTTCATGGATTTATTCATGAAAGAGGAGAAGACAACCTTGAAGATTATCTTATGGCAGGTATTGAAAAGAAGTTTTTCAATGATGAGTTAAAGGTTAAGATAGGAGTTGGCGCAGAAGTAAAAGACTTTGAAGAATTAGAAGATAACCTGGCAACAATGGTCTTCCCTGAAATCAATTATTACCCTGTAGATAATACAGAGGTAACAATCGGAGCATACCTGATAGACGGTAAAGATACCACCAATTTTGGAAAAGTCAAAGACAACGATGAGGTATATCTGAAATTCAAGTATAGCTTTTAAAATCTATCGAGATGGAAATAACAAAAAATCTTTTGATAGTAAAATGAAGCGTGTACTTGAAAACATAGCAATGGAAGAAACAAAAATAAAAAGAAAAAAAGCTGCTAAAAGAATCAACGAATCATTCACAAAAAATACGGAGCAAAAAGCACTGCAATTTATTGTTAAACTCCTGCCTGCCGCAATTTCCCCCGACCATCTGACTTTTATAGGATTATTGGGAGGGGTTATAATTGCAGTCGGTTACTACCTCTGTAAGTTTCATCCCGGTTTTTTATGGCTGGCGAGTTTCGGGTTTTTCGTCAACTGGTTTGGCGACAGTCTTGACGGTACAGTTGCAAGACATAGAAAAATAGAAAGACAGCTCTACGGTTTTTATATAGACCATAATATCGATGCTATTACTCAATTTATTATGGCTATTGGGCTGGGGTTGTCTCCATATATGAGATTTGATATTGCAATGTATGTGATTATGAGTTATTTCATGCTTTCAATTCATACGTATATAAACGCATATTTACGTGAAAGATTTAAGTTTTCCTATGGAAAAATAGGGCCAACAGAAGTCCGGTTAATAGCAATAATAGCTAATACAGTATTATTCTTTATAGGGAAAAATCCTGCGCTAAATATTTTTTCAATATCAATAACCCTCTTTGATTTTGCAGGTGTTATTATCGGTACAGTATTTATCGGGGCTTTTATTTATGCTTTTTTTAAAGAGAAAAAGGTATTAAATAAAATGAATCCTCCCCTGATAAATAAAAATATGACAAAAGAGAGTTCAAAATAAAAAACCATGCTATGCTAAAGTTTCTATAAAATGTTTAAGAAAATCACAAAATTCAGTTTGACCGGTATTACAGGAACAATAGTTGATACCACTATTCTGTGGCTCTTAAAAACTTTTGTTTTCCAGTCATATCTTACAGTTTATATATTATCTCCGGCAATTTCTTTTGAAATCGCAATGCTGAATAACTATATCATCTCTTATTTCTGGATATGGCACGACAGGGTTGAGAAAAAACCTAAAGATTTCTTTATGCGCATTCTACCATATAATTCCACATGCTTAATAGCTTTCGGAGTAAAAATGGTATTCCTTATTCTCATAGAACGTATATTCCATTTTGATGTGGTTATATGCAATATTTTAGCTTTATTGATTTCAGGAATAGTAAACTTTCTTGCAGGAGAAAAGTGGATTTTTAAAATGAGACCCATACAGTAAAATATTTAAAGGGAATCAGTCAAAATAAAAAATAATGGAGATAACAAGAATTTTTCTAATAGTCCTCGGAATACTCATTCTCATTGAAGGAGTTTTGATTACAACTATTCCTGATAAAGTAAGAGCCCCAATAAAGAAATGGCTGTCTTTGCCGGACAATTTGTTCTGTCTCCCTGGATACATAATAGGATTAATCGGGATAGTAGCAATTGCCATAGCTTTAGCAGGCTAAATCTGTTTATGGGAATACGAGAAGAAGATATAAAAAACGATGATGCAGTTGCTGTTAGCAAAGCAATTGAGAGCAGTGAAGATATTAAAGCAAAAGACAAAGACGGCCGGTCTCCACTGATGCTGGCAGTTATTATGAATTCTTTAGAAGTAGCAGAGTTGCTGATAGTGCACGGAGCAGATGTTAATGAAAAGCGAGGGGACGGCACAACACTGCTGGAGTGGGCAAGTTCCGAAGAAATGACAGCCTTGCTCAAAAAACACGGAACAAAATAACTTTATCTTATTGGGATTTATTCAAGTAACGTAACCCTACCTATTGACAAAAAGCTAAATTTTATTAAAATGAGAATATAAAACCAATTTATTCGCATAGTCCCAAAAGGAGGTAATTTTAATTGAAAGCAATAGAAAAAAAAGGAATTATTACGCAGGTAGCTCAACAGATATTTTCCAGGTACGGTCTGTTAAAAAC
>JAIVZN010000124.1:0-5308 GCA_048634875.1 Deltaproteobacteria bacterium | reverse complement strand
TTAGATATTGAGAAAAAGTGGAAGGAAAAAGAAAGAATTTTAAGGATGCAGTTAAAAGAAAGAAGTAGGGAGAAGGAATAAGGACAGTTAAATGTCTATAGAAGAGCTCAAGCGTCAAATAGAAGGATTAGAAAAAAGGTTCCAGAGTGAAAATCTACTCTGGAATGAGAAACTCAGAGAGAAAGAAAAAGAAAATTTCCAGTTAAGGCAGGAGCATAACCAGAAAAAAGTAGAACTGAATAATGAAATAGCCCGTTTAAAACATGAAATTTCCCGTGTGTATCAGAATAAGGAAGCAGAAATTATTCATCAGAGCGATGTATTTAACGGCAGAATAAAGGAAAAAGAAAAAAAAATAGAAGAAGTACTGTATGAAAAAGAACAACTCATTCAAAAAAATAGTTTAAAACTTTCGTCTGAAAAAGCGCAGTATGAACAAAAAATTAATGAGTTAGATAGTATTAAAACAAAATTAACCAACCAGTTAAAAGAGTATAAAAAAAATTTCAGAAATTTTGAGGATAAACTCCATGAAAATAAAAATCTTGCAGAGCATGAAAAGAAAATATCAGAAGCAAGTTTTGAAAAGGAAAAAGTAGTTTTAACTGAAAAATATACTTATAAACAGCATGAACTTGAAGAACAGATAAATGCTTTAAATGATAAAATAGCCTCGCTTGATTCAGAATTAAATGATAAAGAAAAAAGTGTTAAGAGAGCCGAGAATATAAGGGAAGCTGAAATTAGTGTTATAAGGCAGGAAAGCCTCCAGAAAATTAATCAGCTTTCTAATGTCTTAGAAGAAACAACCCGCCAGAAAGACTATTACTGTCAGGAACTTCAAAAGATTAAAAAACAGTTAAATGATGAATTAGAACTTAAGGTTAATGAAAACGAGTTCCTGCATTCAAAATTAATTTTAAGGGAAGAAGAATTCACAGCAGAAATTCAGAATAAAAATACTACTATTGGGAATTTAACAGAAGAGATTAATAGAATTCAACAGATAGGTAAAACAAAAATCAGGGAGATTAATGATAGATGGTCGGAGGAAAAGAATATTTATTTAAAAGAAATTGATTCTTTAAGACTGGATGCAGATAAACAGAAAAAAGAAATAGAAAGTTTAAATGAATTGCGGGATTTAGAAAATAATATATGGCGAAAAAAAGTAGAACAGTTAGAAGAAGATTATCACTTTAAAATTACTTTGAGGGATGTTGAAGAAGAAGAAAAAGAAGAAAATTATATAAACAAGATAGACCATCTGCAATTGCAGTTAAATAAGGCAGAGCGGAATTTAGAAGATGTTAAATGTGAGGAGCAGAATCTTGTTGAAGATTTTAGAAAAAAATTAACTGGCAGGCAATATGAAATAGATAATTTAAATCGTGCTATAGAAAATCTTAAAGCTGCCAAAGATGACGAGATTTTAAGAAAGAAAACGGAATTTGAAAGGATAATAAATAATTTTGAATACCAGCTTAAAGAAGTGCAGATAAAACTTAAAAGAGAGAACCAGGGATTACAGGAGAAATTAGATAATATTCAGCAGGAAAAACATGAGTTAGAACTCCAGAAAAGTAAGACAGTAGAATCATTATTACAGCAGGTAAAAGCAAAAAGGGAAGAACTTGATAATTTAAAAAGAATGACAATTGAAAGGGAGGCGGAGTGGAATAAGCGGTTATTAGAGTCAAAGCAGGAAAAAGAATTAAGTGAAGAAGATAAAAACAGAAAAGAAGAAGAATTAGAGAAATTAAAGGTAAGGCTTCAGCAGGAAACAAGGGAAATGGCTGAGGCCCTTGAAAAGAAAAGAGAGCACTGGGAGTGGTTATTAGCTCAGAAACAGGCAGAAATTAACAGGGTAAAAAGGGAATCGCAAGAAGAAATATTACATTTAAAGGAAGAACATAGAAACACCCATGTGCAGCTTGAGGATACGAGATTTGGCCTTGAAAAAGCTGTTAGAGAATTATCTGATAAAATGGAAAAAGAAAGGTCTGAAAAATACATTGAATTAAAAGAGAAAGATGAGAAGATACTTGAACTTAAAACAGGGTTTGAGAAAGAACATGGTAAGCTGCGCAGTTCCTATGAAGAAAAATTTAAAGAGCTTGATGACCGCAAAATCAGTCTCCGGCAGAATATCCGAGAATTAGAAGGTAAATTAGTAAGCCAGAAGTCTGTATGGGAAGAAAAACTTATCTTCAAGGAAAAGGAGCTTGAGTCGGTACGAAACAACTTCAGGCAGAGGGAAGAAGAACTCTATAATATATGGAAGGAAAAAAAGAAAGTTTCAGAACAAAAAATTATTGAGCTTAACAAACAGTTTGAGGAGATTAAAGCGGAGAAGAAACTTCATATTTCCAACTTAGAAAGGGAACTTGAAGCGCAGAAAAAATTCAACTGGGAAATTAAATTAGGCAATGCCAGGAGAGAGAAAGAAGTTGAAGCAGAATACTATGGCAAATTAAGTGAGCTTCAAAAGGATAAGGATCAATTTGAAAATGAAGTTAAGATATTAAGGGATGAGTTGAATACCCAGAGGATAAATACTTTTAGAAAACTCCGTGAGACGGAAGATGAAATACAGAAGATAAAAGAAGACGGCGGGCGGGAAAATGAGGTTATCTATAAAAAATATCAGGATAAGGTCAGGGAGGTTGAAGAAATAAAAGTAGAAGTTGAAACCCTTAAAATAGAAAAAGACAGTGAAGTTGAAAATATAAGCAAACAGCTTGTAACTGAAAAAGATGAAAAAAGAAGTTTATTGCATGAAATAAAATTAAAAGAGGAATATCACAAGAGGATAATTCAGCAAAAAAGGGAAGATTTTGACAGGGAAAAAGCTGTATTAGTTTCCGAATTAAAAAAGTTAGAAAATAAGCAGGAAGAATTAATAAAAACCAGGGAAATTAAAGAAGAAGAGAATAAGCGTGAAATAAAAAAATTAAAGGAAGAAATTGAAAATAAAGAATACCGGTTAATTGAAGAATTTAAAGAGAAAGAAAAAGAACTTATTATAAAGAAAGCGGAATATGTCCTCTTGGATATGACTATGATAAGGAAAAGAAAAAATTATTTATCAACAAAAAAGAAGCAGAAATTGTCAAATTGATTTTTGATTTTTACATTGAAGAAGCCTCTTTAAGAAAAGTAACTGATAAAATTAACTCACTTGGTCATCGCAGTAAAAAACACATCAGGAAAAATGGAGAAGTTTTTGGAGACAATGAATTTATTATGACATCTATCCGACAAATTTTATTGAATCCTATTTATACTGGTGTTATTCGTTATGAAGGGAAAGATTTTCAAGGACAGCATGAGGCAATTATTGATAAGAATATTTTTGATAAGGTTCAATCTATGCTTTCTAAAAATAAAAAGACACATACTTCTTCAAATCAAAATAAATATGATTTTCTTCTTCACGGATTGGTCAAGTGTAGTTATTGTGGTTCAGTAATGAGTTCTCATTATGCTTTAAAGAATGACAAGAAATATTTTTATTACAAATGCACCCGCATTATGCACAGAAACAGGAAAGCCTGTTCTTCCAAGCCTTTAAGTGCAAGAGAATTTGAGGGAGTAATTGTTAAAAAAATCAGGGAATTAAGCAGGGATAAGAATTTATTAAAAGTAACAATTGAAAATGCAAATCAAAATACCAGAAAAGAATTAGAGCCAATAAAAAAAAAGCAGAGAGATTTAGAAAATCGGTCATTAAAATTACAGGATGAGATTAAGCGATTGATTAAGGCAATCAGGATTGGCGATTCTGAAATTGAAGCAGTTGAATTTGAATTAAAGGATTTAGAACAGAGAAAAAAGAATTTGGAAAAAGAAATCCAGCAATTAAGAATTTATATCCAGAGGGAAAGCAGTAAATTGATTGATTTAGATATTGTCCAGAGAACATATCAGGGGTTTGGTCAGGTTTATGATAATCTTTCCCCAAAAGAAAAAAGACAATTTCTTCAACTTTTAATCAAAGAAATTGTCTGTTATCCTAACAAAATTAAAGCCCGCCTTTTTGAAGTCCCTGAAATCGCCCTTTCCGACGATATTTCCTCAGGTTTGTATGAGCCTACAAAGTGGCTCCCAAAATTAAAATTCCTCTTACCCTGTTAATAAAACAAAAAAATACTATTCACGGAAATACTACACTGTTAATAAGATAAATTTGTTTTAGAAAATGTTTAAAAATCTTCTATTTAATTGTCTAACCCTGCCAGCTACCTATCCTCCCAACCCTGACCCGCCGACCCAAAAATCGCACCGTCTCGCCCCAAAGCAGGCTTGACAGGTGCTCTTTTCCCTACCCAAAACGGCCGCCTTGCCACTAAAGCAGGCTCGGCGACCTAATTTTTCCCTGCCCTTGAAAAACCGCTGGCTCTTAAGAAGTCAGAGCAATACCGTTTTAACGGAATAATCCCGCTAAAGCGGGATAGCGGTTTTTTATTCCGCATCTGCCACACCGCCGCATGTGGCAGATGAATAAAATATTCTTCCTTTAAAAGGTGCATTTTTATTTGCCACGTTAGGTGCATTTCTACTTGCCATTTACAACCGCCGTGAGCTATCTGGCAACCACAATGCGGATGCCATCTGTCTCATAGCTCGGTTGGTCTTGCAAACAGTGTGCATTTCCTACTCGGAAGTTTTTTATTTTTTCAAAAGAATTTTAAATCTTCCTCTTCCCAAAAACAAAAAGGCTGGGCAAAGCCCAGCCGAAAGAAACATTATTTTGATTTAACAATATTAAAGTGGTATAATTATATTTTAAAAAATGCCAGATAATGCGAACATCTTATTTGTTACTGTTATTGATAAAAAGCGAAATAAATCAAATTGATATTAGACGATATTTAAAAAATATAATGGAAAGACTATTTATAAAAGAAGCAAAAAAGGAGGAAAAAAATGTCTAATGAGAACAAAGAAAAACATGACTTGTCTCCTTTAGATGAAAAAAAGCTTAGTTGTCTAATTGAGGAATGGAAGCAAAACGTTTCTCTTTATATCGATCAAGATAAAAGAGGATTTGACAGAATAAAAATGTTTTTGCTTATTCATGCAGGTTTGTTGGTCTTTTTTACTGAAGTCTTTAGAAAATTGCCAAAGGATCAACCTTTGGCAACTCTACTTATTTGTTCATTTATCACTATTATTGGGCTCGCTGTAACTAACAGTACGAGAAAAATGTCTAATCTTGCACACGCATTCATACTACTTAGGAAGACTCAAGGAATGCTAATTGAAGAGAAAATACGAAACCTGTTCTATAATTTAAACGGTGAGT
>JAIVZN010000123.1:0-5312 GCA_048634875.1 Deltaproteobacteria bacterium | reverse complement strand
GAAGAAAATAAATACACAGCCCTCTAAGGCAATTGAGCAAACAATTCAAAGAGTAGATATGTTATCTAAGAGGAATATATTTACTTGGTTGGCAATTCTTCTTAACATGACATTGGGTAGGTTGCCTAAGAAACTTCACATAAATGACCCAGAATTAAGAGAAATCTTCAAAAATTGTTTACGTAACACATTTGAAACTACAGTAAAGAAGTCAGAGGATGGGACATATTTTATATTTACTGGAGATTTGGAAGAAATGTGGTTACGGGATTCTGCAGGGCAATTATACGCTTATATTAAATTAGCTAAAAACGACACTGTTTTGCAGGAGATAATTAAAGGGGCGATTAAAAAGCAGGCAAGAGCAATAATAAAAAACCCATATTTATATGCTTTTAATGAAAAATACGAACCACGTAGACGGAAGAGTGATGGAGGAACAATCATAAAATACGAATTGGATTCCCTGTGTTATCCAGTATGGTTAGCCTGGGAGTATTGGAAAGCGACAGGTGATGATACAATCTTACATGATGAAGATTTCAAGAATGCTTTAAATGTAATACTAGAGACATTTCAGTTAGAGCAATGGCATGCAGGCCTTTTTGCTGATAGGCCTGAGATAAAATCTGCTTTAGAAGAAGCGCTGCTTGAGATAAAAGAGGCAGAAACTGAAGCAGGTGCAAGTAAGATAATTGTCTCTGCAATTATGACAACAGATTTGCCTGAAGATGAGAAGGTTGCTCTAATAAAAGCAATAGTTCCTGAAGAAGATGTAGTAGTTACAACAATAAGTAAAGCAATTAATCCACTTGTGCGGAGAATAGCAGCAGTTCTAAGTAAACATGAGGGAATATTATCTCCAGCAGAGAGGGTAAAAGCGCTTCTTGAATCAAAGTCAGAATATAAAATAATGGAGAATTTTTCAGATAATGATATAAAGCGCAAGTTACTGGAAAATGTGAATCCAACAAAGTGGACCGGGATGATTCGGACAGCATACAGGCCAAGTGATGATCCATGTCAATACAATTATAATATTCCACAGGAGATGTTTGCAGTAGAAGTTTTGCGGAAGATGGTGGAAATATATGATATGTATGAAGAAGGAGAGAAGGGAAAAGAATGTAAGGCTTTAGCGAGCGAAGTTGAGAAAGGCATAGAAACATATGGAATAGTAGAGCATCCCAAACATCCCAAATATGGGAAGATATATGCTTATGAAGTGGATGGGAAGGGGAATAAACTTTTTATGGATGATGCTAATGCACCAAGTTTAATGTCTCTTCCATTGTTTGGGAATATAGATAAAACCGACGAAATATATCAGAATACACGTCGTTTTATTTTAAGTAAAGATAATCCTTATTATGTAGAAGGTAAATACGCTAAAGGGATAGGCAGTCCGCATCGTAAAGGAGGAGAATGGGTATGGACTTTGTCATTGCTAATGCAGGGATTAACAACAGATGATCCTGAAGAGATATCTCGGGTATTGAAGTATTTAAAAAACTCAACTATGGTAAAGAAAAGCAAGAGAAAAGGTGCAAAACCAGGCGCTGGATATATGCATGAGGCATTTAACCCGGATAATCCTTCAGAATTCAGCCGTGAATGGTTTGCCTGGGCTAATTCCATGTTTGGCGCATTGATGCTTAAGATATATGGGGAAGAGACTAAGGTTCTATTAAAGATAGGTGTTCAAACGTCTATTCTCGGGACATTTTTTGGCGGATTATTTGGTGGAAAAGAAGAAGTTAAACCCGGTGTGCCATATATTGAAGAAGGTAAAGTTGTTAGAAAGATAGATAAAGAAGAAGCAGAAAAAGCGTTATCTATAGAGAAAATAACTGAAGAAGATATAAAAAGGCTACAAGAAGAAATTTGTAAAGAGCCAGGCAGTGATATTGGTTGGGAATACCCAGGTCCAGGTAAGTATAGAGATATAAATACTCTTCGTATTGATGTGAATAGCTTTAAGTTAGTAGATGGGAAGCATGTTTCTTATGTATATGAGCCACCAGGTTATGACGAAATACCTGGATTGATGGAGAAATATGTAGAATGGCTGCGAAATTATGCTCAATCTGGTGAATTAGATGTTTTTAAATATGCTGCTCTTAGTATTACGAAGTTTGTAGAGATACATCCTTTTCTAGATGGGAATGGACGGACATCGGAAGCAATAGCGAATCAGATTCTGGAGAACAATGGCTATAAAAGCATAATGCCTTATTTTTACGATAAGACCAGTAAAGAGGAAAAAATAGAATATCTTGCCTCTGTAACAGCAGCAGTAGAAGACGGCAACATCAAACCTTTAGCTGATTATATTAAATCAAAAACTGTTAAAGAAACAAAAGTTAAGACTGAGCCTCGCACATTATCAAAGCGATTGGCAGATGTACTCAGTAATGTAGGGCAAGGCTTCAGCCTTGCTTTAGCATCTTTAATAAATCAGGTGAGGTTTTCAATGCTTTATAAGAGTTCAATAAAAGCGTGGAAACAAGAGATGAATCTTGATAAACCGCCAAGTTGTGATGTGGTTATAGCTGCAGGAGGAACGCCTGAGATGGTAGATCATTATGGTGATCGTTACAAAACTCTTGCTGGTATAACACATAGAAAAGATGTCCCAATATTATCCATATCTGACCCTGAAGTAGCCCATCAGCCCGGAGCAAGAGTAGGAAATGGAGGAGCAATAGGGAACTGTCTTTTAGAATTAGAAAAGAGATTACCAGAGTTGCAGGCTGAGACTGTGAAAAATCCTGATGGAACATTAGAATTAAAATATCCATATCTTCAAGGTAAAACAATAGACCAGTTGAATATAATTTTAGTCCAGGCAGGCGGATTTGGCAAGAGATATACTCCGGGCTCAAGCGATGGTTCAAAAACTCTGCTGCCTATACCTGTTGAACTTCCAAATGGCGAGATAGCTACAATGATGGATCTGGTTTTAATGAATGCCTATAAATTTACAAGGAAATTAAAAGAAAACAAAAGGCAAGGCGGGTTGGTTGTTTTAAATGGAGACGGATTACTTATAACTGAACCACAGGTAATAGATGGTATTGGACTTATAACGAATCAGGAATCTATAGAAAATGCTGCTGAGAAACTTGGTCTTGTGGTAAGTGATCCAAAGACAGGAAAAATTGTAAAGTTTCTTGAAAAACCTACTTTTGAAGAAATGGTTAAGATATTAAAGAGCATCCTTAATATGAATGATAAGAAATCCAGACAGTGTGATACTAATACAGCAAGTTTTGTGATAGCGCATTCGGATCATGAGGCATATGCGAAGTTTCTTAATGCTTTTCTTAAGATAAATGAATTAGTAAAGCAAAGGATAAATGAGAAGAGGCCTGTTTATGAGATAGACACATCAGGAGAATACTTTATACCTCTGACAGTAACAAAGGAAGAATATTTAAAGATTAAGAAATTAGATAAAGAAGATGCGGATAAAGACGAGAAAGAATTTTATTCTGAGATATACGATATAGTAACAGGCGAATTTCCAGGTTTATATGCGGCAAAGACAGATGCAGAAAAGAGCGCTTATGCTGATTATGGAGATGTAAAGACCTGGTATGGCGGTTTGATAGTAAAAAATATAATAGGAACGGTTGTTAAATTTAAGAGTAGAATACAGGCTTCAATTTCTCCAAATGCTGAGATAGACAAATCAGCAAGAATATATAAATCCAGGATAAAAAATGCAAAAGTCGGGCCGGGGTCTATTATATTCGGCTCGGATTTAGAGGGTGAAGTCGGCAGGAATTCCGTAGTATACAATGTAGAAGGAGAGGTTGATATAGGAGATGATGTTCTTTTAAATCAGTGTCCGATAAAGACAAAAGACGGCAGAATTGTCTGGGCAATTTTATTTACTGGAAGGGATGAGAAGTTAAAAGGAAAAGTAAAAGATGTAAAACTTTTCGGGAATCCATCGTCAGAATTTCTTGATAGATTAAAAGACAAAGAAGGTAAACCAATAATTTCGTTTGATGATGATACAAATTTTATGAAACTTGAGATATGGCCTGTTACTGAATCAAATGAGATAAATATGGAACTGATAAGCTGGATGGGAGACCCGACCAGAGGACCGCCGTCAAAAGAATATCTTGATGCTCCCAAAGTAAGTTTTGACTATATTACAAAAAGTGTCAGTTATCCCGGAGTCATAGCCCATAACAATAGATTAAAAGATTTAATTTCCCCGAAACTAATTGCTAAAGCTCCCCAAAAGGCCGATATAGATAAAAAAGAAATTATTTCGTCAAAAGCTTTGCCCGCAGGAGAAGTATCAAGGGAGGAGATACAAAATATAAAGAGTTTGCCGGGAGGGAAGAATGTATTTGTCAAGTTTGACTGGAATGTAAAGAGGGATAAGAAAGACACGACCAAAATCAAAGATTCTACAAAAATAGTACAGAATTTAGATTCAATAAAAGAAATATTTGGTAAATACCAGTATGCATATACTGCTTTTCATTCTGGAAGACCAAAAGCCGGAAAATTCAGTGAAGATGAGAGTGTCCAACCAATTGTAGAAGAGGCGCAGAGATTATTTGATGAGAAAGGAATTGATGCAAAGATTGTTCTTTTGCCTTATGAACAGGATAAGGTAAAAGATGCCATAGAGCAGGCTAAAAAGGATTATGAAGGAAAGAAGATACTGTTTGTATTTGAAAATATAAGGTTTTATGAAGGAGAAAAGTCAAAAGACGATGGAATACGGGAAGAATTTAGAAAATGGCTAAAAGAAGTAACAGGTGCAGAGGCGTATATTAACTGTGCGTTTGAGAGTTCTCATAATGAGAAAGACGGAAGTATGGAGTTGGTTCATAATTTTGTAGAAAAGGCGCGTGCAGCGTCATCTTCAGTAATAGATGAAATATCCAAGATAATGAAATTTGAAGAAAAAGCAGGACATCCTTATTTCTACATGTTTGGCGGCATAAAGTGGAACAAACTTAAACAGATAGCGAATTTAGTTAATAATGGAAAATTAGGAGAAGAAGATGCTGTTGCCTTAGTAGGAGGACTTGGCATAGTATATAACCATTATGTTAATGGAAATAGCATGGGGGGATTTGAGATATTAGCAAAAAGTATAGAAAAAGAAGAAGTAAAGGAAAAAGATATAAAGGAATGGTGTGAGGCTATAAAGAAAGGAATTGAGAAATACAATATAAATTTAATTACGCCATTAGATCATATAAATGAAGATGGTATTAGTTGCGGAAAAGATATTTCAGAAGGGTTTGTGCCTTTAGATATAGGGGAAAAGACAATAG
>JAIVZN010000122.1:0-5428 GCA_048634875.1 Deltaproteobacteria bacterium | reverse complement strand
ATATTTTTGTATTTATTAATTAAAACTTTACAACAGACCAAAAGCAACTGCCAACATATACCCTGAAAAAAAAAGAAATACCAGTGTATTGAAAATTTTCACAGTTTGAAAATGCTTTTTTTCCAAGGCACTCAGTTTCTGGGAACGGACTCCCCAGATATAAAGAAAAAATACTAAAAGCAGTGGAATTATGAACATAAAACTATAAAACAACAGATACCCGATAGCCTGCTGTCTGTTAACTGTTGTCTGAATCATATACATAATAGTTGGAAGGTATATCTGGCCTGTGCATACAAGTTCTAAACAGGAAATAATTATCCCTGTAAAAAATGCAAATATTACAAAATACTTAACCTTTGTGTGTTTTTCAAAAACCTTGAATATCTTCCACCTTAAAGAATCAGGAAGTTTTAAACTGATAGACTTCTTCTTATTTACCATAGCACAGTAATCTTTAAAACTTAAAATTGCTAAAATCAATGTCAGAATCCCTATCAAAAAATAAAGAATCCTTGCAAAAGAAACAAATCCTTTAATAGTGTGCAGGATTTCTGACAAACCTAACCCTAAGAAAAAATAAGTAATAAACACACCAGTGGCAAATGATATTCCTGTAAAAAATATTTCTTTCTTTTTCTTTTTTATAATCACTGAAAGATAGGTAATTAAAAATATTATAGCCCCGAATGCACAGGGATTAATTCCATCAATAAGTCCCGCACCTAAAACAGGCAGGATTTTTATAGATTTAAATTTCCTTACAATTTCTTTTCTTTCATTGCTGGTAATCCCATTGAGATTGCTTCGTCGCTCTAGTTCCCTCGCTTTTCTCGGGACTCCCTTTGGTCGCCTTTGCAATGACTGATTCCTGGCAATGACAGATGAGGAATCTCGTTTGCTCCCGGCAACGACATTCAATAACTCTGCTTCTAAATTTTTCTTAATTTCTTTTTTTCCGCCTAAAACTTTGCTTATAAGAAAAATAACAGGAATCTTATTGCTGGTGTCTGAATACTCTTTTTCCCACAAAATTAATTTTTCATAATTTTCCGGCTTGCTTAAAAGATATTCAATTAAATCTATTTTAAGGTTGTTTTTTCTTGCAATGTCAGGAATAATTTTTTCTTTTAATTTCAGGCAATACCCGCAATTAGGTGTGGAAAACATATAAATAGTAACAGCATTGGGTTCTTTCTTTTCCACATCCGCTTCAATTACCCATGTTAAATGAGGATATTCAGGATCATTTGAATCAAGGAATATATATTCCGTTTTCTCTCCTGTATCTCCTTTTGTATCATAGGTAATTTTTAATTTTACCTGTTTTTCAGGTTTTATATCTTTTTTATTAAAACTTAAGGTAATACATTCGCAGGATGAGCGGGCTCTAAGTGAGAGAGTCCTGTCACCTGAATTTTCTATAAGCAAAATATTATCCAGTACTTTGCCTTCAGTAACTTTTCCAATACTCCAACTAACTTTTGAAAGGCGGATTTGCGGCTGGCTATGAAGGCAGTCTGCAGATAACAGATAACAGATAGCAGATATAAATAAGAAATACGAAAATTTTCTCAATGGGGTTGTTTCATTAACACCTTTTCAGCTTCGGACTTTATCTTATTTTTGTACTCTTTAATTAAATTCCTTCCGGTTTTATCGTCAGGTATATCTTTTATAAGTAAAGTCATTTCATTCTCATAAGATTTTATCTTTTTGTTTTTATCAAGCTTTAAGGTCAGTTTTCCAACCCTGTGTCCGTTTCTGCCTGTCTGAACAATTAATGTATTTCCAACTTTCAGCGGTTCTTTGTGGAAAGTCTGGGAATGGCCGCCGACAATTAAATCTATGCCTGGAATTACTTCTGCTATTCTTCTATCCTCTGCATCACCTGAATGTGAAAGTAAGATTATTATATCTGCTTTTTGTCTAAGATATTTAATTGTGCTTTCAATAATTTCAATGTGCTCCCTGAATTCCAACCCTTCAATCTTGTGCTTTGGAAATAATATAAAAACACCCGGGTCAATAATACCTAAAACTGCAACTTTTATTCCTCCGACTTCTTTAATTTTATAGCTTTCAGCTATATTCCAGCATTTAATCCCATCGCATCTTAAAATATTAGCAGAAATAAAAGGTAATCGTTTTATATTTTTTTCAAAAAAATCGACACCCATAATAAGTTCCTGGTCACCTATTGCAACCGCATCATAATTTATAATACTCATCATCTTTAAAACATAATCCGCTAAAATTTTATTTTCCCGAACAGAAAAATTGTCGCCTGTGTCAACTGAAATCGCATCGGGATATTTTTTTCGCAAATTTCTAATTACTGTAATTCTTCGCACTAATCCGCCAAAAGGATTTTCAGAACAATTACACGATTCAAGATACCCGTTTGCGCTGTTTGTATAAATAATTGTAACTTCTTCTTCCTTTACCACGCTGATTTTTTCTTTTTTAAGAAACTCAATTGTATTTGTAAGAATTTTTTCAATATCTTCCCTGTACCCTTTAATATGTTTTCGTATTTTTCCATTTTTTCCAATTACAAATACTTGAGGAATTTCTGCTCTTCCTCCCATGACAACCCCATAGTTTGTTGCTGCTTTCCATCCGCCGGCATCTGAAAGCACAGGTACTATCGCATTATATTTCTTAATAAAAGGTTTAATAAGTTCTTTTTTCTCATCAATACCTATCATTCGTATCTTTACATATTTATCTTTTAAATATCTTCTATAAAGACTGTTAAAATGAGGAATTTCTTTTATACATGGTTTGCATTTTGTATCAAAGAAACTTAAAACAACAATGTTGCCTTTTGCCTTAAGCTCTATGAGAGAAACCGATCCTCCGTCAATTTTTTCCAATCTGAAATTTGGAGCATCTTCCCCGACGCTGACACCTGCAAAACCTAAGGTAATAAAAATAATAAAGTAACAAAGAAATAAGGTAATAAGTCTTTTTTTTCTTTCCTTATTTCTATATTTCCATATTTTTATATTAGGTTTCATTTTTTATTTTTTTAGGTTTGTCTTACTGGCCAAACTGTTCAGCAAAAGATGTGGCAATCTTCTGGGCAGCACTTGGAAGCTCCTTACCGCTTGCGCATTCCTGGGATTCAGCTCCTACAATCTGTCCGGTTTCAACATCAATGAAATTGATATTTATATAATATGTTTCAAGGAATTTAGAGAATGACCCTACTGCCATATATCGGACATTTAATATTTTCCCCATTTGAACTGCGCATTCTTCAGTAGTACAACCAGTCATCTGGAAACTTTGTTCCGCAAGGACGCTCTCCATATTCTGCCTGTCCAGCACTTTAAATGCCTGTGTTCTCACAAGTTCTGTTCTTATAAAATCAGAAACAATTGCCGCATCCATTGCAGATACATTCTTTCCGTCTAATTCTGCTACAGCAATATTTGATAATTTACCGGGTTCTTTTTTAACTTTAACCGGCTTTGGCTTTTCTACTTTGGGTTTTGCCTCCCTGGGCTTTTCTTCTTTTTCTACTGCAGGCACACCGAACTTTAATCCTGCAGCCATTCTATGAGTCGCTCCAAGCACTTTATGAGGAAGGAATGCATAATCAAGACTGAAACTCATATATTTTAAACCAAATCCAAGGCTAAAACCTCCTGCATCTTCCACAGCCTTAAATCCAAGTCTCGGAGCAATAGTATCGTTAATCCAGTACTCCGCGCCAAGCTTGATAATTGTTATATCTTCCCTGTCAACTCTGGAGAATTCCATGGATAAAGTCAAATCTTTTTGAATATACGCGGCACCCAAGCGAAAAATTTGCGGCGTGTCATGTGCGTCTTCATCGAATTTTATTTTCCCGCCGGCATTGTTTACGGCAAGACCCAACTGAAGAATTCCTTTCTGTATCGGATATTTATAAAGGCCGCCTATATCAAATGCCATGGTCTTACCCTTCAATTCACATATTTCCTCACTAACATTTTTTATATTTATTCCAATTGAAAGGTTTTTTGAAACTTCTGCTGCTCCGGCTATTCCGATTGCGCCTCCATGATAAGTTATACTTTCACCTGTTTCCTGCCCATCCCAGTTATAAACAGGTTCTTCAGGCATATCAAAAAATAAAATATTTAAACCAAGAGCATACTTTTCTTTAAAAGGGATGACACCTGTTAAAAAATCCAGTTTATTCCCCTGGTAGAGTTTAGAATGCATAAGAGTTATTTCTTTATATTTTAAAAAGGCAAGTCCTGCAGGATTTATACTTATTCCGCTTAAATCCGCAATCCCAACAAATGCCTCGCCCATTCCACATGCCCTTACTGATGGAGAAAATTCAAGAAACCTTGCACATGTTTGACCGGCTTCTCTGCCATCATATTCACCATATTTTTCTCCATCTGTATCAGCAGAAAGGTAATTTAATCCGGATGCAAAATAACACATACCGGTTAAAAGAAAGAGAGCAAATAAAGACTTTAACCGCTTTCTCATTTTTTTCCCTTTACTATTGCAACTTTTGAAACTTTTTTCCATCCGTCTCCCTCTACTACAATGTAATATATCCCTGTAGAAACATCGTGATATTCAATACTGGTTCCATCCCACTCATCTTCTCCATGAAAACCCTGTTGTCTATGCTTCTTTTCAACAATTGTTTTTACTAAATTTCCTGTTAAATCATAAATCTTTATTGTAATTTCCTGGTCACAGCTTAAATTATACATAATCCTGCAACTTCCCGTATCCGGGTCAAATTTATTGTTTCCAATAATTACTTCTTTGTCTTCTGCAAGTTCAGGCCCTTCCCCAATGCAGGCATATCTTAAATGCAGAGGTAAGCCTACAGAGGGATAGGCAATATGGGGGTTCCCCTGTGAATCAAGTTTTATAGAAGGGGCCATGCCTTCTTCATCCATATATACGCCTACATCATTATCAACAACTTCAATGTTCCAGTTTCCTCCATCCTTTATCCTTGCATATTTAATGCTTTGATCATTTTTATCATAATAAACAATATGCGGGTCATGGGAATACTTTGCAGCTATTGATACTAACCCGCTGCCTCCGTTAGGAGCAACCTGCTCTTTGTGCCACGATGCGCCGTCATAATACGCATACATTACATGACCGGTTGCAGTATTGGTGTAAGCAATATGTAGTTTGAGGGGTCCTACATCTTCAGAAATAGCAATAGATGTTATCATACCTTTTGAATCCGTAGTAGTATAAGGAGAGCCGCCTACATCGCTCCATGCTCCGGCTCCATGGGTATCACGATACTTGGTTTTACACCTTATATTCTGATACTCACGATAACTGACATACAGGTACTGGTCATCACCGGATATAACTATTGACGGGCCTATACCAACTGATGGACCCATGGTTGCCAGGTAATCTATATCTTCCTGTGTCCACG
>JAIVZN010000121.1:0-5439 GCA_048634875.1 Deltaproteobacteria bacterium | reverse complement strand
ATTAGCTTAAGTTTAACGATTTTACCTTTGGGTAATTTAAAATCTATGATTTTAGAATTCAATTTAGACTTCCCTCAATAATTTTCTTTTCTTTTTCAGTTATTCCATAAATCTCGTAAACAAGTTCATCAATTTCTTCTTTATATCCTTCATTAATCTTCTTTAACTGGTTAATAACTGCCTCTTTATTCAATCCATTTTCTACCATTATCTTTGCCCAGAAATTAAAAGTTTTTTCTGATGGGAAACTGTTAAATATCTCCTTGTATTGTTCTTCTATAAATATTAAAGAATCCCTGGCATATTCTTCACGAATCTTCTGCAACAAATCAACAGAAAGAATATCTATACCTTTTTCTTTTACTATTACTCTTATTATTTCAAGAAAAGTAAGATTTAGATCAAGATACTGGGATACTATCTCATCTATTTCTACTTTTCCCTTCTTTTTTACAATTTCAAAAAGGTTATTAAATGCCAATCCCCTGATGTTCTCATCTTCATCATTAAGGAAAGATACCATCTTTTTTATTCTATACTCTATGTGTATATCTGCAAATGCAGGATTCTCTTTAATTATAGAAAGCTGTTCTTTTAAGAAAATTGCTGGAAATTCATTACATAATACTCTCAGTTTTTCAAAAGCTTTCTGGTTATCAGTATCATTTAAGAGTATCTTTGAATTATCTTTTAAAATCTGTCTAACAATTTCTTCTTTATTAAATTTTATAGTATTTAAATTGACAGGCAAACCATATACAAGGAGAAGTTCCATACGAGCAAGGAATTTTTCTTTATTATAACAGAGGGAAAGCAGTTCTTTATCTATTCTGTATTTTTTAGCTGTTTCATTTATGGAAAACTCAGGATTAGATATTAATTCAGATATTGCTTTATGAAGGGCTGGATTATCAGTTGCAATTGTGGTAAGATAAAGTTTTACCCATGGTGAACCTCGGAGTCTGTTTAAATGATACTTATTGAAAAGTTCTAATAATATCTTTTCTTTTTCTATTAAATCTAATCTTCTTCCTTTAATCTTTTCTGCTTCTTGTACTAAAACAAAATATTCTTTAATGGCTTTATTTAGATATTCCTCTGCTTTTCTTTCTTCAGAAGAAGTAATTTTAAGTTTTCCTGCTTCATAATTATTAATAAATTCAATTTCATATTTGATTATATCATCAGTCACCCATCTGTCTCCTGAACTCCTATGCTCAATGTCTGCAAAAGAAAATAACATAAGAATCCTTAAGAATCTTTCTCTTGAATTCTCATCTAATTTATCTAAATACTCAATAAATTCTTTAACCATTTTTTCATTCCAATGACCTATATGCCCTGTTGCAATACTATTGAATATAGTGTGAAAATATATTAGTTTCGCTACTTCTTCTATTTTTGTGTCATCATAATTGAGTCTTTTTAAAATGTCTTTAGCTGTATTACTGCCAACAAGACAATGTTCTTCTTTTGTAGCTCCAATTGATGAATGTTTAGCTACATCGTGTAATGCGCTAAACAAAGATAAAATTTCTTTATCTTCATCATCAAGCGATTTTGCTAAATTGTTTAATGGCCGAACATTCAATCCTTCTATATTTATTCTTTTTCCTGTTATAAAAGAATCCACATAATCCAGTACAGAATAGAAATGTTTTAATCTGTTTTGATACTGTCCTTCAATAATATCCCCATTTCTGTCTTTAAGCTGCCATTTCTCCTTTTCGTATCCTTTCTTATTGAAATAAGTTGAAAAATATTCAAAAGTATCTCGGGCTGGAATTGAAGAAATGGGCAGTCCTGAAATTAATTGATTAAATTTTTCTGAATCAATTGCAGGAACAAACAACTTTTTAAGCTCTGAGAAAGGATCAGGTATAGTTACCTTATAAGCTTGGACATCATTCACGCCCATGTAAAACTCTACTGTGCCTGTGCCGTCTTCGGGATATATAAGTCCTCCGCTAAATATCACATTTTTAAGGTGTGGTCGTTTTGCCGGGCCTTCCGGTAGATCTGAACGTGTAAGTATTATTTTAATAGAATCGGCTTTCTTAGTAATTGGGTCAAATAAAAATGTTACAGGATAGTAATGTCTGTTATCGTTTTTATCCGCGAATGCTATATGTCCCAATACTCCAACCTTCCCATTTTTTAAGGGGTGAAGTTCATTGGCTCCTCCCCACTCGCCGGGGGAAAAGAGATTTTCTATGAGTCCTTCTTTTATAATCTCTTTATTGTGTAGCATTCTTTCCAGTTCCTCAAGTTTGTCAATGAACATATAGCCAATTTTACCTCTTCCATAGATTTCCCCTTGAGGTCTGGTAATGACCAGTATCCTGCCATCTTCTATCTGTGTTAAGCGAATGTCTTTCATTCCTTCCGGTCCTACAGCGAATTTTTTCAAATTCTCAAGACTTGAACCCCTATAGAATATGGCGTGAATACTTGTTTTGCCTTTTTCTTTAGTGACTTCAGTACCCCCAATAATGATTTCATCGCCGATTGTTGTTACAAACGGGTCTTCTGTCATCTCAAAGACAGGAGATTTAGGAATGGGATACCAATAGTTCCCTGTTCTTCCTGACTTCCGCATTGTAGTGCCTATATCGACGAGAAGATTTTTGGGCACTACATTTGCCATAATTGAATTTTCCGCAAGCAGTATCATCGTGAAAAGAAATTTTTCGAGGCCTAATTTTGCCCAAAAGTGCGGAAGTCGGGAATCGTTCCCTGTTCTTTCAAAAAACCTAGTTTGTGACTTTGCCCATTTTTTTCTGCTTTCCACTCTTCCGGCTATGACCTCTATCGGCATATCATCTTTGTCTGAAACTTTGATTTTAAATGGAGGTGATATGTTGTAGACGTCTTTGTTCCCTATCTCTACGCCTTTAAAGTTAATTTTTTCTGTAGAGATCGGTTTGCGTTTAGAACCGCGATATTCTTTAAGAAGTTGCTCAATCACCGTCATCCCTTCTTCTGGAACAATTTCTTGCTTTTTTACTTTTTCAGAAATCCCTAAACTCTCCAGAATATCAGAAACTTTTACCTCGGCAAGACCAATTACTCTGTCTCCGCCTCCATAATAAAAACGAAAATTTCCTTTCTCTACCACTCCACCGTTAGTCATCACAACATTAGGCGCCCACCCATCAATTTCATAATCTTCTTCAGGCACCATTATCGGCTCTGGAGAACGGGAAATAACCTCAAGAGTACCAAAATCTAACAAAGCAGCGCCTAATCCGTAAAACCTTCTTCCATTCCTCCAGCCAACACCATGATAAATAAACAACCATCCCTCTTTTACTTTAAAAAGTGTACAGGCACCAATTCTTTCTGAATCCCACATTCCTTGTCTTGGCTCCATTATTACTTTATACTGCTCCTGCCAGCCATCTTTTAAATTATCTGTTTTTGAAAAACTAACAGCTATATTTTTACCATCATTTTCCATTGGACGGTGCAGCATAACGTATTTATTCTGAATCTTTTCAGGTAAAAGAACACCATTCCTTTCCACAACTCCTTTTTTAACCAGTTCTGGAAAAGACAGACCAAATCTTGTCCATTTATCTTTAATCACAGGGTAGGCTTGTTCATAAGGTAGTGGCAAAGCTTGCTTTGCTTTCTTCTGCCGAGCAAGCTCGGCCACTACAGTATCACGGGGCTCGGCCACTACTTTTTCAGGTTTTTCTTGATTTAAATCTTTCAAAGAAACAAAATCCTCAACCGAAATTTCAGCCATGGCTATGGCGCATTGCTGGTCATAAGCAGTATAAACAAGGCAGATTTTATCTCCAATCAGGGTCAATCGGGGATCTTCTATTCCGCCTTTTTCTCTTTCCCGGTCCGCAAGCACATCTTTACTTTCTAACTCATAATCTTCTTCAGGTTCAAAAACAGGATAAGTCAACCTCTCAAAATGCTTACCGTCATTACTCCAGGCAAGACCTAAACGGGAAATATTATCATCACCAAGCGCCCTGTAAAGAAGATATGTTATACCATCTATTTCTATTACTCCTGTATTATAAACACACTTTGATTCCCAGTGTATTTTCCTACCATCTTTAATTATATAAGTATCAGTTCGGGGGATAAGAACAGGATTACCTTTATATCTTTTTACTATTCCAACCTTTTCAAAAAGCTTAGCTAATGGCTGATTAAGTAAACGTTCTCTATACTGTTTGGATGAATAATCTCCTCCTAAATAACCAGCCTCAAAATCAGAAAGTTCGAATAACTCAGCTAATGAATATTTAATATTCCCCAAGTAACCTGTAAAAAGTTTTTGTTCCCATATATTTCTTACACCTCGGGAAAGAGGAAAGGAAACCTTAACCTTCTTAATTACCCCTTGGTCTTTTCCCCTGTCTAAAATGAAAATATTACTGAAAAGCTGATTTTTTTCTACTTTTATTTTTTTATCGTTTAGTTGTTCAATTAAAACAGATAAACTTGCCTCTTCCGCTATAAGATTCCTTGCAACACTATCAACTACTACAGCGCCTTTTGATATTTTTCCTTCAAGAATTTTGGTTTTTCCTAAAATTACTACTCCTTTCTCCACCGTAACTTTTTTCCCTAATTCAACTTCCCTGCCGATTAAAGCGCCTTTTTTTAATTTTATTCCTAATTCCTTACGAAGTTTTTCATTATGAAATAATTCCTGCGCTGCCTGATAAAATTCCAAAGTCTTACCGTCAAAAAGAATACTTCCGCTATCTTTTAATCCCTGCTTTACTATCTCTTGAGCAATCATTCTCTTTGCTTCTTCTTCCAACCCATACATACCGGCAACCGATATAACTGCATGCTCATCCAGTTTCTCATGAATAAACAGCCTGCCTATAATATGCTTGAGTAATGTGTCTCTCGGTTTCTCTTTGTAAATTTTCGCTGCTACGAATGCATGCCCAGCCCGTATTATTGAAATTAATAAACGCAAATCATTTTTCTCTTTATCAACCTTATATTTATCCGCAAAATATTCAATACCACCTCCATCATGGTGGCAAGCAATAAGTACTTTTATTTCTGCTGGAAATGATGGATAAAGTTCTTCCAAGTTACGCACTGACATAAGCTCATGTACAGCTCTCTCTTTTATTATTACTCTGTCTCTCTCAATATCTACTTTCTCCGGAATATATTCTTCTTTACAATGCGGACAAAGTATTCTTAAAAGTCTTTGGGCTGCGCAACCAATTATGGACGATTCAATTACATATCTTTCAACAGACATATTAATTAATCTTGTAATACTTGAAACTGCATCATTAGTATGCAGTGTTGTTAAAACAAGATGACCTGTCATTGCTGATCTTAAGGCCAGGTCTGCTGTTTCTTTGTCACGCATCTCACCAACCATTATTATATCAGGATCCTGTCTCAATATATTTCTTAAAATTGTCCCAAAAGTATAGCCTA
>JAIVZN010000120.1:0-5674 GCA_048634875.1 Deltaproteobacteria bacterium | reverse complement strand
ATCTGCTCCTTGTATAAAAATTTTTCGGTTTTAGTAAGAGATTGAACGTACTCATAGGCATTTTTTTTCGATTTGAGATATCTGTACCCCAAGGTAAATCCATATCCTTCGTAACAAAAGGGCCTGGATTGATAAGGAACTTCGTCGATTGTACTTAATAATTTTTTTGGGTATTTCCAATAAATTTTGGTTAAGCGATTGATTAATCCGAAATACAGGTAGTAACGGTAGGCAGGGGAAACTTCTTCTATGTTCTTTATAGCAGTTGAGATGTTATCACGATACTGATTAGCCATCTTTCTACCCAGCAGCCTAAAACCCCTCCACTTGGATTCACCCTCTAGCTCAGCGAGTGAGGCCACGATTTTTTTAAAGCCCCAATCCTGATTGGTGATATCTAGAGAATACTCCCATTGTCGATAACCTTTATAAATAAATCCCTGTCCGAATTTGTTCCAGGAGATCAATTGGCAATTGCTATATAGTCCCATTATTAGAAAATAGAATATTACACCATATGTTAAAAACCTGTTTATGCCTTTTTCTGACTTTAACCCGAAACGGTCCAGACCTAATGAGATTATGGCAAAGATGAAAGGATATAAAGGAACTAGGTACCTATACCTGTAAATCTTGTAAGGTGGTGTGGTAAAGTCATAGGTATCTTGTGGAGCTACTACAACGGGGAGTACATCATAAAAGGTGTTTATGGTGAAGAATGAAATATATAAAAGTGGAAAGGTGAAAGTGTATAGCGGTTATGTATCGCGGGGGGCGTTAAAGTTAAATGGTGTTATAAAAAGAATTGCTCTTGAAGCTAAGGGTAAAGTGATACTTGATGCAGGTTCCGCTCATGGCGGGTTTGTACAGACTATGCTGTTGAACGGAGCTAAAAAAATATATGCTGTAGATGTAGGAAAAGGATTACTTGACTGGAAACTTAGGAATATTGAGCAGGTTGTGGTTATGGAAGGGATTAATGTTAAGGAGTTAAGAAAAGAACAGTTTGAAGAGCTTCCTGATATTGGATTAATTGATGTTTCTTTTATTTCGCTTAAAAAGGTAATACCTATAATTTTTAATATTGTAACTGAAAAAGTCCTTGCGCTTGTAAAGCCGCAGTTTGAAGCAACTTACAGAGAGACTTCAAGAGGCAAAGGAGTAATAAAAGACACTAAAATTCATATGAGAGTTATAGAAGAGATAAAAAATTCAGTTAAAGATAACAGGTGGGAATTTATTGGAACATACCCTTCAGAAGTTAAGGGAAAATCCGGAAACCAGGAGTATTTTATTTACTATGAAAGAATATGATCATCATAGTATAGAACTTAAATGGCAAAAGATATGGGAGGATAAGGGGATTTTTAAAACCCCGACTGAATTAAAATTCCCGGAAAAAAAATATTATCTGTTGGAAATGTTCCCGTACCCTTCGGGCAAACTGCATATGGGGCATGTAAGAAACTATGTTATAGGTGATACTATTGCAAGATTTTTAAGAAGGAACGGACATTATTTGTTATATCCAATGGGTTATGATTCAATGGGTCTGCCTGCAGAGAATGCAGCAATAAAAGGCGGGTCAACTCCCTGGGCCTGGATAAGAAAGTGTATTGAAGATATGAAGGTTCAGCAGCAGCAGCTTGGTTTGAGTTATGACTGGAACAGGCTGATATGCACTTCTGACCCGCAATATTATAGATGGAACCAGTGGATATTTTTGAAATTTTTAGAACGAGGCTTGGCTTACAGAAAAAAAGCTGCAATTAACTGGTGCCCTGCATGTCAGACTACGCTTGCAAATGAGCAGGCGGAGAACGGTTTCTGCTGGCGCTGTTCAAGTAAAGTTGAAGTAAGGATTAAGAAACAGTGGTATTTTAAAATAACAGATTATGCTGAAGAACTGCTGGAAGGATTGGACTCTTTACAGGGTTGGCCAGAGGCAGTGAAGATACAGCAGAAGAACTGGATTGGAAAATCTGAAGGGGCAATTGTTAATTTTAAACTTGAAGAATCTGATTATTCGCTTCAAGTTTTTACAACAAGGTCGGATACTTTATATGGCGCTACTTTTATACTGATCGCTCCCGAGCACCCTGATGTAATGGAAATTGCCAGGGGAAAGATACAAAAGATAAAGGAGTTTATAGATAAAACTGTTCTATCATCAATAAAGGATAAGGAACTGAAGGAAAAAGAAGGAATTTATTTAGGTGTAAATGCAGTTAATCCCTTAAATGGGAGAGTAATACCTGTTTATGCGGCAAATTTTGTTTTTATGGAATATGGAACAGGTGCTATAATGAGTGTCCCTGCTCACGACCAGAGGGATTTTGAATTTGCAAAAAAATACGATCTTGACATAATAGAAGTTATCAGAGGAACTGAAGAGAAGTATGATGGAAGCAAGGCATATGAAGGAGAAGGGATTCTTATTAATTCAGGGCAGTTTAATGATATCCCATCTATAGAGAGCAAAAAAGAAATAACTGATTTTCTTGAAAAAAAAGGAACAGGCTGCCATTCAGTTCAATATAAACTCAGGGACTGGCTTATATCGCGCCAGAGGTACTGGGGAGCACCTATCCCCGTTGTCTATTGTCCCGAGTGTGGTATTGTCGGGGTAAAAGAAAATGATCTTCCGGTTAATCTGCCTGAAGATGTTAAATTTACAGGACTGGGAAATCCTCTTGAAACAAGTGAAAATTTTAAGTACACAAAGTGCCCTGATTGTAACAGGCAGGCGGAAAGAGAAACCGATACAATGGATACTTTTGTTGATAGTTCGTGGTATTTTTTGAGGTACATTAACCCTGAGGAAGATAAAGCGCCGTTTAAAACAGAAGATGTAAACAGGTGGCTTCCAGTTGATCAATATATTGGCGGGATAGAACATGCAGTGCTGCATTTATTGTATTCACGATTTTTCACCAGGGCATTAAATGATTTGGGGCTTGTTGATTTTAAGGAACCTTTTAAAAATCTTTTGTGCCAGGGTATGGTTATAAAAGACGGAGCAAAGATGAGCAAATCAAAAGGAAATGTTGTTGACCCCGGCGATATTATAGATAAATACGGCGCTGATACAGTCAGGGTTTTTGTCCTTTTTGCTTCACCGCCTGAAAAAGATTTAGAATGGTCTGATGAAGGTATAAATGGTTCATATAGGTTTTTAAAAAAATTATGGAATTTAGTGCAGGACGAAGCAAATCAGCCTGTGCCTGCGGGGGAGTTCCTGCATGCAGGGGATGGTTTTAACTATATACTGCACAAAACAATAAAGGAAGTTACAGAAGATATCATAGGTGAATTTCATTTTAATACAGCAATTGCTAAAATTATGGAGCTGATTAATGAGATAAAAAAATATCCCTCAGGTTCTCCCCAGAGAAAAGCAGGCATAAGAGCTGCTGTCAGTCTCATTGGCCCGTTTGCTCCTTATATTGCAAGTGAAATGTGGGAAATTTTAGGAAATAATAAGCCGCTTGATGAAGAAGATTGGCTTGAATATGATGAAAAAGTTATAATAAAAGCAAATAAAATAATAGAGCTTCCTGTAACTGTTAATGGGAAATTAAGGGCAAGGCTAACAGTGGAATCAGGTTTGGGCCGCGAAGAAATAATTAAAATAGCAAAAGAAAATGAAAAAATTAAGCCGTATATTGAAAATAAGAAAATTATTAAGGAAATATATGTGCCAGATAAAATAATAAATTTTGTAGTAAGGGAGGTCTCAACAAAATGAAAACTCTAATTAAAAGAACAATGTTATTACTTTTTTTAGCCGGTTTTATATCTGGTTGCGGTGTATATGAACCAATTGAAGTGGTACCTGATTATATCAGGACTCTTTACATAAAACCTGTTAAGAATGAAACCCAGCAGATAGGACTCAGTTCTACTCTTACGCAGGAAATAATAAATGAATTTGTAAAAGAAGGGCGTCTTACTGTTGTAGGTTCCGAAAATTCAGATTCATCATTAGAGGCAACTATTGTTGAATATTCTAAACTCCCCATAGCTTATAATGAACATTTAATTGCACAGGAATATAAACTTACAATGATAGTAAATCTTAAGTTTTATGACCATGTGAAAAAATTAAAACTCTGGGAAGATATCCGCGTGGAATTATCAGGCGGAATAGAATCTGATCTTAAATACTATGTAGGCCAGGAAGTAGAATTTGCAGAGACAGAAGAAGAAGCAAGACAGAGACTGATAGAAGATATTGCAGGAAAAATATTACACAGGACTGTATATGGTTGGGAGTAGGGCAAACCTTTCAGGTTTGCAGATGGAAGATGGAAGATATGAGATAAATGAAGAAGTGTTAAATAATGGTTAATATATTGCGAGATATTTTAGATGAAGAGGTAAAACCTGTCTATATATTTTCAGGTGATGATACTTATACAAAAAGAAGATTAGAAAAAGAGATAGAAAAAAAGCTGATAAAAAAATTTGGCAGTTGCAGTGTTATTATTTTAGATGGTAAAGAAGATAATCCGCGGAAAATAATTGATGAATCTTCAAATAGCACATTATTTGCAAGTATTACTCTTATAATAGTAAAAAGGGGAGATATACCGTTAGCTGATGAAAATTTCATGGGTTTTTTAGAGAGAATCGGGAGAATGCATTCTCTCACAAATATTATTATTGTTGAAACTGAAAAAGAAATTAAAAAGTTAAAGTCTTTTAAAATTGATACTCCTTATGAAAATCAATTACCTGCCTGGATAAAGAAAAATCTCAACTCAAAGGGAAAGCGCATTTCTGATGACGCGGCTAATCTTCTTGTCTTTTACTGCGGCAGGAATCTTTTTAATATTACCCGGGAGTTAGAAAAAATAATTACTGCTTATTCTGATAAAAAAAGTTATTGTATTGAGGATGTTAAAGATATTGCAGGTGCGCATAAGAGAGATGATATTTTTGGTTATTTAAAAGCACTGGAAACTGCTGATGAGAAAAAGTCGCTCCAGCTTCTTGAAAATTTATTGAGGTTTGGCGCAGAGCCGATACAGATTGTTAGTATGTTGAGGTGGAAACTACAGCAGATGATTACTGCAAGAGCATTGATGAAAAAGGGTTTAGATGAAAAAGAGATTATAGCGAAGATGAATTTACGGCCGTATTTTTATAGGGGTTTTTGCAGCAGGCTTAAAAGATTTACAATTGAAAAATTGTTAAAAAATTATGACCGCTTATGTGAAATTGACCTTGAACTAAAAACCACATCTACAGATAAAATTCTTTTATTAGAAAAGTTTACTTTTCAGTTTTTGACTGGTTAAATTTTTTAGTAAGACGACTTTTTAATCTTGAAGCTTTTTTCTTATGAAAAGCCCCTTTTGATGCAGCAGTATCAATGAATTTTGAGGTAGTGGGAAGCAGTGTCCGCGCTTCTTCAACTTTATCTTCATTTATAGCTTTAGTTACTTTACGAATGTAAGTCATTGCTCTGGAACGCAAAGATTTATTTTTAAGATTAAGTTCCTTGTTTTTCCTTACAGATTTTATTGTTTGCGTATGTCTTCCTGTTGGTAATTTAGTCATTGTTTTATTTCCTCCTGCATAACTATATAAAATATTTTTTAAAATGTCAAAATAAATTTAGAAGTTTCTGGAGAGATATATCTGATACATCTGTAATAATAAAGATCGG
>JAIVZN010000119.1:0-5782 GCA_048634875.1 Deltaproteobacteria bacterium | reverse complement strand
ATGGTTTCTTTCCTTTACGAATAATCCAACGCCTGTCATATTAATATCCTCTGAAGGAATAAATGACTGCGCAACCCATCTGGTATCCCAAACCCAACCGTCAGACGAACCCGGAGACTGATTTGAAGTAAATATCCCGCTTATATAATCTGTACCTGAATTATGGATAGTTGCGGAAATGGTTACAACCTGATTCAGGTTAATATTTTCGCTTGAGAATTCAATATCCAAGGGGTCTATATAAAGATCCGGATTTGCAAATATCAAGGATGTATAAAAAAGAAAAAATAAACTAATAAGATATATACGCAAAAATTTGTTCTTATTCATTCTAAATATATGTTAAATAAACAGGGTACGCAATTTTTCTATTTAACTACATACCCTGTATTTATAATACTTTTTTTATAGGACTTTACTTTAATTCTCCAGGAGGACAGAATATCCCCTCTTTAGTCATGAGTAATGTGCCTTCAGTGTAAATACTGACAATAAGTCTATTAAGGTTTTCTGCCTTGTCAGGTGATGGAAATATCATGTCAGTAGTCACAGTCTCACCATTAGCAACACTTATATTTTTTGTCTGAGGAGTCATTATCTCATCACCATTTGAACCGTCAGTATTCAAATCAAAAGCAGTACATTTTATCATCAAATCCAGTAGTTCAGGTCCTTTTCCTTTGTTTTTAATAGTTACTCTTACTACCATCATAGAACCTGAACGATATAATGGATATTTACCCCAGTATTGTGCATCATAAATTATTGGGACTAGCGGCAGTGTAATACCATCTATAATAAATGTTAAACCATTTTCATCTGCAATTGTAATACCCTCAGATCCTAAAAGTTCCATGCTTAAATCAAGGCTCCTCCATCTCCGGATAGCCTCTCTTACCTTCTTGCTGATTATCCTTCCCCGCCTTTTTCTTACGTTTTGCTTAACCTGTTTTACAATTCTTCTAACTATATGTCTAGCGTTCTTGTGTATCCTTCGCCTTGACGGACGACCACGGCTCATCCCCACCTGCGCAGTTACCAAAAATACGAACAAGACAAAAATAACAGTTGATAATTTCTTCAGCATTTTGTTTCTCCTTTTACTTTTCTTTCTTTACACCATTTATTATACTACTATATTAAAAGATTTCAATATCTTTAATATTATACTACTTTATTGTGAAAATTTTATGAATTTACCCGCTAAAAAAAACAACGGAATTGTAAAATATATGTAAAATGTAAATAAATGTATGTAAAATATCTCCATTAATAGTATACTACTTTATTGTGAAAAAGCTGTGAAAAAAAAGTAAAACTTATGTAAAATTTGCAAAAAAAACAAATTTTTTATAGACTTTTCTATAATGAGAGAAATCATTTTTTTAATCATATTTTTGTTTCTTATACCTTTCAATTTATTCTCTAATGAGTTGGAAAAATCATTAACTCTTTCTCTTACTATCAGTCAGGCAAAATCTGAAACTTCCGGTTCAGGTTATGGACAAACATATTCAAAAGAAATATTAAATTTAGGTATTTTTGTTTACGGAAAATTAATAAAAGATACTGAAAAATTTAACTGGAAAAACACATTGGATATTGAATATGCGCTTTCAAGATATATTGATGAATTTTCTGCCAATTCAAATACCGACTGGTTTGAAAATGATGACCAATTTGTAATAGATTCAGTCTATATGCGTAAATTTTCAAAATGGTTAAATCCGTATATTGCCATAAACTTAGATACTTCAATGTATGACACTGATTCTTTATTTGAATGGAAAGCATTTCGTCCTGTACAATTAAGGGAAAGTGGAGGAATAGGGTTTCCATTTATTTCCAGCGATAATCAGGAACTGATTATTAGAATTGGACTTTTTTACCAGCATTATATCAATAGTCCAGGCAATCTTGACCAAAATTTCGGAGGAAAAGAGCTTATAGTTGAATGCAAAAATCAAATTAATAAAAGAGCTCTTTTAACCTCCAAATTGGGATTATACTCCAGCATGGCCGAGATAATAGATTTTGACAATTCCATTTACGAAAAAGACATTATTGAATTAGATTGGGATACTACAATTACTACATCACTCACAAAATATTTAAGTCTCAATTTATATTTTAACCTGACAAACATTGATTTGACCGACAAGGACGCCAACTTTGAATGGGAACAGCGGATAAATCTCGCATTTACTTATACCCTGCAATAATTTTCTCTTTTTTAGTCTTTAATTTCTTTTCTTACTCTCTCTAAATTTACTCTTATTTCTTCATGAAAAGGATCTAATTGAAGCGCCTTCTCCCATGCCCGGATTGCTTCTCTTGTATTACCATTATTATACTCTATCAATCCCCTTCTGTTATATTCTTCAACTTTTATTTTATTTTCTTTTTCTATTGCCTCTCTTTCCTTTTTAATTGCCATACCTGTCTTATCCAAGTACTCCATAGCTTCCTTATGCAGAGGATTATATTTCAGAGCTTCTTCAAATTTTTTAATTGCCTCCTGAAACTTATCAGCATTATAAAAATTAACTCCCTGTTCGTAACAGTCATGTGCAAATTTCATTGCCTTTTTTCTTTCAGCTTCAGCAATTCTTGCTTTTTTTTCTTTCTTCAGCCTTTCAATTTCAATCTGTGTTTTAGTTATCATTTTATTAATACGATCAGATTTATCAAGGGATAAAGCTTTTTTGAATTGCTCAAGAGCCGAAACAAATTTTCTATCTATGTAAAAGCGCTCTCCTTTTTTAAAATGTTCATTAGCCTTTTGAACTTTTTTTATTTTTTCAATTTCCTCTAATTTCTTTCTAACTGATAAAAGATACTTTTTAGCTTTAACATGCTCAGGATCAAAAGACAACACTTTTTTCATTTCATTCAGCGCTATGTTATAATCACCTTTGTTATAATATTCAATCCCCTGACTGAAAAGAGAATTGACAACTTCTTTTAATCTCTTATCTATTTGTTGTAAATAATTCTTTGCCACGATGTTTTCAGGATCAAAATCAATCACAATATCAAATTCTGACCTGGCTTTAATGACTTCGCCTTTTTTAAAGTATTCTCTGCCTGAAAGTAAATATTTATCAATCTCTTTTGAAATCATCCCTTCTTCAACTTTTACCCTGGTACGGGCTATATAATCCCTTGCTCCTTCATGAAAAGGAACAAGAGCAAGAATTTCCTTAAACTCCCTGTACCCCTTTAATAATTGCCCTATATAAAAATATTGTTTGGCCAAATCAAACCTTTCCTCAATCTTATTTTCGATGTAAGTGTAGCCATACTTTCTACCAAAACGCAGACTCAAGCTAAACCTGTGGGTATCACCTAATTCTCCGTATGGCACATAGCTGTAGTCCAGAAAGAGGTTTTTCCCTTTAATCCCTAATCCATAACGAAATCCATTATCTAAAACCTGTTTAGTGCGGAAACCCGCTCTCAAAGATATGAAATTCAAGAGTTTATATTCTCCGCCCGTATTGATATAAGTCTGATCATCCCGGGAAACGGTTAAATCAAACCCTATATTTAAAACTCCGTCAATAAGTTTCACTACTGAACCAAACTTGTAATTTAAAGGCAGAGATTCTCTTTTTTGTATAAACTTAGTCCTGGGCCCGAGGTTCTGCGCTACCACCCCTAAATTTAAAGGAAGAGAAAACGGGTCTTTCAAGATACACCCCAGGTCCGCGGCTACAGAATCAGTTTTAACTTCATCTAAATCTTCCTGTATATATTTTAAATTTGCGCCCAGAAATAAAATGCTGTTTTCCTTTTCTAAAATAGTTGTTCCAAATGATAATGATCCAATTAAATCGTAAGGCTCCAGCTTTTTAGTCACAGCTCCTTCATAATCGTATCCCTGAATCTCACCATAGGTTAAATGATAAAATGAAAAACCTAATGTTCCAATTTTGACAGGCAGGGCATAGGCTAAATAATTATAATATATCTCCTGGAACCACCGGTCATGCATAAAAGTAACTTCGTGCTGCCTCAATTGCCCAAGGCCGGCAGGATTCCAGTACACGGCATTTACATCATCGGCCAGGGCAACAAAAGCTCCGCCCATTCCAACGGGTCTTGCGCCCACTCCAATGTTTAGAAAATCCAGAACTGAAGACCCCGCTGCATAAGCAGAAGTAATAGAAATAATAAAGTAATAAAGTATTAAGGTAATAAAGTAATAAGGTAATAAAGTTTTTCTCACCTTATTTCTATATTTCAATATTTCCATATTACTTTTCATCTTATTATTATCAGCTTGCCGCATTTACTCTCTTTTTCATTATGTATCCGGTAAATATATACTCCGCTGGCTACTTCTTTGCCTTGTTCATTTCTAACCGGGTTCCAGTCTAATATAAAATCACCGTCAGTTTCGTTTAAAGTCTTTACCAGGCCCCCGCTGACAGTATATATATTAATCTCTGCTTTGGAAGAAAGATTGGTAAATGTGATCTTACTGTGTCCGTCACTGGGTTTAAATGGTACCGGGAATGCATATGCCTCGGATAAATCAGTATATTCGGCCCCGAGCAGTATGAATACAGAGAAATGAGTTACCCCTGCCCTTACCAGATTTTTCGCTCTATCAACTTCAGAAGGTATTTTTACCCAGAGGTTATTTCCTTCGTCCAGACGGTATATACTAAGAGACTTCTCGCTGATTAAGGGGAAGGTGTCATCCATAAAACCGTCTTCATCTTCATCTTTATATGGAATTTGTATTTTTATATCTTTATTAAAACTATCTTTCATTTTGTCATTTTTATCATATACTGTAAATTCTCTCAAGGTATAATTAAAAAATTTGGTAAACCTGCGTTTATCATTATCCACCTTATTGTTGGCACGGACAATCCTCTCCATGGAGCTGTTACTAAAACTTGAGGGGCTGGTACTCATATGGACCGAAAAATCCTCTGATATAGTATGCGGCATGATTTCAATCTTTGTATTCCCTGTTCCGCAGGTATAAATATTTTCCTCTCTGCAATTTGCAATAGTAGTAAATTCAAATATATACTTCTCATTCATATAGTTTCCAATTGTATCCCTGACTGAAGTTGAAACCTCTACCTGATAGGTATAATTATTCTTAAGCGCAACTGAAGGAGTAAAAACAAATTGAGAAGAATCTACATTACAGCTTACATCCCCGGAAACAAAAGAATTCAAACTCTGACTGAAATTATTTTTGATTTCTCTTACCTTGATTGCGTTTTTAGTGTTATCAACATCCATTCTCTCGCTAAAATGTATCTTTATTAAAGAATTGACAGGTACAACTGTCTCCTCCTTATCCGGCGAACAGGATATAATAACTGGAGGAGTATCGTCAATCCCTTTAAATTTTCCGGTTATAGTTGCGCTGGCAATACAAACATTTTCATCAAAATCAGCAATCTGCAAAGTACCGCTTGAAACTGTTATCACATCATCTACACTAATAGCGTTAGTACTTATATTGTTTCCAATATAAATAGTTAATACCGTTCTATCTTCGTTCCAATCGCCTGCAGCATCTTCCCAGGAAGTTGTTCCGCTCAAAAGCAGAACAGAATCAATGTTAGATGCATCTATAGTGGGGCCATCAGGAATGGCTTCGCTAAAACTAATGGTTATGCTGTCATCGCTGTCTACTCCTGGTCTTAATATATCTCCATCCGAAGCTACAGCATTTATAATTGCAGGAGGAGCTTTATCTGTGCAGTTTTCACTCGTAAAAAAAAGTAACGAATTTCCATTCTGGCTTTTT
>JAIVZN010000118.1:0-6005 GCA_048634875.1 Deltaproteobacteria bacterium | reverse complement strand
CAGGCTGATATTTATGGTAAACCCCCGGGTCCTATCAACAATTCCAAATTCAGAAATATCTTTTTCTATTCCTATTGCAGACAGTTCTTCCCCTTGTCCTTCCGCTCGAGATGCGTGGCCAAAGTGGTAAAATTTATCAGAAGATTTATCTGAAAGCATTGAGAAATTAAATTCCATACCATACTTAAATTTAAGGTCAGTTTGAGATAAATTTTTAATAATTAATTTAATATTAAATTCTCTTTTTCCTTTTTCAAGTGTAATATTTTTTGAAAGTTGAAGTCTTTTATCTTCATAATCCATTTCTCTCTGTAATTTCACCTCTACTTTATCATCATCATAACTTAAATAATGTGAATACTTTAACTTGAAAGTGTTGAACTGCCTGTATTCCTGTTTCCTGAAACTTTCTAAATCTAAAGCTTCCGGTAGAATATGATCTATCAGACTTTTTCTGAGATAATTGTCATATAAAAGATATGATTTAAATTCCTGCCTGTCTTTTTTTGCAATATCATGAATGGAAACAGTACTTTCCTCACTGCTGCTTGGTTTTTCTAAAACTTCGTAGTGGTAAAGTTCCTCCCTTCTTGATACTGTGTTAAGGTGATTGAAATGTGTATATTTATCAGATATTTCCTCTATTATTCCGCCTTTATCCGGACTTATACACAAAAATAATTTATCCGTATCAATTAAGATTTCTTTTTGTTTGTCGCAATTTATGTCAAATTGTTCTACTGATATAAATTCTCCTTCCGGGTGGTTAACTTTGTCTAAAATAAAGTGGAGTTTATTTAAGTTTTCATATACTGCATTTCTTAAATGAGGAAGATATAGTCCGCCAAAAACTCCATGCCAGTAAGAACAATTACACTGCCCGCGGTACAGATGGTTATATGCCTTTGTTAGTAGTTTTTTATCATTAAATTTATCCTGAGAATTATTTAGATAATTACTTAAATACAGCATTTTTTTATGCATATAATTGGATTCAGGATACTTAGAAAAATAGTTTTTCCACATACCGCCGGTAAGATATGGATCTGTCTCTTTGAATAAATTATTCTTTTTTAGTTTTTCTTTAATACTATGAATTTTTTTAGCGCCTTCAATTGGCATTGACCATTCAAGCATTTCATAGTAGGCGCAGGCAGGTAGATATGCATTTCCCAAAGGCGGATTATTATCAAAATATTCTGAGAGCGTATGCGTCCTAAGCCACTGCGAGTTTTCCTGAAGCGCTGCAAAAAAATTTTCAAGCCAGTTTTTGCCATACACCCATTCTTTAGTGTTTGGCCATACACCAAATTTTTCTCCATCATCAAGCATACAGATAAGCGGCCTGATTGAGCTGTTTGCATACTCCATGAATAAACTAAGGATTTTCTCTACCGGTTGAAATGGTATGTAATACCGCATGGTTTTGTTTATGATGAATACTCCTAAAGTATTACCATTATCTTCAGTGATGTAGTAACCTCGGAGCTCTTCCGGGGTAAATCCTGTCTGAATAAAGTGAGTGTCATCAAGAGCCGCATATTCCACATGGGTATCTTTTAAAAGAGAAGGAATGTGTGGTTCCCATACCCTTTCAGTAAGCCATATGCCGCGGCTGTGAGTTGAAAAATTTTCCTCTAAAAAATTCTCCATTTTTTTTATCTGTCCTTCAATATCCCTTTTTGGTATGGAAGTCAGTACAGGTTCATAAAATCCTCCGCCCATCATTTCAATTCTGCCATTTTCTACTTCTTCTTTTATTTCATTTAAAAATTCAGGGTGTATTTCCCTGAAATACTCTAAGAGAGGAGACGAAATATGTAAATTCATCTTTATATTTTTGAATTTTTTAAATGTTTTTATTAAAGGAGAGTATGCGTCTTTATAAGCATTTTCAAGTATGCTTTCAAAGTTTCCTACTGGCTGGTGGAAGTGAAGGCCAAAAATAAAATCTACCGGCTTAAAATTCACTTTATCATCTCAAATGCAGGCAGGTAAAAATCTTTGGCATATTTTTTTGCCATATTTTCTATGGTCATGGTCATGCCGGCTTTGTATGAATTTAACATTATTTTCTTATAAGTATCATTTTCTCCTGTTATGCAATCATATATCAGGTGAGAAGCTATTTCTAATTTTCTATAGAGAGTTCCACTGCTGTATGGATCTATGAACATAGCTGAACCTGTCTCTGTTTCAGGGTCAAGTTCAACAAGATATTCCCGCGCCCCGCCGGTAACAGTAGAAATATTCAGGTTTCCATTTAGCGCTGCCCTCTGGTCAGATGTTCCACAGGCTTCTAAATCCTTTACTGGACAGCTAACCCATATATCATATCCTCTGGCGCCGTGCCTGAGAAGTATTTCTCCATAACCTGACAGGAAAGCAAATTTCCCTTTTAAGGATTCAGATGTTGTCCATTCTATAAACTGGTGTATCCATTCCTTTCTTTCATTGTCAGTCGGGTGTGCAAACCCTGCTACAAAAACCTGCAATCCCAGGCCGTCAAGTTCGCCAAAAGGCGTTTGAATTTTATCGCCTCTTTCGGCGCATACTGCATGTATAATATCTTTAAGGATAGGATACTGTTGTTTGTAGTCAACGATTCTCCTGAATAAACCTACAATTGGCTTGTTTAAATCAAATTCAATATCCATATTTAATGAGCTTTTTAACCTCATAGAAGCATCTTTTAGAGCTTTTTTCTTATATTTGAGGTGCACTTCCCATAACTTTTCAGGAGTAATATCTTCAGGGTTTCGGAGTTCTTCCGCCTGCCAGTAAAGCGAGGACCCATTTGTTATACCAACAATCTTATCCCTGTAATTTAAAAACATATTTTTTGTTACTTCAGCGTGTTCTCGGGACACACCATTAGTAATAGAGGATATTCTAAGAGCTGCGAGCGTGAAATCAATTACAGAGTCCCCTGGATTTTTTATAAATAATTCCCGATATTTTTCAGGTAAATCTAAATATTCAAACCATTCCGCAGGATATTTTTCCATACCTGCGGCAACAGGCGTATGAGTGGTGAAAAGAATCGGAATATTTTGGTATTTTTCTATTTCTTTTATGTAGCAGGCTGCAGTAACAGTGTGCGCTTCATTTAAGTGGATAAAATCAATATTTAATTTAATTTTGTCCATAAGTTTAAGAATGGATTTTCCTACTATAACTTCCTGGAGCAATCTTTGTTTTCTGTCACTGCTATAAAGGACATTAAAGACTTCTTCATTATAAAGAAGATATACAGGAACTTCGGCGCGCATTATTTTATACACCTTAATAGAATAAGAAACACCTTCAAAATCTATATCAAGAACAATATGTTCTTCAGCTTCATTTTTTACTTCTTCAATTGGTTCGGCAATATAATCAACATGCTTGATTTTGATTTTCTGACGGTTATCCTCAATAGTTTGAATCCATCTGGAATTATATATTGGTATTACTGCAACTACATCCAGGCCTAAATTCTTAAGTCCTTCCATTGTGTCGCCCGCAAGGATTCCCAGGCCACCCTTGAAATTTGCCTGCTTGCAGTCTTCATTCAATTCAGGAATGAGCATCTCCATACAGAGATAAAGTATTTTTTTCCCTTTTAGTTTTGATACATTTTCTTCAAGCCACTCAGTCATTTTATTTCCTCCTCTACACTATTTATTATGGATTGGATTATATTAAATTAAAAAGGGGAAATCAACAAGCAATAAGTTATTTCCACCGCCATTCAGCCCGGAGACTGCATTCCTTCCAGACATTTTTATTTTCCATGCAAAGATATATAAAAGTACAGGTAGTTCGGTTTTTAATCCAGCTTATCATATTCTTATAAATATTAATTCTAACACTATCAGAATATCTTAACTTACCGTCAAAACCAATAACAAGTTCGCCATCAAGGATTTCACTTTCAGAGAACCTGTTTTCAATGATTTTCTTGAGATTCCTTGAAAACCTGAATGTTCCTAAGCTTATCCACTTTATGTACTCAGCTTTTATATTGTCAAAAAGAATATCAATTACTTCATGGTACTCTTTATCCCACCCTTCATAGCATACCACAGGGTCAAAATGAAAAGCTACTTTGTAGCCTGCTTCGCTGCATTTTTTTGCCGCTTCAATCCTCTGGAAAAGGCTTGCAGAGTAAAACTCGTTTTTATCTATAAAACTTTGCGGGTTAAGGGACCATGCTATAACTACATTTTGAGCCGGCGCTGTTTTAATAATATTTTCTACATTATTACTTTTAGTTTTAAATTCAAATATAATCTCAGGATATTTTCTGAAAAAATTAATTATCATAGGTGAAAACTCAAGCATGTTCTCAAGTGCAAGAGAATCAGCAAATTCACCTGTTCCTATCCTTGTAAAATTTTTTTTATATTTTTTAAAATTTTCAAAGTATTCTTCAATATTTGAAGGAATTATTATTCCCGGTGTATTGGTGTATTCCTGAAGATAACAGTAAGTACATTCATAGGGACAGCCAAAACCAAGATTAAATATGTGGTAATTACAGCAAATACATCCTTTAGTGCATGGGCATTTGCGGAAAAAATCAAACTTTTCTTTTATAACAAAAAAGTTTTTTCTTCTTGTATTATATGTTTTTATAGAAACCTTGCTGTGTTTAAGATACTCTTTTAAAGATGGGATTTCTATAAAATTAGAATCAGGATAAAACTTTTTAAATTTATTTAATACCTGCGAACCGGCAGATTTTTTATCAAAGTATATCTTTTCAGGATATAATTTGTTTTTATCAATATTTATCCTGTTTTCTGATTTTATTGAAAGTGCAGGGAGATACGGATTTATTTTTTCTTTTACAGCGCAGGCTTGAGGGAATCTTTTTTTTAGTAATTCTTTTTTTACTTTTAAAAAATTGCAATCAAAATCTGTAATAATTTCATGGTATGGTATTTTATCTCTTTTTGAAATTTCATATAAAAGACGGGATATTTCTCTTTTTTTATTTATTCCAAATCGGTTGAATTTTTCAGCAACATATTTTTTAATTTCATCAGGAGAGTTCATCTATAAATTTTATAAGTTTCTCTGCAATGCTTTTTCTGGAACCTTTTATTTTCTCTCTTGTTTCCCTGTCATACCTGTTGTAAAAATTAAGTTTTCCCACTACATCGGTAACATAAAACAGGGCTATTGCTTTTCTTTTTATCTTAGAAGCTGCTGAGAAAACCATAGATGATTCCATATCCACGCAGTCTATTGCAAAATCAGAAAGTTTTTCTTCAAGGACAAGAGATGAAACAGTAGCCGAAGTGTATACTGCAAAATCATTATATCCGATAAAAGATAAGAATTTTTCTAAAAGTTCTTTATCAGGATAATAAAAATTAAAATTTTTTAAATCATCGGTATTTAAAAACCTGCTGAAACTTTCTAAATTCAAGCTCTTTTCTACAACGACCTTCTCCCCGACTTCACCTTTTAATCCTCCGCAGCTTCCAAATAAAAATATGTTTTCGCATAGAGTTTCATTTAACATTAAAATGCAGTCCCCGGCAAAAAACCTGTATTTAAGAGAAATCAGGGAACAGTTATCTGTGAGGGCAACATCATAAAACATTCCTCTTGATATTGATTTTATATTTAAAGAATTAAATAAATTTCTGTCATTTGCAGGAAGTATTATGCAGTTTTTCTTTATCTTTTCCTTTATCCATATTCGATTTTCCTTTATCGAATTTTTTATATTCAGCCTTAACTCCTGACATTAAAGGTTTTCCTGTTGTTCCTGCTGTCAGGTTTGATAAATCAAAATTAGAGTCATCTGATTCAAAGGTTATACTTTGCAAATTTGTACTTGTTAGATTTTGATAAGCGGTATATCCTTTGCAGGTTGTATCAACTGCACTGTAATTAACAGCTTCAGCACTAACAGCCAATGCAATATATGGCATGCCACCTAATGTGCCATCAGATTTTTCTGCTTTAATAGTTTTTACCATCAAATCATACTGAAAATCACTAACAGT
>JAIVZN010000117.1:0-6103 GCA_048634875.1 Deltaproteobacteria bacterium | reverse complement strand
GAGTTGAATACCCAGAGGATAAATACTTTTAGAAAACTCCGTGAGACGGAAGATGAAATACAGAAGATAAAAGAAGACGGCGGGCGGGAAAATGAGGTTATCTATAAAAAATATCAGGATAAGGTCATAGAAGTTGAAGAAATAAAATTAAAAGTTGAAACCCTTAAAATAGAAAAAGCCGGTGAAGTTGAAAATATAAGCAAACAGCTTGTAACTGAAAAAGATGAAAAAAGAAGTTTATTGCATGAAATAAAATCAAAAGAGGAATATCACCAGAGGATAATTCAGCAAAAAAGGGAAGATTTTGACAGAGAAAAAGCTGCATTAGTTTCCGAATTAAAAAAGTTAGAAAATAAGCAGGAAGAATTAATAAAAACCAGGGAAATTAAAGAAGGAGAGAATAAGTGTGAAATAAAAAAAATAAATGAAGAAATTGAAAATAAAGAATACCGGTTAATTGAAGAATTTAGAGAAAAAGAAAAAGAACTTATTATAAAGAAAGCAGAATTAGAAGTTGAACTTAATAAGACCACCAGAGAATTAAACCACCTTAAAGTAGATTTAGATTTAAAGGAAAATGAAGTAAAAAGACAGATATCCGGAGAGTATGAAAATAAAATATACAGGCTAAGACTTGATGGCGCGCTTGCAAAGTCAGAATTAGACTGGGTTAGAGAAAAGTTAAGTTCAGAGAGGGAAAGGTTTGAGAGCGATTTAGAAGATAGCCTCCGGGAGAATAAGAAACTAAAGATGGAGGTTTCAGGAAGAATAAGTGAACTTGAAGATGATTATAATGAGAAATCTAAAAAATTATATGAACATCGCATGCAACTGGAATATGAAAAAGAAGAATATCAAAAACGCATGGACGAAGTAAGGATTTCTTATCAGAAAAAAACTGATGATCTTCATGATGAAATATACCAGCAGAGGCGTATATATGAAAAGAATATTGAAGATATCAAGCAGCATTATGCTGAAATAAACAGAGAATCAGCAAATGTAAGACATTCTCTTGAATTGAAGATAGATGAACTTAAATCAAAACTTAAAGATAAAGATGAAAATAACCAGAATTTAAGCAATCAGCTTTCTGAGTATATGGAAAAATATAAAGAATTACAGAATCAGATGGAAGAGCGTAGGATAGAATATATGCAGAAGATCCAGTTACTCAATGAAGAAATTAAAAATTCCAGTGGTAAGGCCCAGGATGAGATAAGGTTTATTCAGATTAAAGCTGAAGAAGAAAAAGGAAAACTTCAGGCAAGGTTTATTCAAATTGAGAAGAATCTAAAACTTGAGATAGAAGATAAAAGACAGAAATTAATTGCCCGGGAAAATGAAATCAAGAGTTTAAGGGATGAACTTCAATCAGCAAAAGAGATGTCAGCCTGCGGGCAGAAAGCTTCAGATGAAAAATTGAGAAGCTGGGAGGAAAAAGAAAAAGAACTTAAAGAAAAGATCCGTGAATTAGAGCAGTTAGTTGATGATACTGAAAGAAAAGTTTTAGAAACAGCTTTTCATGCGGATACTATAAGTAAAAATAAAGAAAATGAAATTAAGAATTTGAAAGATGAATTTAACAATATAAAAGAGAGAAGCGCTTACGAATTAAAAGTTACAGATGAGAAATTGAGAAACCATGAGGAAAGAGAAAAAGAACTTAAAGAAAATATAACCGAGATGCGCAGAAAAGTTCATGAAGCTGAAAATAAAACTTTAGAATCAACTCTTCATGTAGATACTATCAATAAAAACAGGCAGACTGAGATTGAACAATTCAAGAGTGAGATAGAAAGAATTAAACAAAGCCATATAATGGAAAAATCAATTCTCCAGGGGGAAAGTGGTCGTTTTAAACATGAAATTCAGGAAATTAAAGACGAAAGAAAAGTTCTTTTAGAAATAATTAAGGGCAAGGAAGAACAAATGGAAAAAGTAAATAAAAATCTTTATGAAGTGCGCAATTTTTCCATGCAGCAGATAGAAGAGAAAAAAGTTGAAATTAGTTACCTGAAAGATCAGATGAAGACAGAGGAGTATGAGTGGCAAAAGAAAATAGAGGAAAAAGAAAGGCAGTTAAACTTAGAATATCAGAGGAAACTTGATGAAAGAGAAAATCACTGGCAGTCAAGGGAAAAGGAATTATTAGCTTACAGGAACTCCTTACAGGAAGAAGTAGAAGAATTAAAAAAGGAAAAGTTGACCGGCGATAGAATGTGGGATGTAAGACTGAGGGATAAAGAAGAAGAACTAAAAAATATTCAGCTTGAAAAAGCACAGAATGAATCAAAATTAACAATTCAGTTTACTAAAACTCAAGAATCTCTGAATGAGTTTCGGTCAAAATACAATAATTCCGAGGAGATGTTAAGGGAAAGAGAAGAACAGAATATGGAACTTAGAGCTCAAATGGCACAGAGAGATACACAGTGGAAAACAGCATACAGGAATAAACAAGTAGAAGTTGAAAGGATAACATTTGAATTGCACCGGAGTAGGCGCGGTTTACTGACAAAGTTTCTCCATATAGTTACAGGGACTGAAAAAAGAGAAAAACAAATGTTAGAAGAGAGGTGTAAAACCATGACATTTGACAAATAAAAGAGGTGTCAAACATGAGTAAAATTTTTAATATTATTTTCAGACCTTCAAAAACAATTTCAATTATTGCTGATGAAGAACCAGTCTTCAGCAGTTTGTTTATATTTACAATATCTGTACTTATAGGCAATATCTCATTGGTTAAAGACTTTTTTATAAACGGGAGGGTTCTAATTTTTAATTCTCTTGCTTTGGTGTTTTTGTGGGGCGGAGCTATGGTTATAGTAGATTTAATATTAGCAGGGATTTTAATGTTAATAAGCCAGTCTTCCTCAAAAATTTTAAATTTAGAAAGATTTAGAAAATTAATTATTGTTCAGCTAAATGTATCTATAATATTAATTTTAAAACCACTTATAGATATTTTTACAAGCAGTATATTATCATGGATAATTATTTTTATACTGGCTTCAGTGTTAATGCTCATAACAGTAGTCAGTTTATGGGATACCACTGAAATAAAGGCCGCTCTTTCAATAGGAATAGCTGTTGTTATAGTTTTTTCTGGAATAAAGGCATTAAAGCCATCTGAATATTTATATTCAAAAGATTTTTTTGTGCTTAATGAATTAATTAGAGAAAACCTGAAGGAAGAAAAAGCAGGATTGCTCGGTTTCAAAGACTTTAAATTCGGTAAAGAAAATTTAATTGAAATAATACAGGCAGTTGATAAATTTGCGGAAGAAAAGCCGGATTCAAAAATTCTTCCATATTGTATTCTAATTAAAGCTAAAGCGCTTCTTTTAATAAATAAAAGTACAGAAGCAGTAGTTTTGTTTAGAAGATTAATTACCCTTAAAGGTGTTCCTTTAAATGTTTATAGAACTGCTGCGATGAATCTTTACCAATTTATTCCGGAAAAGGAATTTTTGCTGCTTCCTCTTGATGATTCTGTTAGTAAGTGGAGAAAAATTTTTGAACTATGGCGTATTCCGGTCAAAATCAGCAGTTACAGGGATAGTATTAACAGGATTTGTAGTGTAAGAATGATTATTCAGAATGAAAATCTCTCTGAAGTTGAAAAACACATGGATGTAATTATCAATAATTTTTCAAATTCTGATTTTGAAGATGACATATATTTCTGGATAGGCGCCAGGTATGAAAGAGAAGGGAATTTAAATGCCGCATTGAAGTACTATAAAAATTCTATAAATTTATCTGTTGTTGATATAGAAAAGATTAAAATTGAATCAGCAATACGATATATAGAAGAACGAATGGGAATTGATATCTTAGAGGAAAAATTACAACCTCCATATGCAATGGCTAAGGCGGCCCGGATTTATGAAATCCTTGGCAGGAAAAAGGAAGCTAACAATCTTTACCTGAAATTAATTAAGGATTATCCAGGGCACTCGTTAGCAGAAAAAGCACTTGTTGAACTTGCTTTAAACAAAGAAGAAAAAGGTAAATTTAAAGAAGCAGTGGAATTGTACAGGCGACTTTTAAATAACTATCCACTCGGCAGTTTAAAACATAAGGTATTGCATAAAAAAAATATTATAGAAAAGAATTTAGGTGATAAGGAACTCCTGTCTCTATATAGTTCCGCCTGGAGAAAGTGGCAGACAGGAAAGTACAGCAAAGCAATTAAGTTATATAAAAAACTTATAGATGATTTTCCTGAATCTGAAATGGCCTGGGAATTGCAGTATAATATAGCGCAGTACTTTCGTAAGAATGGAAAATACATGGATGCAATCCGTGAATTTAGAACAGGTTACAAAAGGTTTAAGAATTCTCCAAGGGGATTTGATTTTGGCTGGCAAATAGGAAATTGCCTTTCGGATGACCTTCATTATTACCTGAGCGCGCTTGAGTGGTATGAAGAAATGAAGGGAGATTATAGTAAAGAGTATATAGCCCCGGTAAGTGGAATAACTGCAATTGATATTGCGTGGAAATCAGCAGCAATATGTAAAAAATATTTAAGAGATTATAGTAAGGCAAAACAAATTTATGCTGAAATTATTGAGAGTTACTCTAATAATGAAATTGTTGCTAAGGCATTATTTGAAAGCGCTCAAATAGATGAAGAAAAATATCATAAATATTCTCAAGCTACTTCACAATATAATACAATTATTTCAAAGTATCCTGATACCCTGTGGAAAGAAAAAGCCCGAAAGCGTCTGGAAAGTATATATAATCGCGGATTAAAACTTCTTGAAAAATATCACTGATATACCTGCGGCATACCTTTCATGAGAATGGCAAAATTATTTTCATTTTTTAGTTTACTTGTTGCGTCGTTATTATTGATGATATGGTTAGAATCCAGTGGATTTTTAAATGCAGTTTATAAAAAAATCTCCTCATCTCTGACAATGGTGGTATATTTTGAAGAGAATATTACAGATAACGAGATAGAAGATTTTAAAAGAGCCACCCGGGATTATAAAGAGATTTCTCCTAAAAAGTTTAATAATTCATCTTCAGTATATGAAAAGTTAAAGAAGGACCCTGCTATTTCAAAACAGCTTGAACGAATTTCCAGGGATTTCAGGTTTCCAGCTAATTATGAGTTTTTAATTAAAGATTTTGATATTGAGAAAATCAGGAATATAGTTAAGCAGATTAAAGATTTTAAAATAGTTCAGCATGTAGAAGTACACTTTGAATTGATTCGTCAGGCAGGTGATTTAATAAAGAAGATAAGGAAAGTAAAAATTTTATCAGGATGGATATTATTGATATTGGGCATCTGCTTCTTTTGTTTAAGTGGGTATTTACGGGGGCTGACTGATTCAGGCAGGAGACATCGGTTTTTTTCAGGAATTTGTGCAGGATTGTTTGGATTGTTGCTGTGTTATTTATTAGTGAATTTTGTGGGAGTCGGGTTTTATATTGGTGTTTTTAAATCTGTGCTTATTGTTACTGCAATTGGGGTTATATCCTCATTAGTGTAAGAATGGGAAGAACCGTCCCCATTCTTACAATATTTTTGCTTTTCACCGGAATTTTATGTGAAAACACATATGCAGGCGCGCAGGATGATATTGAAAAATTTCAGGAAAAAATAGAATTTCAACAATCTGAAATTTTAAAAATTGAATCTGAAATTAAAAAAAATAAAAGAAAAGTACTGGTTTTAAGTGAAAAGGAAAAAAAATTAAATAGAGAACTTAAAGAGATAGAACTTCAAATTCATAACCAGCAGCAGATACTTACCTCTGTAAAACAGGATATATCAGAGGTTAAAGTAGAGGTCACTCAACTACAGGAGAAGTTAGAAGAAGAAAGAAAAAAAAGTGAGAAATATTATAATTTGCTGTGCCAGACTTTGAAGTATTATTATTTCAAGCAATACAATCGTGAGGTTCTGCCCTGGTTTACATCATTATTTTGTGACCTTGGAAACTCATCCTATATAGAAAAAATGCTTGTTATGTTACCTGCTGAAAAATGTTTTGAAATAAGAAAAAAGATTGAAGCAGTTACAGATTTAAAACTTGAATTAGAAAACAAAAGGAAAAACTTGGTTACACTTAAA
>JAIVZN010000116.1:0-6134 GCA_048634875.1 Deltaproteobacteria bacterium | reverse complement strand
TTTTTAAACGCCATAGTTTCTATAAAAAGTCACAAGTCGCAAAAAATACATTATTTAGGTCTTAATTAAGGAGTTTTATTTACGAGTGAAAATAAAAAAATTAGGTTCAACAAATCTTGAATTATCAATTATCGGGTTGGGCACATGGGCAATGGGAGGCGGCGGCTGGAAGTTCAGTTGGGGGTATCAGGATGACAAGGAATCAATTTCTACCATTCGGCGCGCAATAGAACTTGGAATAAACTGGATAGATACCGCTCCGGTTTATGGACTCGGACACTCTGAAGAAGTTGTAGGAAAAGCTATCAGAAATTTGAATGATAAACCGATTATTGCTACCAAGTGCGGTTTGATATGGGAGAAAAACAGAAAAATATCTGAGTGTCTAAATAAAAAAAGTATCCGCAGGGAAGTAGAATCAAGTTTAAGAAGACTAAAAACAGATGTCATTGATCTTTATCAGATTCACTGGCCGATGTCTGACAAAGATATTGAAGAAGCCTGGAGTACAATGGCTGATTTGGTAAAAAAAGGTAAAATTCGTTACGCCGGTGTGTCAAATTTTAATATCCGGCAACTAAAACTAATACAAAAAATACATCCGGTGGCGTCTCTTCAGCCACCTTACAGTATGCTTGACAGAAGTGCAGCGGAACTATTTGATTTATGCACAGAAAAAAATATTGGAGTGATTACATACAGCCCAATGCAGAAAGGTCTTCTGTCAGGTAAATTTACCAAAGAACGGATGAAAAATCTGCCTAATGATGATCACCGTCGTAAAACCCAATGCTTCATGGAACCTGAGTTAAGTATTAATCTAAAATTAGTAGAAGATTTGCGCGGCATCGCACGGAAGAGTGGTAAAACTGTTGCGCAATTAGCAATACTCTGGGTTATTCAAAATCCAAATGTAACTTCAGCTATTGTTGGCGCAAGACACCCATCCCAGATTGAAGAAAACGCTGTTTCAGCCGAACTGGAACTTTCTGCGGAAGAAATCCGAGCAATTGAAAAACTACTCTCCAAACACAGGGAAGACCTGTATTGATTTAAAAATATTTTCAATGAAATAGTTTTCTTATATGTCCTGGCCTCACATTACCATGTAATATATCCGCTGAATGATAAAGTTTGTCAATGCTTTTAGCTTTGGCGGGATTTTAAAAACTTTCTTAAGAATTCTTCTAATATCAAAAAAACAAAGGCGCCTATTAAAAATATCTCACTTTTTTCTTTACCTGAGATTCTCTTAATGATTTCATTATGTAGATTACTGGAATATGGAATATAATAAATATCCTGCTCATCAAACAATTTCTTTATTTTATAAAAACTTAACTGATTTAAGTCAGACTCCCCATCTTTAGAATTCAGATTGACAGAGTATATCTTTGAGTTAATTACATAATTCCCCGGGAGTTTGGCGCCCACCTCAGGAATTACCTGCCCTGCATTCAGATAATCAGAGTCACTTTTAACTGTTGATGCAAGATATAACACAAGTTTATGAATAAATGCAGGGTATGACGATTTTAATGGAAAGTTAGACCAGTCCATATCTGCTGTAGCAGTAAATAATGCCACTCTCCCCCTGATTAGTTTTCCGGGTGAATAGAGCCATAGAAGCGGCAACTCATCATTTATACTTATATCGGATTTTTTCATAGTATCCGAACGCGTCTGAAAAACTGCGCCAAGTTTAACCTCGCTTGATGCTGCAAATACATTTTTAAATTTTTCAGAAACTTTTAATTTAACTTCTTTGTTTATTTCAACCGGTTTAATTTTTGTGATTTCAACCGGCATTAATGAAGAGAGAAGCCTGTTGTATATATTATATTCAACATTATCCCCTAAAAAAATACCCGCTCCCGAACCTTTAGCTGAAAAATCAGAAATTATTTTTATTATGTCTTCTTCAAGCTTTACATTTAAAAGCAGCATTACTTCATATGTATCAATTCCTATTGATTTCAACTCATGGGGATTTACAATTCTAAGTGTCAGGGGAGTTTCATAATTACCGGGAGTCAGAGCTCTTGCTACAAAAAAACTTTCTCCTCCCATCAATGTATATCCGGGATTGCCGTCAACAATAAGTACCTTTATTTTAGGTCTTGTATGCGCGTGAAAGTAATATATGTTATCAATATCAATACGATCGCATTCTGATGAACTTTCAATTTCAATTCTTCCCGGGTGTAATCCTTGTTTTTTAAAAGTATAATTAAAGTCAACCTCCTTTGATTTTGAAATTTCAATTAATTTATGGTTTCTTTTTTGCCCTTCTATTATCAGTGACACTTTTACTTCGGCAGCGTCTTTTGCATTTAACAGGGTCTTAATTTTTGTAGGAATTCCGGTATAGCTTGAATCAGCAGTTACTTTATCAATCCATAAATTTTTTGCTCCAGGGCAGGTATCAATCAACAGGAACTTAATGCCGTGAGTATCATTTAATTTCACCCTGCTCCTCGGTGCTGGGTCTGGGTCTTTAAAACCATCTATATTGAAATCAGATAAAATTATAATATTTTTTTTTATATTTTCTGTCTTTAAAACCGCTATAGTTTCCTGCACCGCCTTTAAAATATCCGTGGTAAACGGAGACCGTTTAATGGATGAAATTCTTTCCATTAAAACTTTTTTTTCATCTGTAAACGGGTGTAGTTTTTCCAGTCCATTATTTATAACACCAACTGCAAATTGCCCGGCTAATTCTCTTATTAACTGCCTGGCAAGTTCTCTGGATAGTTTTAATGCATTTCCCTTACCAATGCGGTACTCCATACTGTAGGAGTTATCTATAAGGATTACATTGTAAAGCACTTCATGTTTACCGACATAACCTTTCCATACGGGCCGCGCAAAAGCTAATGTTAAAAAAAGTATAATTGCCATCCTTAAAAGCAGCAGCAACAACTCAAGCAGTTTAAATCTTTTGAGGACTTTTTTTGTTGCAGGCTGTAAAAATCTCAGAGTTGAAAATTTTATTTTTCTTAAACGGGTACGATTTAAAAGATGGATGATAACAGGTACTGCTGCAAGCGCGGCAAACCACAAAAAGGATTGGTTTAAAAATGTCATGAAAGTATTTTTTTTCTTCCTTCCATAAATTTAGAAACTGCCTGATCAAGTGTCATATCAGTAGTTACACGATAATAATCTATAGAGTGGCTGCGGAGATTCATCTCAAGTTTTTTAAGGTAATTGTTAATATTTTTACAGTACTGTTTTCTTATAACTTCAGGACGGGTGCGCAGCTTCATGTTACTTTCCATATCTATATATTCAATCTGCCCTGACATCTTTAAAAATATTTCCTCCGGGTCAAGTATGTGAAAAACAATTAAATCATTTTTAAGATACGGAAAGAATTTTAATGCCTTGATGAGATTTTCAGCATCTTCAAGCAGATCTGAAAAAAGAACCAGGAGACTTCTTTTTTTAATTCTTTTACCAATCTCATTAAAAGACCTCATGAAATCTGTCTTACCGGCAGGTTTTAAACTGTCTAATTTATCCAGCACATGCTGTAAGTGCGCTTTGAAATTTCGTGGAGGAATAAATTCTTCTACCCTTTCGCCGTATGTAATTAACCCTGCGGAATCCCTCTGCTTTATCATTAAATAAGTTATTGCCGCGCTTAAATATGAAGCATATTCTAATTTTGTCACCTGAGCAGATGTATAGCCCATTGATAATGAAGTGTCTAAGATGCAGTATCCCCGTAAGTTTGTTTCTTCCTGAAACTGTTTTATGTAGAATCTATCTGTCCTTCCATATACTTTCCAGTCAAGATACCTTAATTCATCACCAGGTGCATACTGCCTGTGTTGCGCAAACTCAAGGCTGGCGCCCTTAAACGGGCTCTGGTGAAGCCCGCTTATAAATCCTTCTGCCACATATCTCGCCCTGAGGGTCATTGACGCTAATTTTTTTAATAGTGCAGCGTCTAACTTAATGGACACTACCTAAAAGATGAGAAATGATTTTTTCAGTATCTATACCTTCTGATTCAGCATTGAAGTTCGGTATTATTCTGTGCCTGAATACCGGCCCTGCAAGTGCCTTTACATCATTCACAGAAACATTATAGCTTCCGCGTAAAATTGCTCTTGCCTTGCTGCCTAAGATAAGATACTGTGAAGCTCTCGGACCTGCGCCCCAGGATACATAATTATTAATAAAATCATCCGAGTTACCCGGTCTTGATGATGCAGATAACTTCACAGCATATTCTATAACTTCATCTGCCACAGGTACATCCCGCACAATATCCTGTAATTTTATTATCTCTTTAGCAGAGAGAACTTTCTTTACCTTTTCTTCCCTGCCAAATGTAGTTAATTTTACAATCTCCTTTTCCTCCTCATGGCTGGGATAATCAAGTAAGATACTGAAAAAGAATCTGTCCAGTTGCGCTTCAGGTAATGGGTAAGTTCCTTCCTGCTCTATAGGATTCTGGGTTGCCAGAACAAAAAAAGGAAGTTCTAAAGGGTTGGTATCTCCACCTGCAGTTACAGCATATTCCTGCATTGCCTCGAGTAAGGCTGATTGTGTCTTTGGAGGCGTTCTATTTATTTCATCTGCTAAAACTATATTTGCAAATATCGGGCCTGTTATAAACCTGAAACTTCTTTTCCCTGATTTCGGGTCTTCCTCCACAACTTCTGTTCCTGTAATATCAGAAGGCATTAAATCAGGAGTAAACTGTATGCGGCTGAAATTTAAATCAAGTATCTGGGCTAAAGTTCTTACAATTTTAGTTTTTGCTAACCCGGGAACACCAATTAGCAGACAATGACCGCGGGAAAACATACAGATAAGAATTAAATCTATTATTTCCTTCTGGCCAATTATTACCCTGTCAAGCTGATTTAATATAACCTTCCGGCCGGCAGCAAGTTTATCAATTAACTTTAATTCAGACGCTTTAAATATTTCCATGAATATTAAAACGGTTACTTTTTCTTCTTGTGCCTGTCTCTTCTTCTGCGTTTTTTAAGTTTATGTTTTCTTATCTTTGCAAGTTTTGATCTTCTTCCTTTTACCATAAATTTTATCCCTTATTTAAATAATTTAAAAAACCTATCCTCGTATTCTTTGAACAACCCGTAATCATTTAAAAGCTTACCAAGTTCATTTCTTCTAACAGTATCCGTTTCAGCTTTTTTAAACAAATATTCAATCTTATTTCTTACATTCTGGGATATTCCGGTTTCATCCGGGAATAAACCTCTTTTTTCAAAATCTTCTATATTTTGAGCGGAAGATTTTAAAGTCATTTCTACAATAAATTTCATAATTGATATTTGCCATGTTTCCTCATCACATTTTATTATTGCAGAAAGACTATGTTCCCTCTTTTCAAGATCAGCGCCTATCATTTCAAATACTTCATTTAGAGGTAATAAAGAGCAAGAAGTTGTCTTCAGTTGGTTACTGAACTTATAATTCAGTATTTTTGCATTCTTTCCAAATATTTCAAACATTTCTTCGCCATACTTATCAGAATAATCCCCGAAGCCTTCAAACAGTTCCGATATCTGGACAGGTTTAATTATTTCAGGCCGCTTGGATATAACCTTACCTTCCCGTATTTTAGTATCCTTTCCTGAATTGCTTAAAAGATAATAATCAATATTTGTTGTTCCAAAAGTAGATATATTTCTTTTGGGCATTTTAAGAATCTGAGTATTCTTTATGGCAATTTCAAATATGTTATTTTCCTGCATAATTATATTCTTGCTTTATTTCTTCTTTCATGCTTGTCTAAATATGCATCAAAAGAATATTCTAATACATTTAACATATTTTCACTTATGTGAAAAGAAGTATAAAAAACAAAACTATCAAACGAAATTAATGCATTTACAGCTGCATCTTTTGCCATAATTTGAGAAAGCTTTTTACAAAAATTTTTATTCACTATACGAACATCTTCAAAAATATCAATTAAATTTTTAAACTCCCAGTCTGGTTCTCCGCCTCGCTTTTTTACAAAATACTGTGCAAGCAGGTACATGGTTAATACCCGATACTTTTTTTCCCGCAATGTTGAAAAAGGCACCCTGACACATACCATTGGTTTTAGTTTTTCTAAAACAGGACAGCCACTTGTTACCATG
>JAIVZN010000115.1:0-6156 GCA_048634875.1 Deltaproteobacteria bacterium | reverse complement strand
ATTTGGCAATAAGGTAATAGAGAGCGGAATCGGGGGCATAATAGTAAATGGAGGAGCAGGGAAATTTGAAGATGAAGTAACCAGAGAAGGCACAAAAGCAATGGTGGAAATAGCAAATAAAGCAGCAGAAAAAGACATAGCTGTATTTGCTGCCGGCGGGGATATGCATGATGCCTTACAATTAATTGGAGAGGTAAGCGATAAGATAATAGTTACTACCGGTGGAGGAGTGGTATTAGCTGCATTAGCTAAAGGAGTAAAGAATCTAAAGAACGTTGCAGCTTTAATGAAAGAAGCTGAGCCTCGCGCATTATCAAAGCGAATAGCTGATGTACTCGGCAATGTAGGGCAAGGCTTTAGCCTTGCTTTAGCGAGATTAAAAACTCGTGTTGCAGAAAAAGAACTTATAATTAAAGAAAAAATGCTTAAAGTTACAGAGGTGAAAGTAAAATTCGGGACATCCGGGTGGAGGGGCAAGATAGGAGAGGATTTCACTATTGATAATATTCGCAGAGCAGCGCAGGGTGTAGCGGATTATTACAATAATCATATAAAAGAGGGGGCAATATTAATTGGTTTTGACCCGAGAAAAAATAATCTTGAAAATGCAAAGGAGATTGCAAGTATATTAGTGGCAAATGGTGTTTCTGTAAAAATAATTACAGAAGAACCTACGCCTACTCCTGTTCAGGCTTATCTGGCAAATTCTAATAAGGAGATTACAGGAATAATAAATCTTACAGCCAGTCATAATAAATATACTGATGGTGGATTTAAATTTTCACCTTATCATGGAGGCGCCGCGGAGAAGGCGGTTACAGAATTAATTTCAAAATATGCAAACGAATCAAAATTTTACAGAACCTCTAATTATAAGGAAGCGGAACGTAAGGGTTTAATTACTGAATTTAAGCTGGAAGATGCAATAAAAACTTATGTGGATGGATACATTATTCCAGGGATGAAAGAAATTGGAGCATGGGAAAAAGTAATTGAATACATTAGAAAAAATCCTGATTTTAAAATTATTCTAAATCCAATGCAGGGGACGGCAGTTGAGTATATAAAAGCCATTTACGGGCAGTTAGAAGAAGAAGTGGGGAGGAAGTTTGTAAAAGTTATCCATGAAAATAATCAGGATTCTTTATTTAGTGAGGTGAACGGGGCGCCTAATCCAACAGAAAGGGAAAGTATTGCTGACTTTAAAGAGGAAGTAGGAAAGGAGAAAAACATTCTGGGAATAGCTGCGGACGGGGATGCGGATAGATTCGGAATAGTGGATTTTGAAGGTAGGGAAATCAGCGCTAATGAGATTATTGCGTTACTTACTTATTTTTTTGTTGAAAAGGGAGAAAAGGGCGCGGTGTGCAAAACTGTAGCTACAAGCAATTTTGTTAATGCAATAGCAGAAGAGTTAGGATTGGAACTTGTGGAAACAGCGGTAGGTTTTAAAAAGGCAGTAGAAAAAGTTGTTAAAGAAAAGGCAAAATTCATTGTAGCAGGGGAAGAAAGCGCTCATGTAGGGGTAGGGAAATTTATGAACTCATGGGATGATGGAAAGGTAATAGGTTTTCTTTCTCTCTGGATGATGGCAGATAAAGGAAAGAGTTTAACAGCATTTAAGGAAGAGATAGAAGCAGTCATTGGAAAGAAATTTTACTATCAGAGAGATAACATTGATTTAACAGAGGATCTAAAGGAAAGTGCAGGTGATTTGATTGAGCAAGCAAAGAAAGAACAAGAAGAAAAAATTGACATAGGGAATATGGAGATAAGTAAAAAGATAAAAAATACTGGTATAGATAAAAGTATAAAAGAAATTATTACATTAGATGGATTAAAAATTGTATTTGAAGATGGAAGCTGGTTCTGTATAAGATTATCAGGAACTGAGCCAGTTGCCCGGCTTTATACTGAAGGATTAAGTAAACAGAAACAGGAGGAATTAGCTCAATTAGGGAAAAAGTTACTTGGTATAAAAGAAATGGAAGAGGAGAAAGTAGAAGAGAAGACAGGAGTAGCAGAAAAAGAAGAAGTTATAGCAGAAGAACGAGAACTGACGCCGTATGAATTGATGAAACAAATGAGGGTTGCAATGGATGTTTTGAAGTTATATGACCATAAACGTTTGTTAGGTACCATAGAAAATGCTTTAGATCCTAATGCTTTTATAGAGAGTGTGATAGAATTAGCAAAAGAACAGGGAAAAACAGAAAAAGAAGTTTTAAAGGCATTGTTGAAAACACCTGCTTTTAAAGCAAAGACATTGAGATATCTATTGTTACAAGCGGAAAAGGCTAATAAATTAAACCCGGCAGAATTAGAGGATGATTTTTTAAGAATAGATGTAGAAGAAGATGGTGTTTATATTCATAAGGATTCAGACGCTCAAGATTTAAGACCCGGAACTGGACGATTCCTTACTAATTTCATGCATGAGAAGTTCATAACTGCAAAAAATACAGCCTTTCCGCATTTTGATGGTATCAATGATTACCTTGGACGTTTTTGTAGGTTGCCTGGATATGGCAAGAAAAAACCGGACAGATACAAAAAGCAGGAGGATATAGATAAATATGGTAAAGAGTTAAGTGATTTAAGGGAATCAATAGATAATCTTAAAGAGTTTTTAGGCGAAGAACTTGACATAGAGGAAATTATTAATCTGCTTAATGACGGAATTGGAGCCAATGAGCAGTATCTTCATCGGTTGGCGCAAATACTTAATCAATTGGCGGATAATCTGGATATAAGATTTCATTGGGAAATAGTTGACAATCCATCTCAGATTTCACAAATTTTAGAAAACTTTAAGGATCCAACTACTCGTAATGTATTAGCCTGGATTATGAGCCGCAGTGGCGGCACAACAGAGACAGCAGATTTACAGGAAATACTTATCAATCCAAATGCATTTCTTCAGATTATCAATATTATTTCCTGGGCTAATGGCGGTCGTGTAAAAGATTTGACTATGCAAATTAAAGAGGGGAAGGTTTATTTTATTGACAATACCAGAGGTGATATTGGCGGCAGGCATATGATTGAGTTGACAGATATGGTATATGGTCCATTGTATACGTCGCTGGCAGTTTTAGGATATAGAAGATTTGCTGCAGATGGACAGCCAAAAGAAGAAACAAAAGCAAAAGCTTTTGCTTGGGCAGAGGATATGTTAAGAGTTTATGCTACAGGTATTTATGAAGCCAGTATAGCGCTGAACCCAAAACAGAAAAATTTTGGCAAAGCAGTAAGTAATCCTTCAAGTAGATTATCTACTTCAATGCTTAAAAATCATCATAAGGGGCGTGTAAAGTATTACATGGTTTATGATCCTACATTATATCCTTATGTAATGGAGCATGCTCAAAATACCAATGAAGGAATTGCCGGACTTGCCCCAGGAGAACAGAGGAATGATTTTATACATTCTTTTTGCAGCGCTTCAGATAAACACACAGACTACTTAAAACTGTTTAGAGAACGACCGGATATATATCAACCTATATTTTTCGTGGATTTGAATAATAAAGAGTATGCAGGGAGATTGTTAAAAGAGGCAAAGATGTTAAAAGAAGAGTACAACATGCCGGTAAAGATAGTTACACTGCGGACAAAGACCATAGAAAAAGATGATGACGAAGAAACAGTTAATGATAAGTTAAGGTATAACCTTGCGGTTCAGGCAAGGGCTACGGTTCTTCTTCAGACCGCAGTAATAACCCTTTCTCATATAGAGAATCAAGATCCTATGTCTAATCTTGCAGTTAAAACAACAAGAGAGACAACTGTAGCCGCACAGGATATTCTTGTGGATCGTCAATTAAAGCATCCAGATGAGCCGTTAAGTTTTGAGGAAAGAGTAATTCCGATAGATGATGTTTTGGAAAAAGCAAAGAAAGCAAAAGAAGAGAAAAAGAAAGATTACAGGGAAGAACTTGCTGATGAGATAAAAGCAGCGCAGAAAAGAAAAGATAAAACAGTCATACCGGATGTTTTCCAAAACTATATAGAGGAGAATTTAGAACCATTAGCAGAGGAATTAGGGATAAGTTTAGAAAAGCTTACCAGTCGTCTTATTGCATCCATTTCCAAGACGATTTTTTACAGCGACTTAGCAGAATCAGGAGGGATTAAATCGGAAAAAGTGGATGTGGTTTTAGAAGCTTTTGAAGCTTTTAATCAATTAGGGTTGCTTACCAAAGATTTTGCTTTGCAGCCTTTAACTAAAGAAGTTAAGGTTTATAAAGGTGAAGATATAGTAATTACAGTTGCCTGTCCTGATGATTTATCTGCTGAAGAAGAAGCTCTTTACGCCAATAAATCTGGGGATGAACGGGCGCAGGCAATTGCTGACTATTATTTTAACATGTTAGGAAAAGAAGGCCGCGCTAAGACAACTAAATATGTTGGTTTAGGGTATATGGTTTCAGATGAAAAAGATGATAATATAGGTGAAATTCAGCAAGAGATTAATACGCAATTAGGAAAATTTGGCATAAGTAATTTTCCGATGATTTTCCCGCGTTTTTCACATGTTGCCATTGAAGGGATGCAAACTTTGGTAGAGGGCTCGATTTTATCATTTCTTATTCCAACGCATAGTTTTTCTGAAGGTAAAGATAAACTTGGGTCTTTAGAGATTCGTAAAGGATTGCCTTTAAATAATGGTTTGAATATTTATGAGTTTGGTAATGGGGTGAGAATGATGGCTATTGGAGGAACTCCAGGGATTATAATATGGTATAAAAACAAAGACCAGTTACCAGAGATAAGGAAGACTCTTGTTGAAGCTTTACGAATATTTGCTAAGAAGTTAGAAGAAGTTAAGCCTGCCCCAGTAATTGTTGGAGAGGGGGAAGTTGTTAAAAAGATAGAAGAAACTGAACCAGAAAAAGCATCTCGTGATGCACGCTGGAGAAAAGCATCCCATGATGCACGCTGGAGAAGGGGAGACAGAATAGCAAAAGCAATACTAGAAAGAGCATCCCGTGATGCACGCTGGAAAAAAGGTGACATAATAGCAAAAAAATTAGATTTCCGGCGTATAATAAAACTTCCTATTAATATGGTTCAAACCTTAGTAACAATATTAAGAGGTCGTATTTTTGCTAAAGCAATTAAAGAATATCCTGTCCCACTTCTCACTGGATTTGCTTCTTATGATGACAAAGCCACCATAGATGACATTACCAGAGTTTTTGGCAAAGAGTGGTGGCGTGACAGGGTTGTTCCTGTGAGACTGGATTTCAATATTGGAGCAACAGTGCCCACAAATATTGAAGAAAAGATGGAAAAGATTATAGAAGGCATTCCTACCATAAAAATTCTTTCTGATTTGGGAGCAAAAGTAGTTATATTAACCCATTCTTCACGACTAGAGAAAATGCATAAGGGATGGGATAAAACACCAAAGGATGGAGAAATTGACCCCAAATATAGCACAAAACCTCTTGCCAAGGTAGTTTCTAAGTTAACCGGAAAAGATGTTCAATATGTGCCTGATTCTATAGGTCCAAAAGTAGAAGAGGCAATTGGAGATATGGAAGCAGGCGATATTAGAATCTTAGAAAACTTGCGTTTCTATGAAGGAGAGGGCTCAAAAGACGAAAAAACAAGAAATGAATATGCAGAAAAATTATACGCACCTTTTAAGAAATATAACGCTGAAATTATTGTAAATGATGCTATCCAAGCCGGACATAGAGGTAACAATGCCTCCTTTTATATGATGAAGTGGTTTGATAAAAAGGTAGCAGGTCCTTTAACCATAAAAGAATTAGAAGGAATCAGTCAGTTTGTGCAAAATTTAAAGTCTCCTTATTGGTATATTGCAATGGGAGATAAAATTGATAAAGTAGATGAAATAAAAAAACTTATAGAAAGAGGTGGAATCAATGGAATTATCTGGGCAGGCAAAATAGCAGAAGAGGCAAAAACGAACAAAGAGTTATTAGATTTAGCCAAAAAGCATAATATAAAAATGGTCTTTCCTGTTGATTATAAATGGGTTAAAGAGCTCCCAGACAAAACCAAACCTGATCAAAAGATTGATTATGAAATAATTCCAGTTGAAAAACTTAAAGAAGAAAAATACAAAAAAGGTTATGTAGTTGACATTGGAGATAGTTCGCTTGACCATTTTGAAAATGCATT
>JAIVZN010000114.1:0-6121 GCA_048634875.1 Deltaproteobacteria bacterium | reverse complement strand
GTTATTTGCTGTAATTTTTATGTCAGGCTTGTTTGTAGGTTTTTACCGTATTATTGTATATATAAAAGATACCCCTATGGTTGGAACAGCGCTAGTAGGCAGGGTTATTGGTATGGTCTTTCTTTCGCTTTTTATAATGCTCATATATTCAAGTGTTATAACTGCATTTTCAACTCTTTTCTTATCAAGGGATAATAATTTTTTAATTGTTTCTCCTTTTGACCAGGGAGGGATATTGCTCGGTAAACTTATTCAGACTACTTTTTATGCTTCATGGATGAGCTGCATTGTAATTATCCCGCTGTTCGCTGTCTTGGAGATTATATTTAAGTTACCTGTGTTATCTATATTTATCATAATTCCCGGAATAATATTTTATTTTTTTACTGCAGGGGCTGTAGGTTTGATAGTAGTTATAGGTGTGGTAAAGATATTTCCTGCCAGAAAAGTCAGGGATTTACTGGTTATGGGTTTTGTTGTACTTGCCACATCCATGTATATATTTTTCAGATTTTTAAATCTTGAACAAATTCTGAGACCCGGTCAGGAAAATATTGCTACCTCTTATTTAAGAATTCTTGAATTACCGCGCACTCCGTTTTTACCCTCATACTGGATAAGCAAAATGGTAATTGAATTTGTAAATAACAGAGCCGGCTGGATAGGTTCTTTTCTTATGCTTTCAGCTATGGGAGTAATTTTTGTGTGGTTATTTTACATTATTTCTAAAAAGTATTTTTATAATAGCTGGGAAAAAGTTCAGTCCGAGGAAAGGAAAAGGTTTTATACATCAAAATTTTCCCGCAGTCCGGTCCTTGCAAAAGACATTAAAACTTTTTTCAGGGATACGAGACAGTGGACTCAGTTTATACTGATTTTAGCATTAATAATTATTTATATTGTAAATATATACAAACTGCCTCTTGATTTACCATATCTTCACTACCTGGTGGCATTTGTTAATATCGGTATGATTGGAGTTGTAATTGCTTCTATAGGGCTGAGGTTCTCATTTAGCAGTATAAGTTTAGAAGGAAAGTGTTTCTGGATACTTTTAAGTTCACCCTTTAACAGAAAAAAAATTTTAATCCAGAAATATATTGAAAATTTTATCCCTATTGCAGTTATATCTTTAATACTGATTGTTGTTTCCAACCTGATATTAAAACCGCCGGGTCTTATAAATCTGCTTTCTGTAATTACAGTATTTGTATTTTCAATAACAATAACTTCAATGGGTATAGGCATGGGTTCTTTATATCCGAAATTTGATGCGGTAAATCCTGCTGAAGTGGAATCATCCTGGGGAGCTATTCTATATATGATTTACAGTTTCTTTTATATTGGCATAACACTTGCTTTTGAAGCTGTGTGGGTCAGGATGTATTTTTTAAACAGAATAAGAAATATACCAATTTATTACCCTGCAGTAATAGTTATAATAGGAATTCTGTTAGTGTTAAATGTGCTTGCAAATGTTGTTTCCATTAAGCTTGGATTAAAAAATTTAAATTCTGTTGAAATTTAACTGTCTCCTCTTTTTCTTGGCCCGAAAATCCCTGTGCCTATTCTTACCATGTTTGCGCCTTCTTTAATAGCTACCTTATAAGAATCAGACATTCCCATAGATAAGTGTTTCATAATACAACCGCCAATATTTTTCTTCTTTAGTTTGTTAAAAATTTCTCTTGTAATTTTGAAATAAGGCCTGAATTCATCTGCTTCGCCCATAAAAGGGCCCATGGTCATAAGCCCCATAATTTTTATGTTCTTAAATACACTTACTTTTTCAATAAATCCTTTGACTTCTTCAGGCATAATGCCAAATTTATTCTCTTCTCTGCCACTGTTTACTTCCACAAGACATTCCATAATCCTGTTTATTTTTGCGCATTGATTATTTATTTCCTTGGCTAAGGGAAACGAATCCAGTGACTCAATCATATCAAATATCTTAATTACTCTTTTAACCTTATTTTTCTGAAGGTGGCCCATGAAGTGCCATTTGATATCACCATTGATTTTTTGATACGCTTCTTCTGCTTCCTGGACATAGTTTTCACCTATAATTCTAATTCCGGAATCAACTGCAATTTGAATTTCCTGTGGTGTGCGTGTTTTACAGGCAGCTACTAACTGGACATCTTCAGGAAGTTCTGCAAGGATATTGCGTATATTTTTCTTGATACTCACTTGAAATTTTCTTTTACTCTGTAAAATACTCCTCTTCTTTTTTTTTCAGAAATTATTCTATCAGATTTTTTTAGCTCATGCAAATATTTAATTAATATATCTGTGCGAATATCAAATGATTGAGACAGATCTTCTGCTGTACATGGCCTTCTTTTTAAAATTGAAAGAATTTTGTTATCAATATTCTTTGAATATTCTCCAAATCCTTGTTTATGTCTGATATTCTTTACAATCTCTACTTTAACAGGCTTAAAAATTTTTTTAATTTCATACATCTTTTTCATAGATGCAGTTTTTATGTAGCTTTCAGTTGCAGGCCTGTCAAGCGTGTTTAACTGAACCTTATCGGGTTCTATATCCATAATAGTATCTTTCAGCAGTTTTAACTCTTTTTCATTATCATTTATGTCAGGAACTATAAATACTTCAAGCCATAGCTCGGCAGCGCTTTCTTGTTTAAATTTTTTTATACCTTTTATAATGTCGCTTACTTTTATTCCACAACACGGCCGGTTTATCATTTTGTAGGTTTCTTCAGAAACTGCGTCAAGTGAAGGAAGTATGACATCGCATTTTTTAATATCATTTCTAACATCTTTGTTGGAGAGCAGGCTCCCGTTAGTAAGTAAAGCAACTTTATATGCAGGGTATTCTTCCTTTAAGAAGTCCAGTACTTTTTTTATGTCGCTGTTTAAAGTTGGCTCGCCGCCTCCGGAGAAAGTTATATAGTCAAGTTTCGGTTTATTATTAAGGAAAATTTTTAACTCTTTGATAATCTTATCACCTGCAATATATGGCTTTCTCTGGTGTGTGAAATTTGTCGTAGTTCCGCATTCACAGTAAATACAGCCAAAGGTACAGACTTTATAAGGCACCAGATCAACACCAAGTGAAATTCCAAGCCGCCTTGAAGGCACGGGCCCGAATAAATACTCATACTTCAAAATTAGAACCTCCTTAATGTGCGAGGCTTAGCCTCTAAGAAATTTAATGTGTTTTCGTAAATATTGCGTGTTGTTTCACCTAACTCTAACCCCTTTATTTTTGCTACTTCCCGTGCAATATATTTTAAATATGCAGGCTGATTTCTTTTGCCTCTGTGAGGTACGGGCGCGAGGTAAGGACAATCGGTTTCAAGCAGTATTTTATTCATTGGAACTTCTCTTATAACTTCTTTTAACATTATAGCTTTAGGAAATGTAATTACCCCGCCAACAGCAATATAGTATCCTCTTTTTACGGATTTTCTCATCTCATCTACAGTACCTGAAAAACAATGTATAAGAACCTTTTTTACCTTGTAACTTTCAAGGATTTCAAGTGTGTCTTTAAAGGCATTTCTTGAATGTATTATTACAGGCAGATTAATTTTTTCAGCTAATTCTAATTGCTTGTTAAAAACTTCTTTCTGTATTTCTTCAGGAGAATTATTGTAATGAAAATCCAGCCCTATCTCTCCTACTGCAATTACTTTATCTAACTTTAAAGCTGTTTTTAGACCGTTCCATAACTGCTTTATATTCTTTGCCTCATGAGGATGAATGCCGGCAGCTCCCAAGATAAAATTTTTGTTTAAAAGTTTTCTGAAAAGGTTAAAATCTTCACATGGAGAATATACGCATATTATTCCGTCAACTCCCTGTATTACATCTTCTATGTCATTTTTAAATTTGTTATCTAAGAGATGCGCGTGAGAATCAAACAATTTCATTTGTAAATAATTCCTTTATCGGGCTTGATAAATCAAGCCCCTACAAAATCAAATCTCTACAGTTTTGCGTAGGGGTCGGATTTATCCGATCCTTTATTGAGACCTGAATGATGTATTTTTTGCGACTTGAGACTTTTTAATGAAACTATGGCGTTTAAAAACTAAAACTTGTTTGACCCAGCCCTTGCGAGCAAGAGCTGGGGAGTTTTTTAGTTTTAGGCATAGTTTCATGCGCCAAAGGCAAAAAGTCTCCGGAGCAACAAAATACATTTTCAGGTCTCAATTATTTTCATCCGCTTTTGTGAGCCAAAGGCTTATGTCCGTTCATTAAACTCCAGCGGTGAAACATAATTACCGTGAATTTTTACAGTTTCATTTAATCTTTTTTCCTGCTCATCAAGATATTCAAACAGGATATGCGGAGTATCCGGCACCTTTGTTTTATATATATTTGTGATTCTCTCTATCTTTGCAAGGTTTTCGGGAATTCTTATTGTAAATTGTTTTATGTAAGAATCTTGAGTGTAATCCTTGTTAAGTACTTCTTTAAATAATTTCTTTAAATCTTCATAAACAGGAATCCTCCCAACAGGTGTGTTAAGAGCTTTTACATCCCCATTTACTTTGAGTTCCATCCATTTAATCCAGACACTCTTATCTTCTAAATTATTTAAATAATTACCGTCACTGTCTTTTAAAAAATAATTCACAGAAAAAATCTTGGGAGCATTTTTAATGCTGTTTCCAATATCGCAGTTATTATTTATATATCTGCCCATTGGTATTGAAAGAAAGTCAATATTTGCCATTAAATTAAACTTTCTCACGCCTTCTCTTCCTAATGTTGCTGCTGTTGTTTCTGATTCTATTGTTGCTCCCATGGTTAAAATTCCATGGTTCCAGTTAAATGACTCCATAACAGGAACGCATGTGTCCGAATCTCTTCCTCCATATATAACTCCGCTAACAGGAACTCCTTTCGGGTTGTCAGCTAAAGGATCTCTGTTTTTTAAACTGCTTATACTGATGGTAAACCTTGCATTTTTATGCGCGTGTGGAATTTCGTACCCTTCATTATCACATTTACCCTTATGCCAGTCACCTGAAAAATTAATTCCTTTTTCAGGAATTTCCCTTCCATTTCCAAGCCAGTATGGTTTATCATCAGAAACCAGAATATTGGAAAATATGATTTCTTCTTGTCCGTTAAATGCCTGCCGGATTATCGGCAGAGATTTTTCATTTACATCCTGTATAATTCCAAATATGCCGCATTCAACATTAGCTGCCCTTATTTCGTCATCTATAATCCTTAAATATGCTATGTCATCTCCAATGATTGTTTCTCCTTCAAGCATGGCTGTTGAAGTTTTACCGCATGCGCTTGGGAATGAACCGGTAAAATAAGTGGTTCTTCCGCCAGGCCCGTGCACTCCCATTATAAACATATGTTCTGTAAGCCAGCCTTCATAGGAAGCTTTTCTTATTGCAAGTCTCATAGCAAGCTTTTTAAGGCCAATTGTATTTCCTGCATACTGCGTATTGACACTGTATACTATCTCTTCTTCTAAATTTATGTATACTCTTCTCTCATCCACATTTTTTGATACATTTTTTTCTAAGATACCTGCGCTGTGTACAAATTTAAAGAAATGGTCCCCGTCATTGCTCTTTAAAAACTGTCTGTATCCATTTCTGATAAGTATTCCTTCAGAATGCATCACATAACTTGAATCTGTAATCTGTACAGCAAGGATAGAAAATTCCGAATCTGTGGGTCCAAGACAGAAAAATCCTACATATACCTCTTTGCCACGCATTGAATCCTTAAGTAATGAGTGAATTTCTTCCATGCCCTGATTTAAATCCATACTCCTTATATCTGCTCCTAAACTCACATCCGGCGGCAGCAGGTAGTGTGTATTTACCTTGTCTCTTGCCTGGTCAAAATAGCCGTCAAAGTGTAGGGTATGCCCATCAATTTTAAGTTTTGTCTCTTCTTCATTTTCAATAGTTTTTTCTCTTACATATTTTATATCTTCAGTTGACCAAGTGCTTCTGCAACCTTCCGCACGCCATCCTTTCGCAGTTGTATCAGCGGTTCTATGATCTTGTATCCGAACGTCTTCTCCGGATCGATTCCGAGTTGCTCAAAGACATTGTGCTGCCTCTTGATCCCTGCAACGGTCTCATCCACGTCTGTAAGAATCGTTCCCT
>JAIVZN010000113.1:0-6137 GCA_048634875.1 Deltaproteobacteria bacterium | reverse complement strand
CCTGAAACCCATCACTTGCGATAAATATTTCATATTTCTTTTTCTTAGTTTCCAAAATTTTCACAATACTATTCAACACCCCGAGGTTATCATCAACCACCAGTATCTTTTTTTTATTTGAATATGTTAATTCTGCAGGAATTGGCATATTGTGTTTTTTAAGAAATACATACAAATCTCTGCCATTCACTCTGCGGTGACCGCCGGGAGTAACAAAAGCTTTAAGTTTTCTTTCATCTATCCATCTGGCTACAGTGCTTGAATATACATTTAACATTCTTGCAATGTTAAAAGTTGTATAATTTTTTTTAATCATAAAATCCCTTCATTCTGTTTCTGTAATTATTGCTCATTATAAGTTTTTTGCTCATTTTGCCTATTATACTCTTTTTTAATTTTTTGTCAAGGTTTTTGATTTTACTTTAGATTCTTTTTCTATAAACTTATCTCTCATTGCGCTAAGATTTGCGATTAAATCTTTTTTGCTCTCAATCATAGATTTATCAACCTTAATTTTACCTGTGCCTCTACATATCCGGCAAGTATCAGGTCTTGGAGATAAATTTAATGGTGCTACTACACCCATTCCATTACAAAAAGCACATTTTCTGAATTGCAATTTCTTATCCTCCTTTTTGATTATTACCTTATCAATAATAACATTGTATTTAATCATACACAGATAGGAATTACATAAATAGGTTATTTATGATTACTACTTTAGTTTATTATTTAAGAAAAAATATAGTATATTTCTTAGACCTTAGACTTAGATACAGTTTAAGGGAGCGGAATAGACTTTGAATATTTAGATCTGCCTGTTTTTCTTTAACCAGTTGCCATGGTGTTTTGTTTTCTTTGTAGGAATTAGGTCTTTGCAGATTAAAATAAAGTTGATACGAATAAGCCTTGTCCATAAAGTTTTGTCTGCTTGTAAACCATTCAATTTCATAAAACTCCATTTCTATTAAATTATGCACTGTTTCCACATCAGCCTGCATTCTATGCCTTTCTTACCAAAGCATCTTAATTTAATTAATCTATATTTTTTCTCAAGAGGGTTACCATGTCGCTTCCCATTTCCATTAGATACAGTTTAAAAATTTGACATACTTATACTTGAAATGTTAAAATTTTAACAGTAAATTGTAGCGGCCTGAATGTAGGGGTTTGATTTATCAAACCCGATAATAACGGGTCGGATAAATCCGACCCCTACATAGAATTGTAGTTACTTGATTTATCAAGCCCAACAACAAAATACCCGGAGGCAAAATTATGGATAATGATAAAGAAAAACCTGATATAGATGAACTTGCAAAATCTTTTAATGATGACAAGAAAGAAGAAGAAAAATTAGACTTGGATAAAGTTGAAATACCTGATCTTGAACAAATCGGAGATATTGACCACGAAGAAAAAAAACATGTACCTGATGATAAGCCTCCTGCAGAACCAGAATCAGAAGAACCTGAAAAAATAGATTTGAGCAGTATTTCATTTGATTTAAACGGAGAAGAACAAGAAAGTAAATCGACAGCAGAAATCCCTGCTGACCAGCCGCCAGAGCAGGGAATTTCTGAACCACCGCCACCAGAAATTTCGGAACCTGCGCTTGTTAAAGATGTTATCCAGCCTGCAGATAAATCTGCTGAACAACCACCTGTTCCAATAACAGAAACTACGCCTGCCTTTGAAGAAGATATAAAACCGAAAAAGAAGAAATCAAAATTACCATTAATACTATTCCTGCTTATAGTAATTGCAGGCGCCTTATATTATTTTTCATCTATGGAAAAGAAAAAGGAAGATTTAATTGTGAAAAAACCTGTAATTAAGAAGCAGCTAAAAGAAACAACTGAAGTAATAAGTAAAAAAATTCAGAGTCCTTATCTCTATGTTAATGCTGAAAATGTGCAGAAAGATATAAGTGAAGGAATTATAACATATGTTTATGATACAACCGCAGAACTGGATACTATGCAGAAATATTATAAACAAAAATTAGTGTTTTTAGAATATAACCTTAAATCAGAAGATTATAAAATAGGAAATACCTATGCCCATCTTATTTTCACCAAAGGTGATAAAAATTGCTCAGTCTTCTTAAGAAGCCGGGACAATAAAGTTAATGTAATTGTAAGTTATATAGAATAATTGATTTCTTTATTTATTGCAGATCTACATTTAAAAATCTCTGAATCACCCAGCTCATACCAGAATTTTATCAGGTTCATGCATCATATTAAAGACAGATGCGATAATCTGTATATTCTTGGAGATTTTTTTTCATACTGGTATGAACATACCGGCGTTGATTTTTATTCTAAAAATCCTGCCCTGAAAGCAATAAAAAATTTTAAAGAAAAAGGCAACAAAGTTTATTTTCTTTATGGGAACAGGGATTTTACTGCAGGGAAATTCTTTAAGAAATATTCACAGGTTGATTATATAGGTGAAAATTTAACAATCCAGTCAGAAAATAAAAAAATATATTTGACTCACGGGGATAAGTTTGCAAAAGAAGATATCAGATATCAGATATGGCGAAGGTTTATCAGATCACCGGTTTCTTCATTTATTTTTAAAAATCTTCCTGTCGGGCACGCAATAAGTTTAGCAGATTTTTTATATAAGAAAGTGGGGAAAAATAAACAAATATTCGGAAAAATTGTCGCAGATATGATTATGAATAATGCTGTTTCATATTTCCAAAAAGGATATGATGTTATAATAGCCGGACACGCTCATTTTAAATCAACAAAAAAATTTAATATAAACGGGAAAAATAAACAAATATTCATACTGCCGGAATTTAAATTCCCGGGAGAGTTCTTAACTTTAGAAGCAGGACAACTTAAATACATCAAATTCGGTTAATTCTGTGGCATTACAAATCTCATTTTATGACATACAGAGAAAGTTTAGAAGAAAGTCTGTTGTCCTTTTTGCGCTGATTTCAGGTTACTATATTCTCTCATTTCTTTTAATAGGAACTGTGCTGAAAATCATTTCTCATAAAAACTTTGTCGGGCTAAATACCAGGGGAGCCAGAAATCAGGCTAATGCAGAGAATTTTTTATCCGTGACGCTGAAGTCGCTCTTTGCAGTAGTTGAAAATTATCCGAATCTAAAAGCAAACAGAAACTTTAGAGAACTTTACGAAGAAATAACCACTACTGAAAACAGAATTGCCTATGCAAGGCAGTTTTATAATGATTCTGTTTTAAACTTAAATAATAAAATTGAAATGTTCCCATCAAATATCGCAGCAGGAATGTTTAATTTTAAACAGGAAGAGATGTTTGAAATTTCAGGTAATGAAGAAAGAAAAACTCCGGAGATAAAAATTTAAATCTGATCATATGGAACCTCCCACTCAACAGTCTTATCTGTAGTTTTTACCGGGTAGATATTGTCAACTATTTCATCTGGCTTGAACCAGAGTTTTATCTCTCTTTCAGCTTCCTTGCTATTAGCAGAAGCGTGGATTACATTTTCATATACCCCTTGTGTAGTAATCCTTCCATATGCGCCCCTTATTGTCGTAGGCCTGGCTTCTTCGGGGTTTGTTGCACCTGCAAGGTCCCTGACTTTTTTTATGGCATTTTCACCGCAATAAACCAGCGCAAGTACTCTCATATAATCTCTGCCGTGCAGCTCTCCTTTTATGTACTTTCTGAGTTCCTCAAAAAAAGGCTTTTCTTTCAGGTGTCCATAGTGAAGTTCAGCAAGCTCATTGGTAACCCGCACTATCCTGGCGCCAGCAATCTTAAGCTGTGTTTCTGAAAGTTTTGTCAGTATATTCCCGGTTAACGATTTTTTCAATCCGTCTGGTTTTATTAATACTAATGTTAATTCTTCTTTCACCCGTAAATAACCTTCTCTTAAAATCATTTGTATAGGCAAAGCAAGCTCGGCCACTACATTTTTATTTTCACCCAGCTCCTGCGCGCAGGGGCTGGGTTGTAAGCCAAAGGCTCATGTCCATTTCATAGATAGTTTTATATAACAAAATTTATTCTACCCTGTCAAGACTTAATCCCGATTTTTCAGGCTCATCTTGTATTATATAAGACTTACATTTTACAATTATTTGAAATTATTTCACATTCTTTTCGCACAATTTTCACAAATACTCAGTATACTATTAATGAGAAAGTAGTGAATGTTTTGCAAAAAGGAGAGAGATGAAAACATATCAAAGCAACTACATTGAATTGGCGCGCTGTGATGGATCACCTAAAATCAGCAAACATATTCTTGTAGTAGATGACGAACCTGATATTCTTAAAACTATCCGTAGAATGCTTGAAAAAGCGGATTATATTATCTCTACCGCCAACACTGAAAAAGAAGCCTTATCTATTATTGAGACCGGGCATATTGACCTTGTAATCTCCGATCTTAATCTTGGTATTGAAGATGGACTTAATTTACTCCGAAAAATTCACAAGCAAAATTCAAAAATAAAAACAATTCTCATGACAGGAAGTAATATAAAATTTTCAAAAGAGAAAATGAAAATATTGGGAATAGATAATTTTATAAAAAAGCCATTTGAAAATAAGGAATTAAGAAGAACTGTTCTGGAAGTTTTTAACAAATAACCCATAATACAGCTAAAGCATGGATATCAATACTTGAAACCAGCTTTATAATATTTCTTTTGCGTCCCCCATCATAAAAATTTTAATAATTTTTATTTTTACCTCACTTTATAATTCTATGTAAAACCTCTTGCAATTCTGTGACTCCGTATGGTTTGATAAGAGGAGCGCAGAAACCATATTCTTGGAAACTTGCGATTATAGAACTGTTAGAAAGGTCAGTTGAAACAATAGCTTTAACATCCGGGTCTATTTTTACAAGCTCCCTGATTGCTTCCTCTCCCCCCATGCCTTCAGGTATTGTTATATCCATGATAACTGCATCAAAAGGGCGACCTGAAACCAGAGCTTCTTTATATAAATCAATAGCTTCTCTCCCGTCCTGCGCTAAGGAAATTTCGCATCCAAGATATTCAAGCAATCTGTTAGAAGATTTCCTTATAGACCGGTCGTCGTCCATTAGTAAGATTTTTCTTCTGTTACTATTAGTAGTTTTTTTCATAATCTTTTCCCTGCCTTTATAATAGTATAATAAAAAATAAACTATAAGTCAAATCAAGTTTTTCAACAATAGTATGTTCCAAAATATATTTTGATGTATATAATATAAAATATAAAGATGAAAAATTTATTTCAAATATTAGGTAAAAGAATCAGAGATGAAAGGCAAAAGAGAGGTTTAACCCAGGAAAGACTGGCAGAAATAGCCGGAATCAGCAACAACTTTGTCAGTTATATTGAAACAGGAAAAAAAGTTGCCAGTTTAAAAACCATAAAAAAAATTGCCGATGCTCTGGAAACACCGCTAACAGAATTATTTAAGGGAATTCCACAGCAAAAAAAAGCAAAGAGCGATTATACTACCGAGCAAATTCTTTATCTTATCCACGATAAAAGCCCTTCTACTAAAAAACTATTTCTCAGACTCTGCAAAACACTAATACAGAAAGAAAAATAGTTTATGGCTGAATACAAGCTTAAAATCTCAAGATGGCCCAGGGATGAAAGACCAAGAGAGCGATTGTTGAAAAGAGGACAGCAAAGCTTAAGCGATACAGAGCTCTTGGGAATATTAATTACAAAAGGGACTAAAGATAAGACAGCAGTAGATCTTGGCCGTGAACTCCTGATGAAATACGGTAACCTGAAAAATCTCTCCTCCCGCTCTCCTGCTGAATACTCATGTATCAAGGGAATAGGTGAAGCAAAATCAGCTATTATTTCTGCTGCCTTTGAAATCTCAAGAAGGGCGCAGTCACAAACTGAGACATCTAAAATTATCTTCAGAAAATCTCAGGATGTAGCTGCCCACTACATTCCGCTTATGAGAGTTCTAAAGAAAGAGGTTTTTAAAGTAGCATTGCTTGATGGAGCGAATAAGCTGATAAAAGAAGTTACTGTTTCTGAAGGGAGTCTCAATACCAGCGTAGTCCACCCAAGGGAAGTGTTCAGGGAAGCGCTGATAGAAGCAACAGCAGGTCTTGTTTTAATCCACAATCATCCAAGCGGCGACCCTGTGCCAAGTGA
>JAIVZN010000112.1:0-6199 GCA_048634875.1 Deltaproteobacteria bacterium | reverse complement strand
GTTAAGACAATAGAACTGGTGAGCAATGTAAAAGCTGCGAGAAATTTTCCTGCAATAATTTCGGTGTCCCTTATAGGTAAACTGCCTAATACTTCTATTGTGCCTGATTGGAATTCATTTGCTAACAACTGCATTGCTATAGCAGGTGCAAAGAAAATCAATAAAAGAGGGATATTTACAATAAAATTTTGTATAGTTACTCTGTTTATGAGGAAAATTGTTGAGCTGAACATCCACCCGCTTATAATAAGAAAAACAATTATTGTTATATAAGCTAAAGGAGAATCAAAATATCTTTTAAATTCCCTTTTAAATAATAAAAAGATTCTGTTCAATTTTCTTCAAGTGTAAGGTTTCTAAAAACTTCTTCTAAACTCTGTCTTGTCTTCTGGATAGTTAAAATAGTCCAGTTCTTTTCAACTGCCAACTTGAAAATATCCCTGCGTGGATCATACTTCTCGCTGCAGTCAAGTTTAAATACCTGCTCATCCTTTTTTACATTGTTTACAGATGGTATCTTAGTTAGTTCGGTAAGAACATCGTTTTCAGGCCCGTCAAGTTCAACAATATATTGAGATGAGCTTGTTAATTCATCATGGGTTGCATCAGCTACAATTTTACCTTTGTTTACTATTATGACTCTCTGACAGATTGCCTGCACTTCCTGCATTATATGAGTGGAGATGATTATGGATTTTTGTCCTTGCAGGTTTTTTATTAATTTTCGTATTTCCTGTATCTGATTCGGGTCAAGTCCGCTTGTCGGTTCATCTAATAATAATACAGGAGGGTCGTGCAGTATAGCTTGAGCTATACCTACTCTCTGGCGGTATCCCTTGGATAGAGCGTGGACAGGTTTAATTAATACTTCATCCAACCCGCAAATTTCAATAACTTCTTTTATTCTTTTCTTGAAGTAACTTTTTTTTATATTTCTTATCCTTGCTGAGAACTCTAATATTTCCAAAGGAGTCATATCAGGATAAAGCGGATTATCCTCAGGAAGGTATCCGCTGAGTTTTTTGACTTCAAAAGGATTGTTTACTACATCAACATTTTCAATTAAAGCTGTGCCTTTAGTCGGAGGCATATAGCCTGATAAAATCCTCATTGTTGTTGTTTTGCCGGCTCCATTTGGGCCTAAGAATCCAACAATACTGCCGCTCTCAATATTAAATGATATACTGTCTATAGCAACAGTATCGTAATACTTTTTTGTAAGATTATTAATTTTAAGGCCTATCATAAGTTAGCTCGCTTTAATAAATTTTAATTATAACTAAAATTATGGAAAATTCAAAATTTAGTCTTTTACCAGCTTTCTTTTTCTTTTTTCTTAATTTTTTCCCAGTTTTTAAGAATATCTTCAACTGAAGAAACTTTTACATTGCCAAATACATGAGGATGCCTTCGTATTATCTTATTTGATATATTTTTTATTACATCTTCTATGGTAAATTCCTTGTTTTCTGAAGCAATTTGCGAGTGAAATATCACCTGATAGAGCAAGTCGCCAAGTTCTTCTTTGAGGTTTTTGGTATCATTTGTTTCAATGGATTCTATTACTTCCTCGGATTCTTCCCTGAGATATGGAATTAATGTTTTATGTGTCTGCTTCTTGTCCCAGAGACAGCCATCTTTTCCTCTTAGTTTTTTGCAGAGCTGGAGTAGTTCTATAAAAAGTTTTTCAGTATTTTCTTGCATAAATTACTGAATAACATAAAATTTGACAAAAATCAAATTTTATGCTAAATTATTTACAAGACGCGGGGTGGAGCAGTCTGGTAGCTCGTCGGGCTCATAACCCGGAGGTCGTAGGTTCAAATCCTGCCCCCGCTACCACATTAAAATCAAAATTTAAAATGAAAAAATCATTTTAGTCGTGAAGCGTAAAGCGTAAAGCGTAAAGCGTAAAGTGTATGAAGAAAATCAAATAGAAAAGATTGAGAATTTTTTTTTCCAACCCTTTATGGTTTACATTTTACCCTTTACGATAACTCTTCACGCTTTACCCTTTACCCTTTTTTACATTTTGATTTGTTATTTTGCATTATTTAAATTATGAGTCTGAAAGCAAGAGAAATATTAGGAAATAAAAAACTCGGTGAAATACTAAAATCACTTGATCTTATTGATGATAAAAAGCTTGAAGAAATTCTTGAACAACAAAAAATATCAAAAATGAAATTAGGTGAGGTTCTTTCTTCAATGGGTTGTGTTGACCGGGAGATAATTCTTTCTCTTGTAGGAAAACAACTTGGACATTCTTATATTAAAGTTTCTGAATACGGAAGAATTTCCACTGATGTATTACACTTAATTCCTAAAAATATTGCCAAACAGCATATGCTGATACCTTTTGCCATGGAAGGTGATATTTTAAAAGTTGCAATGGCTGAACCACAGGATGAAGAAGTCAGGGCAGCAATATCTATCCTTACAAATCTTGAAGTAGCAACTTATATAACTTCCGAGGAAGAAATAATCAAGGCAATAGAAAACAATTACTGATTTTCTTTTTCTGCTTTTTTTTCTAATTGAATGAGAGAAATATGTTCTTTAGCAAGGAATGAAGTTCCTATGATGGTCATTAGTAAAAACTGAATGGCATGTGTAAGTAAAATAAAACTTAAGGCAGTGCTTTTAGCTACACCTAATACAGAACAGGCAAGAATTCCAAAGTATTCATAAACTCCAATATAACCGGGAGATGATGGAACAGAAATTCCGAGTGCAATAACCGACATTATAAATATTACACCAAGATAATTTATCTGATGGATACCCATGCCTTTAGCTACAAAAAAGAAGAAAGAGGCATCTACCAGCCACACACTTAATGAAATTAATATTGTTGCAATGAGATGATGGGTCTTTTTTAATATCTCAAGACCTGCAATAAACGATTCTAACAGATGTTCAATTTTATTTTCAAATTTTCCAGGCAGAACCTTTAAAAATCTGTTCAGTAATTTTAATGTCCTTTTGCGGTAGAACATTAAGCCGTAAAATAACAACAAAAGTATAGCAAATAAAGTTATACCAATAATCCATATTTTTTTGATATTTTCAGGGTATGGAAAAACAAAAAAAGTAGTAGATAAGAGTAAAAGTATAGCAAAACTATCTAAGATTCTTTCAAGAATAAGAGTAGCTGCGGCGCTGGCCCTGGAAATTTTTTCTTTTTCACTAACTATAAGCACCCTGATTATTTCACCAGCTCTCATTGGAAGAATACCATTGGCAAAAAAACCTATAAAAGTTATGCTTAAAAGATCCATATACCGACATTTTTTTAGAGGGGAAATCAGTATCTTCCAGCGGAAAGCTCTTAGAGAAAAATCTATAATAAAAGCAAATACTGCCGGTATCATGAAAACATAGTTTGTTTTTGCAATTAAGTGAATAATTTCAGCAATATTGACTTTTCTAACAGCAAGATACAGGAATAAAAAGCTTAAAGGAATACCTGCAATTAAAGTGATGTTTCTTTTTGTTAATTTCATGTGTAAATAATTCTTTTCATTTTAACCAGAGATTTTTCATCCATTTTCTTATGCGGTTCCTCATTAATTCAGGACTTTCTTCTTTTGGTTTTCCGGGAATAATTTTTAAAATTCTGCCAGCTTCTGCAAATACTTCTAATGCCCTGTCTATATGCCGCTGGTTGAAAGTAGCCATAACAGAAACTCTTACAAGAGCTCTGTTCTCAGGTGTTGCCGGTGAAACAATAGGCGTGGTAAATATTCCCATGTCAAAAAGAAGTTTCCACATCTTAAAAGCCATCATACTATCTCCGACAACAAGTGGTATAATCGGGGTAACACTCTCTCCTGTATCATACCCTAATTCCTTAAATCCTTTTCTTAACTTTTCAGTATTTTCCCACAATGATTTCCTTCTTTCGGGTCCCCTTTCCATAATATTTAACACCTCTAACACAGAAGCAACATTTGCAGGAGCTGGAGAAGCAGAAAAAATCAGAGCACGGGCATTGTGTTTTAAATAATGTATAATATATTCCTCGCCTGCGACAAACCCCCCGATTGAAGCAAATGCCTTTGAAAATGTACCTATTATTAAATCAACATCATCCTCAACACCAAAATGCTCTGCTGTACCCCTTCCGTTTGCCCCCATAACTCCAACACCATGGGCGTCATCAACAATTAACCTTGCATTATATTTCTTAGCAAGCTTTACAATAGACGGTAAATCAGCAAGATCGCCTTCCATACTGAATACTCCGTCTACTATTATTAATTTTCCTTTATCAGGGTCACAATTTCTTAGTTCTTTTTCCAGTTCCGCCATATTGTTGTGCTGATAACGCTTCAGCTTTCCATATGAAAGCCTGCACCCATCTATAATGGATGCGTGATCATATTTATCTGCAATTATGGTTTCGCCCCTTGCAACTAAACTGCTTATAACCCCAAGATTCACCTGCATCCCGGTTGTAAATAATAGTCCCGCAGGTTTTTTTACAAATTTTGCAAGCCGTTCTTCTAATTCTTCATGCATCCTCAGTGTTCCGTTTAAAAATCTGGAGCCGACACAACCTACGCCAAATTTTTCAGTAGCATTAATTGAAGCTTTTTTTACAGCAGGATGCGAGGTTAAGCCAAGATAATTATTAGACCCCATCATTATCATCCTTTTTCCTTCAACTGTAACAACAGGATCCTGCCCTGTTTCTACCTTATGAAAATAAGGATAAAGCCCTGCTGCCATCACCTCTTTTGCTGTTGTAAAATTTTTACATTTATCAAAAAGATCACTCATCTTTTACTCCTTTCTAATTTAGGGAATAGGGAAATCACTACATTTTAGATTTGTTGATTGACGATTTGTTGATTGATTTTCAATCTCCAATCTTCAATCGTCAATCTTCCTCCCTCATTCCTGTTTACATTTTGCATTTTGATTTTTGATTTTCCTACATCCATCCCATCTTTATATACCATTTATATGTATCTCTGAAACCGCTTTCCAGATCATATTTTGCTTTGACAGATGTCTCAGGTACAACCCAGTTTCCACCAAAAATTTCTCTGACTTTATCATTATTAAGTTTTTGTGGAATTCCTGTTAAATGTGCTCTGACAGTTCCGAAAATACCCATTAGTCTTATCAGATTCTTAGGTACATTTATGCGCTTGATTCGCCTTCCCAAAACTTTTTCAAGAACTCCTATAAGTTCTTCCCAGTTATAACTTCTACCATCACTTAAAAACAATTCTTTTCCTGTATCTGCATTTAAAATACCTTCTACACAATCACTCACATGTATAAAGCTCAGTTGTCCGGTTCCTGTTTTTGGCTTTAAAAAAAATCCTTTCTTTGCCATTTTAAATACAGGCAGAAAATCACTGTCTCTTGGGCCATAAACTGCGACAGGCCGCACAATAGAATAATTAGAAATTTTTTTTACACATTCTTCAGCTTTAAATTTGCTGCGGCCGTAATAAGAGACAGCATTCTTTCCTTCAGGCCCCCATGCTGATTGAGATGATACATATACAAATTTTTCTATATCCGGATCAAACTTTTTAACTGCTTCAGCCATGTTACTGGTTCCTTCAGTATTTATTTCATAGAACATCTCATTTTTTACAACCCTTACAGTGCCCCCGAGATGATAAATCTCATCCACATCACTTACAGCTTCCTCCAGTGTTTCAGAGTACCTGAAATCAGCATACACACAATTATAAGAAAGATCTTTCAGCCATCTCAGGTTTGAAGTTTTCCTCAGCATACATTTTACTTCATGTCCATTTCCAATAAGCCTTTCTATAAGATGACTTCCTATAAAGCCATTTGAACCGGTAACAAGAACTTTTTTCATCTAACTGAATAATTTAAGGGCCAGCGCTCCTGTAAGCGGAATTGTCAGATTATCATCTATCTTTAATGGCAAAACCTCTACAATAGCGCTAATAACCGAACCCATTATTATGGCAGTTGTCTTCAGATTAAGTATTCCAAAATATTTAAGAAGTATCATTAATAACAAAGTGGACAATGCGAAAGCAAGTGTCCCTTCTAAGGTCTTATTAAATATCTTTATCTTTCCAAGATTTTTCCCTATTGCCACTGCAATCATATCTCCGATAGATAAATAAATAATACCGCCTATTGCGTATTCAGGTTTAAATAACAGCAAGGTAATAAAACACCCGCCAAGGAAAAAGGG
>JAIVZN010000111.1:0-6389 GCA_048634875.1 Deltaproteobacteria bacterium | reverse complement strand
AAATAATATGCCTGAAACTCAAAAACTCCCCAGCCCTTGCAAGCAAGAGCTGGGTCAAACAAGTTTGAGTTTCTTCTTTGAAACGCCATATCATTTGCTAAAAGTACTGAAGTCACTCAAAACACATTTTCTGAACTCATTTTCACACAACTTTCAGACGATATCTCCAACTTATTTAAGAAAGAACCGAAAATTATAAAAGGTGAAATGTTGAAGGTTGAAAGTCGCAAAAAATACATCATTAAGGATTTATTTACGAGTGAAAAAAATATATATCACAATGGGAGATCCCAGGGGCATAAGCCCTGAAATAATATTAAAAAGTTTAAAAGAAATCTTAAATTCTGATTTGAACAACAAGTTTATACCTGTTATAATTGGCGATGAAAAAATATTAAAGACTTATGCTGACAAGTATAACGCAGATGTTTTTAATATAAATTACTTATATATTAAATCTTCCGGTTCTCCGGGCAGCGATTCATTAAATTATATTAATAAAGGGGTAGAGCTGTGTATGGAAAGTCCTGAGAGCGCTCTTGTGACCGGGCCTGTCACAAAGAAATCTATTTCCATGGTAAGAAAAGATTTTAGAGGACATACTGAATATATTGCTGAATTAGCAGGCGCAGGCAGTGTAGCAATGACTTTTATTGCCCCGCTGATAAAAATGTCACTTTTAACTACTCATTTTCCGTTTAAAAAGGTACCATCTGAAATAAGTATTATGAATATTACCGGTCATGTAGAAATCATACAGTCGGGTTTAAACAGATGGTTTAAAATGGATTCACCTCGTTTTGTGTTATGTTCATTAAATCCGCACGCCGGCGAAAATGGTTTACTTGGAAATGAAGAAAAGGATATCCTGATGCCTGCGGTAGGGGAACTTAACAAAAAAGGTATAAATATTACCGGCCCATTGAGTCCGCACGAAGCTTTAAAGAGAACCATGGAGGGTAAGTTTGATTTTATTATTTCTTTGTATCATGATCAGATTCTCACTGCTCTTAAAATATTTTTAGGTCCGGCTGTAAATTTTACAATGGGACTTCCGTTTGTAAGGACATCTCCGGATCATGGGCCTGGCATTGATATTGCAGGAAAAGATATAGCTGATCCGGGCAGTATGAAGGCAGCAATAAAACTTGCAATTAACTTATATGGGTAAGAAACTCGGCCAGCATTTTTTAATTAATCCTGAAGTTGCAAGAAATATTGTTAATATATTATCGCTCGAGGCACAGGAATCGGTTCTTGAAATAGGTCCTGGAGAGGGATTCTTAACCAGCTATTTAGTTGAAACTGACGCTCAAATAACAGGAATTGAAATTGACTCTGCATTATCAAACTATCTTAAAAAAAAGTTCAAAAAATTAAAAGTAATAAATGAAGATTTTTTAAATATTAATTTAAATGAATTTGATTTCGATAAAATATGCGGAAATATTCCGTATCAGATAGCAGGAAAAATTATTGAAAAAATTATGCTTTCAACACTGAACTGGAAGATATGTATATTAATGCTTCCTGATGTTGTGGCAAAAAGAGTTGTTGCGGAGTTAGGGACCGCTGATTATTCTTTTCTTTCTGTTATGTGTAATGCAAACTGCAAAACAGGGGTTGAATTTGTAGTAAATAAAGAAAATTTTGACCCGGAGCCTAAAATTGATTCATCTGTTGTCAGTTTTCATAGAACAGGCTCGCCTTTTAGTAAAAATTTTTATAAGCTTACAAGAGCAGCGTTCAGTAAGAGAAGGAAAAATATTAAGAATTCATTAAGTATGTATTTTTCTAAATCTGCTGATGAAATAAAAAAAATATTAGATAGCTCGGGCATCTCACCTGTCCTCCGGGCGCAGGATCTAAGTATAGAAGAATTTGAAAAATTGACGATAGAGTTTGTAAATAATGGAATTTTGTGATATACTGACTGTTGAATGAAACGGACAAGTTTTAGTTTTTTAACGGCATAATTTCTATAAAAAGTCACAAGTCGCAAAAAATGCATCATTTAGGACTCAATTATGGAAAGGAGTTTATTTACGGGTGAAAAGAGTAAATATAAATTTTGGTACTGCCGGCTGGAGAGGGATAATAAGCGATGACTTTACTTTTAGTAATGTAAGGCTGGTTTCCCAGGCAATTGCAGATTACTTAAACGGGGAAGTAAAAAGCAGCTCCCTGAAAGTAGTTGTCGGATATGACCCGAGATTTTTATCAGAAAAGTTTGCTGAAGTTAGTTCTGAGGTTCTTGCCGCAAATGGGATTAAAGTCTTATATTCAAAAACAGATGTACCGACACCTGCAATTTCCTATTACATAATTAAAAATAAACTTTCCGGCGGCATTAACATAACTGCTTCCCATAATCCACCCCAGTATTCAGGTATAAAATTTTCTCCTGATTGGGGTGGTCCTGCAATGCCTCAAACCACACGAGAGATAGAAGAAAACTGTCATAAATTGCAGAACAGCCCTGGCACCATAAAAACTATGGATTTTGAAGAAGCCAGGGATAAGGGATTAATAGACATGGTAGATTTATCAGATACCTACATAAAAAGAATAAAGGAAATTATAAATACGGAATTAATAGAAAAAGATGTATCCTTTTCTTATGATGCTATGTACGGAGCAGCAAGAGATTATATCCCGAGAATAATAACTTCTGCAAATTTTAAAGTTATTAATGATAAAAGAGATGTGCTTTTTGGCGGGAGGCGTCCGGAGCCTGCCGAAGAATATCTCGGAAAACTTAAAGATATGGTTTTAAAGGAAAATTACGATATAGGTATTTCCACCGATGGCGATGCAGACAGGTTCGGGATTATAGATTCCGACGGGGAATTTATAACGCCAAATCAGGTAATGGGACTATCTCTATATCATCTTTATAAAAAAGGCTACAGAGGGATTGCTGTCAGATCTGTTATGACCTCATCATTTATGGATGCTGTGGCAAAGGAGCTTGGAGTTGAAGTTATTCAGACACCGGTTGGGTTTAAATATATAGGAGATATATTTAGAAGAAAAGACATAATTGTAGGAGGGGAAGAAAGCGGCGGTCTTACTATTGGCGGGCATATCCCTGAAAAGGATGGTATTCTTGCCTGTCTTTTGATGGCAGAACTAATAGCAATAGAAAAAAAACCGTTAAAAGAAATATTAAATGAACTTTATTCAAGAGTCGGCAATTTTGTAACTATAAGGAAAAATTATACAGTGAGTTCTAAAGTTATGGATGATTTACGCAGTTCCTTAAAAGATAATATACCTGATTCAATTGGAAATTTTAAAGTTAAAGAAGTTGATAAAATAGATGGGTATAAATTGATTTTTGATGAGAAAAATACATGGCTCGGAATAAGATTCTCTGGTACTGAACCTGTAGTAAGAATTTATGTTGAAAGCACAACTGCAGAAAATGTGCAAAAACTTGTTAAGTCGGCAGAAGTTATCTTCAATTTATAATTTGCAAGTGGTAATTATGGTAAAATGTAGTGGCGTGATTCATCACGCCTGATGTTAAAAGGAAAGGAAAAAGTAATACAATGGGTAAAATTTTAGAAATTAAAGCGCGCGAAGTACTGGATTCAAGGGGAAATCCCACTATTGAAGTTGATGTGATTACAGATAGCGGTGTTAAAGCAAAAGCGCTTGTTCCTTCAGGCGCTTCCACCGGGAAATATGAGGCATTGGAGTTAAGGGATAAAGACAAAAACAGATTTTTAGGAAAGGGTGTTTTAAATGCTGTAAATAATGTCACAAAAAAAATATTCCCTGAAATAAAGGGAATGGAAGTTGACAGGCAGAAAGAAATTGATAATATGATGCTTGAAATTGATTCAACTGAAAATAAAAGTAATCTTGGAGCAAATGCAATATTAGGCGTTTCTATGGCTGTTGTTAGAGCAGCAGCTATAGAAAAGGATCTTTCCCTGTATGAATATCTCAAAAGATATGTTATAGGCGAAGCGGATTATTCGCCGGAAAATTATTATTTACCTGTTCCTCTGATGAACATAATAAACGGCGGGCAACATGCAGATAACAATCTTCAGATACAGGAGTTTATGATAGTGCCGAAAGGGAAAGAAAATTTTAGAGAGAACCTCAGGATGGCAGTAGAGGTGTTTCATACACTTAAAGGTATTTTAAATGCTAAGGGGATGAATACATCTGTTGGTGATGAAGGCGGGTTTGCGCCATCTCTGGATAGTAATTATCAGGCGCTGGAACTTATAATCCAGGCTATCCTGAAGGCAGGATATAAACCCGGAGATGAAGTCGGGCTTGCGCTGGATGCTGCTGCGTCAGAATTTTATTCAGATGGAAAATATAATATGGAAGGAGAAAAAACTTACTTGGAAATGGTGGAATATTATGAAAAATTAATTAATGATTTACCCATTCTTTCCATTGAAGACGGCTTATCTGAAGATGACTGGGATGGGTGGCGGTTTCTTACTGAAAAACTTTCAAATAAAGTACAGCTTGTAGGTGATGACATCTATGTGACGAATATAAACAGACTTAAGAAAGGTATAGATGAAAAAATAGCAAATTCTATTCTTATAAAAGTAAATCAGATAGGTTCACTTACCGAGACATTTAAGACAATGGCTTTAGCAAAAAAGTTTGATTATAAGAGCGTGATATCCCATCGTTCCGGCGAAACTGAAGATACAATTATAGCTGATATTGCAGTTGCTACAGGATGCGGGCAGATAAAAACCGGAAGCCTGTCAAGAACTGACCGTATTGCTAAATATAATCAATTAGTGAGGATAGAAGAAGAGCTTGGGGAAAGGGCTAAGTTTATGCCCTGCTTATAGAACAAGGGTGAAAGGAATTGGATTTAAATTAGTATGTATAATAATAGGTGTAATAGCTGTTGTTTTATACTTATCCGGTTCAACCCTGAAAACCATTATTAATTTAAAAAATGAGGTATCTTTATATGAGGAGAAACTTGAGATATTAAAGACATATAATGAAGAGTTATTCTGTAAACTGAAATGGATGGATACACAGGATGATTATGTGAAATACATTGTTAGAAAAAGACTTGGATTTGTAGAGCCTGATGAAATTAAATTTTACATTATAGAAAGTAATAATGCGGACAAATAATGCATATTACTTGAAAAATATTTTAATTTGTGTTAACTTATATAATATTGGAAGGTATGAGTTGTAGAAAAGGAGGAGGTTGATATGGAAAAATCTTACAAGGTATTAGGAATTGTTGTAAAAATTATGGAATGGTTAGCCTATATAGTAGGCGTTCTTGGCGTAATTTCATTTTTTATAATTCTTATTGGCGGCGGGCAGCCTGGTAGTCCGCGAAGTATGAGTATTGTGGCGCTGTTAGTAGGCGCTTTATATTTTGCAATACTTTATACTTTTTCCGGAATAGTAAAACTCCTTATGGATATTGCTGAGAATACTAAAAGACAATAGATTTCTATTCTTAAGTTATAACTGATCTACCCTTTTTAGAAAAAAAGAGGGGTAAATACTTGTCTGTGATAACAGTCTGGTAAAGGAAAAGAAAATTTGGGTAAATTTGAGAATTTAAAGATATATTTAAAACAAATACACAATACGCCTGCCTTAACAGAAGAGGAAAAGAAAAAACTCTTCAGCCAGATTAGGAAAAAAGGTAAAGGTTCGGAAAAAGCACGCCTGAAAATAATTCAGGATAATTTATCTTTAGTTATAAATTTAGCTAAAAAATATTATTATTCTGGCATGAATATAGAATTTCTTGATTTTATTGAAGAAGGAAACATCGGGTTAGTTAAAGCAGTTGAGAGGTACGATTCTAAAAAGGGATTTAAATTTTCAACTTATGCTTCCTGGTGGATTGAAAAACATTTTCAAGAAGCCTGTATTAAATCAAGAAGTATAATTCAGTTTCCAGAAAAGACCTGGAGATATTTAAAAAAGATTGATGAAACAACTACCGATTTGTTGCATCAAACTGGTCGCTCTCCTGATATTAAAGAACTATCTAAAAAAATAGATATATCCATTGTTGAGTTACGAAAAACTTTATGGCTGGCGGTGAAAATGAGAAATGTAAAATCGCTTGATTATTTTTTGGACGGTGAGGGAACAATTACATTAGAAGATGTGCTTTCAAAAGAAGAACTTTCTGTTGATGAGAAAGATGACAATGAAAACAGAAAAGAATTGGTTGGAAAGTTATTGAACTATTTAACAGATGAAGAAAGGAAAGTGCTGAAGTATCGTTTTGCTTTGGATGAGAATAAAAGATGTTCATATGAGGAAATTTCAGAAAAATTAAAAATAAGTCAGTCAAAGGCAAGTGAAATTTACGGGAAAGCAATTAGAAAATTAAGAAATATTGCAAAGCGTAA
>JAIVZN010000110.1:0-6458 GCA_048634875.1 Deltaproteobacteria bacterium | reverse complement strand
AAAGAGAAACGATATACGAGGTAACTTGGTGAGTTTCTACCGTGGAAAAAAAGAAAGTAATCAAATGCCTGATTTGGGAGTAAGTGTAGATACTTTAAAGCCGGGGATGTATAATGTAGGTGATTTTGCCGCTAATATAAGAAATTTATATCTAAATCAATTTAGAATGACTTTGATTGATGATTTGAAAGAAGTTTCTTTCCAAAAAGCATCAGGGTTATTACTGGGCGGATTAAGTCCTCAGGGTACTAAGGGGAGAGTTCATATAAAACATTACTTTTTCCAAAAAAGTCAATATATAATCTCGGTAATGTTTCAATTTATGGATGGGGAAAGCCAAAATTACGAACGTTATCATAAAGAAATTTTAGATACTTTAAGGTTAAATATTGAGCAAAATAAAGCCTTTAACTCTAAAACTTATCATAATGTAAAACCTTCCTTTGAGATTTCTATTCCGGAAGATTGTCTGGATTGGAATATAAAGGAAAGCGGCGTAAAAGAAAAGCCAATATTAATATTAAAAAATGAAGGTTATCCTTATCTGTTTATCGATACCCTTGTTGCCTATTTTGAGACAATGCCTCTGGAAATCAAGGAAATATGGAATAATCCCGATGAGCTTTTTGCCAGTAAGATTTCTTATGATAAAGAATTTGAGAAGCAGATTTTACCAGATGTAGAATTTATTCAGGATAATATAACAACCATAAACGGTTTACCAGCATTAGATAGAATTTATCGCAGCCAGCGTTCCGGTTTTACCTATCACAGCATTATCTTATTATTTCCCGAAGCATTAGTAACATTTGGATTGAACTCGTCAACTAGTGAATATAAAAAGAATTATAAGGACTTTATGCGGATAATAAATACTATTAAAATAATAGACTTCTAACAAATCACTCCACCTGACCTTCCTCCGCGCCTTCGGTGTTCCGTCAGGCAGGGTGTTATGTTAGACGGATAAAAATATGATACAATATAAAAACGAGGAGGAAAAATGGGACTTGTAAACGCAAAAATAATATTAAGAAATCCGAGGTTATGGGTGATCAGATACTTTTAGGAGCTATCCCCATGGAAGATATTGACCTGGTAATAATACCTAAGAAAAGAATTTTAGATATAAATCCTGACAGTCCAAATGTTGCAACTTCTATCGCAAAATAAAAACTGTCTAACAATCCGTTGAGTTCAAACTTTAGCTTGAATAAAAATAATAGAAAAGCAATAGTTCTGCTTTCAGGGGGGCTTGACTCTGTCCTTGCAGCTTATATAATGAAAAAACAGGGTATAGATTTATTATGTCTGTATTTTAACAGCCCTTTTTATAATTATAAAGCTGAAAATTTTGTGAGAGAACTTACCACCCGGCTTAACTTGCCATTAAAGATAAAGTTTATGAAAGAGAATTATTTAGATATTATTACATCTCCGAAATATGGATATGGAAAGAATATGAATCCCTGTATAGATTGCAGAATATACAGTTTTAAATCAGCAAAAAAAATTATGAATGATGAGAATGCGGATTTTATTGTAACAGGAGAGGTTTTAGGACAGAGACCAATGTCACAGAATTTAAGAACATTAAAAATAATTGAAGAAGAAGCAGGTCTTGACGGGTTGATATTAAGACCTCTTTCAGCAAATTTACTTCAGCTAACAATACCTGAAAAAAAAGATTGGGTTAATAAAAATATGTTTTTTTCCATAGCCGGGCGTTCCAGAAAAAAGCAGTATGAGTTAGTCAGGAAGTTTAATATCAGCGAAGATAATTATTTATCTCCTGCTGGCGGATGTCGTTTGACTATGAGAGATTATTCAATAAAACTCAGGGATTTTTTTAAGTGCAGGCAGAAGATAACATTAAAGGATATTCTGTTACTGAATAATGGTAGATATTTTAGTATTTCTGATGATTTTAAAGTTATTGTTGGAAGAAATGAAGCTGAAAATAAGTTGCTTGATAGAATAGCAATTAATGGTGAAATTAAGATGTGGGCAGAGGATTGCGTGGGTCCTCTTTGTATTGGCATTGGAAAGGTGGATGAAAATAAATTAAAGATAACAGGGGGGATATGCGGGCGTTATTCTGATTGTGACATGAATAAAAACATAAGATTTAATTATCAATATGGAGAAAAAAATTACAGCATAGATGTTGTCCCACTTGACGACAGAGGAATTTTAAAGTATAAAATGGGTTAAAAGAGTGGGCGGGTAGCTCAGTTGGATAGAGCGCTGCTCTTACACGGCAGAGGTCACAGGTTCAAGCCCTGTTCCGCCCACCATTTTTAGTAAGTAATAAGTACTTACCTTAAACATTCAGAAATTTTACAATCCTGAATAAATTTAGTATAAATGATAGTTATGAATAAAAAAATTATATTATTATTATTGGTGTTGTTATTTGTCTTTCTTCATAATTCCATAGCCGGGCAGATAGGTGAAATAACGATAGAAGGAAATAACATTGTTCCTGCGAAGGAGATAGAGAAAAAGATTTCTTTAAAAAAAGGGGATATCTACGATCCTGCAAAAGCAGGTGATGATTTGTCTGCCATATATGATATGGAAAAGTTTGATGATGTATCTGTTTTTCTCCATGAATTATCTTCAGATACTGTAAGGGTCATATACAGGGTAGAAGAAAAACCTGTGGTGGAGAAAATAGAATTTAAGGGTAATGAAAAAATAAAATCAAAAAAACTCTCAAAAAAGATTGAGCTTAAGAAGGGTGAGTTTTTTGATGAATTTATAATGCAGGATGATGTAAATAAAATTGAAGAGTTTTACATTGAAGATGGTTATGCTGAATGTAGAGTAGAAGCTTATAAAACTATTGACCAACAGTCTAATAGTGTAGTGGTTACTTTATATGTGAATGAAGGAAATAGAATAAAAGTTAAAGAGATAAACCTTGTTGGAGTTATAAAGGAAAAACACAAAAAGGTCATTAAACAGATTAAAACAAAGGCAGGTAAAGTTTTTAAGAATCAATTAAATGAGGATCTGGAAAATATAAAGACCTTATACAAGAACATGGGTTATATGAATATTGAAGTTGAAGATCCTTTAATAACATATGATCCGTTTTACGAGTTTATGTATATAACAATTTTTATTTCAGAAGGTAATAAATATCTTATTAATAATATAAGTTTTACAGGGAATGAAAAGATTACTAACGATAGGTTAAGAGAGGTTATCGGGATTAAAAAAGGGGTTCTTTATTCAGAGGAAAAGCTTAACTATACTATGTTTTCCATACAGGAATTATACGGGCTGGATGGATATATAAAAATGAGTGTTATTCCTAACTATATATATGATGATACAAATCAGAAGCTGAATATAGAATTTGATATTTTTGAGGGGCCGAAAGTATATGTCAGAAATATATATATTGACGGTAATTATGTTACAAGGGATTATGTAATTGAAAGAGAGTTTAAGGTAAAAGAGGGAGAGCCTTTTAACCTGAAGAAAGTAAGAAGAACCCAGGGCCAGATATTCAAGCTCGGGTTTTTTAGTGATGTGCAGATAGAGATGCTTCCTACAGGCGCTCCTGATAAGACAGATCTTGTATTTATAGTTGAAGAGCAGAAAACAGGAATGGCAAGTGTAGGGGCCGGTTATTCGTCTGTAGATAAACTTGTAGGAACAGTAAAGATTTCACAGGATAATCTTTTTGGCCGCGGACAGAAAATTTCTGCATTGTGGGAGTTCGGAACAGGTGAAACAAAAAAACAGAATTACCGAATAGATTTTACTGAGCCGTATTTATTTAATACACCTACGCCATTTGGCGCGAGTATTTATAATTTAATTAGAAGAAGATATTATAAAGATTATGGCTACAGCGAGTTGCGTCGCGGTGGAAGTTTAAGTTTAGGCCGCCATTTTACAGATGAATTCAGTTCTTTTTTGAAATATTCACTTGAGCAGGTTAAAATATATAATATTAATACAGCAATAAAAGATGAACTTGAAGAAAGTAAGGATACAACTTCAAGCATAACACCGAGTTTATCATATGATAAGCGAGATTATCCATTTGACCCAAGTACAGGGTATCTTTTGAAGGCTTCAAATCAGATAGCAGGTGGTATATTCGGCGGTGACAGGGATTTTATAAAATTTGAATTTCAGGGAACTTATTTCCAGCCTGTATTCTGGAGGATTGTTGGAGTTTTAAATGTAGTTACCGGAGCAGTTTCTGAGTATTCTGATTCAGATGATGTTCCTATTTATGAAAGGTTTAATGTGGGTGGAGCAGAAACAATTCGCGGCTATGATTACTGGGAGATAGGGCCTCCTGAAGGTGGAAAACATAAGGTAGTTATAAATGCTGAAATTAAATTTCCAATAGTATCAGAGAAAAAACAAACAATACTACAGGGAGCATTTTTCTATGATATTGGTTCGGCATGGAACAACTCAAAGGATATTACTATGAAAGCAGGGTTAGGAGATGATAAATTAAAAAGGGGTTATGGGTTTGGTATAAGGTTTAAAACAAGGGTTTTCCCAATCAGGCTTGACTGGGGTTATGGAATTGATAAACGGCCAAAAGATTCACAGTGGTATTTTACACTTGGAGATATTTTTTAAAAAATGCAAAATTTAAAAGCCAACAGATTAAAATCAAAAATTTTTACAACAGAATTAATATTGCTTTTGTTAGTTGTGATGCCTTCTTATTCAATTATGATGACATCAAATAGAATGGCATATGTTGACATTGAAAAGGTTTTTAATGAAATACAGGAAGTTAGGAAGGCAAAAGAAAAGTTAAAATATTTAATAGAAGAAAAAAAACAGATAATCGGGGAGACTGAAAGAGCTATTGCAACAGTAAGAAATAAAATTTCTAAGGCTGTGCCTTCGCAGGAAATTTCAGCTTCTACCGAAACTATACCTTCATCTGAAATTTCAGCTTCTACCGAGGCTGCGCCATCCCGGATGCAGCAGGCAAGGGTAAGGTTGCCTGATTTTGAAATGGAGGAATTAAAAAAAATTTTAGATGATAAAGAAAAAGAGTTGAAAAAATTAATGGAAAAAAGTAAACAGCTTATTCAGGGTAAAGAAAAAGAAATTAAGTATAAAATTTTAGGGCAGATATATGTAACTATTCAGGATATTGCAATGGATAGAGGTTATACTGTTATTGTTGATAAAGAGATAATACTTTTTTCTGAAGAAACGGTAGAAGATGTTACTGATGAGGTGATAAGGAGTTTAAATGAGAAGTATAGGTAAGCTGACTATTAAAGAGATTGCTGAAGTGGCGGAAGGTGAATTATCCGGCAGTTCAGATATTTTAATTGAAGGAGCAAATACCCTGGAGAATGCAAAAAAAGGAGAAATTACATTTTTATCAAACCCGAAATATAGAAAGTGGCTGGATAAGACAAATGCTTCATGTGTGTTAGTATCTAAGAGTTTAAAAGTTAAAATGGATATTCCTGTAATAGAAGTAGATAATCCTGATATTGCTTTCAGCAGGGTACTGGGTAAATTATACGGAGAAACCCGGCATCCGGTTAAAGGAAAAAGTAAAAAAGCGGATATTGATGAAAGCGCTGTTATTAAAAAGAATGTAAGAATAGGCGGCTTTGTTAAGATTAATGGCGGTGTAAAGATAGAAGAAAACACTGTAATTTATCCAAATGTATATATAGGCATAGAAGTTGTAATCGGGAAAAACTGTATAATATATCCAAATGTGACAGTTAAGGATTCAGTAAAGATTGGAAACAATGTAATTATTCATTCCGGTTCAGTTATAGGCAGTGATGGCTTTGGCTATTCAACTCAAGATGGCAGGCACATTAAGGTACCGCAGGTAGGCAGCGTGATAATCCATGATGATGTAGAGATAGGGTCAAATGTGTGTATTGACAGAGGTTCGCCGGGTAACACAATTATTGGAAAAGGCACAAAGGTTGATAATCTTGTCCAGATTGCACATAATGTAAAAGTAGGGAAAAATTGTTTTTTAATTGCGCAGGTTGGTATTGCAGGTTCAACTGTAATAGAAGATAATGCTGTTCTTGCTGGCCAGGCAGGGGTAGTCGGGCATATTACTATTGGCAGAGGCGCAAAAGTTGGCGCGCAGGCAGGTGTAACCCGCGATATAAAACCGGAAGAAATTGTTTCCGGTTATCCTGCTATGAATCATCGGCAGGCTAAAAGAATAAATGCCTTAATAAGAAAGCTTCCTAAGCTTTTTAAGGAAGTTGACAGATTAAATAAAATAATTGGAGAGAGAGATGAATGATTGGCAAACTACTATTGAAAATGAAGTTACTTTATCAGGTATCGGAATACACACAGGGAAAGAAGCCCATGTGAAATTTAAACCTGCTGAAATTGACGAAGGTATAGTTTTTGTCAGAGTTGACCTGCCCGGCTTTCCAAGGGTTCCGGCAAATATTGATTATGTAACC
>JAIVZN010000109.1:0-6489 GCA_048634875.1 Deltaproteobacteria bacterium | reverse complement strand
GATAATGAAATTCTATCACTTAATGACCCTATTACAGAGAATGATTCTGCATCAGCTATTTCTTTAGATATAGGAATTTTATTTCAGCCTGCGTATGAATTTCCAATAGGAATTTCAGTAAAGAATCTGCTGCCTGCGGATGTGGGGCTTGAATACGAGGATATTGTGCCGGTGGAGGTAAATTTAGGCGCTGCTTACAGGTTAGGCGCTTTTGGTATTTTAGAAGATGTAACACCTGAAGTTAAACTTGGCTATAGAAATCAGGAGTACGGAGATTTAATAAACTATGCATTTGGTGTTGAAACATGGTTAAATATGCATACAATTGGTTTAAGGTTTGGTTATAATAAAAATGAAATAGCTTTTGGAACAAGTTTTGAAAAGTATTTAGGAAGTGTTGGTTTCAGGATTGATTATGCCGCATTAATTTCTATGAGTATTGGTAATAATTCAGGAAGCCACAGAATTTCTACATCAGTGAAATTTTAAAATGAGAAAATTTATATTTATCCTGTTAATAACAGGCCTTGTAACTGGTTTTGTTCATTCCAGCGAAATTTCAGTTACAGAAGTTGAAGTTAAAAGAAATGAGGCAAGAGTTATAATAAATAATATAATTGAGATAAACGAAATAAAGATAAAAAAAGGCGATGTTAATTTTCCTGTATATATTTCAAAATCAGGGAAGGTTTTTCCACAGGTCAGGTTCTTAACTAAGGATGCAAGGAACATAGTTGTGGATGCAATTTCAAACAGAAAAGCCAGTAAGGAAATAATAAAAAAAATTAATTACAAAATTACTAAAATGTCACCGTATAGTAAAAAGGGTTCTTCGCTTAAGGCATTTGCAGCAGTTACTTTTAATGGCGCAGTTGAAGTTGAGTGCAAGGTGATGAAAGCTCGCTATAAAAAAAAGGATTACTGGGTTGCCTGGCCGGCAAGACCTCCTGATAAAAACAAAGGGGAAAATAAATGGCAGGATCAAATTTCTATTATTAACAAAAAAATTAAGTCCATTGTAGAGAAAGATATAATAGATTCTATGAAAAAGATGTTTTCCGGTGGAGTAACAATGACTGACATAGATGTGGATATAAAAAAAGGTATGATAAATGCTCCTCTTACAGTAACAGATGTTAAGGTAAAGAAAATTAGCGGGGAAAAAGATCTTATTGCAATAGCTCAAGTTGATTTAAACTATTCTTTCAGAATTATGGATATAAAATTATATAACAGGCAGGAGCAGATGGTTCTTGAGTTTCCTGTATATGTATCAAAAAAAGGAAAGGAATATGGGCAAATAAGAATATTTTCAAGGAAACTCCGCAGGGAAATAAAAAATGCCATAAATACAGGTAATCCTTCTGAATATAAATCAAAAAGTATAGGTTTTGAAATAACAAAATTTGAAGAGCCCTGGCAGGAAAGCGCTCTTAAATATTTCTCGGCTGTTACATTAAATGGTGCTGTTGAAATAGAGTGTAAAATTATGGATAGCGCGGATTACGATGCTTTTGTCGGCTGGCCATCGTCAAAAGAAGGCGGGAAGTATGTAGATAAAATAATTCCCTGTAATTTAAAAGTTAAGAATGTAATAGAAAAAGCCCTTCTTGATAAATATAATAATAAATGATGAGTTATAAGTTAAAAGTTTTAATTATATCTATAGTATGCTTCTTGAGCTACAGTAACTTACGAGCAGAATTAATAAAGGTATTTTTTAACCAGCCTGAGGAATCTGCCGCGACATCAAAAATAGCAAATCCTGATACAGGTATAGATGATGCATTAGTAGATTTTATCCAGAGTGCAAAATCGGGTGATAAAGTATATATATGCCTGTACAGCAGCACCACAAAAAAAATCACTAATGCTATTAATACATGCGCTTCGATTGTGGGAAATGCCAATATTTTCCACATTATGGAAGAGGCGGAAGGGAATAATAGCGACGGAGCGGTAAATTCGCCTGGGATATATACTTTTGCCAATTCAAGGGATGACGGGAGTAACGAAAGTCTGTTAATGCATAACAAATTTGCCGTTATTATTGATACAAATGCAGGAACAGGCCGTGTGTGGACAGGCTCGTATAATCCAACAGATAACGGGACATTGAAAAATAATAACAATGCAATATGGATTGAGTCTTATGAACTGGCAAAATTATTTGCTGATGAATTTATATATATGTGGAACGGCGGGAATGGAAAATTTTCAACTGATAAGTCAACATCTCCGAATACGGCAAAATCAGTTACAGTCGGGAATGTGAAAATAGATGTCTATTTTTCACCGTATCCGGGTACTGATACATCAGTGAAATTAAAAGATTTAATTGATAATGCCACGTATTCCATACTTTTTAATATGTTTACATTTGCTTCAGATGAAGAAAGGATTAAAAATGCATTAATAAATGCTCATAACAGAGGCATAGAGGTAAAAGGTGTACTTGAAGCCAGTCATTCCGGGTCACGGATTGTACAGAGCGAATTAAAAGCTGAAGGTTTGAATGTTGTATTAGATGCCAACAGATATAATTTGCATCATAAATTTTGTGTCATAGATTATGGCGCCAGCCATTCTAAAGTTATTACAGGTTCTTATAACTGGTCTGATGACGCAAATACTAAAAATGACGAAAACTTTCTTATAATTCACTCCCCTCGGGTAGTGGAACTTTACTGGCAGGAGTTTCAGAAGAATTATGCTCTTTCAGGAATATCCGATGATTATGATTGTCCTGCAGTCAGTGATGTGTTAGTTTATCCTTCACCTGCAGAAAATATTGACGCAGTAACTATTGGATATACTTTATCAGGTGCAGTTACAGATGTTCTTATAACTGTATATACTTTATCAGGAGAAAGAGTAATCAGAATCCGGCCCGAGTTTTATCCGGGCACTTACAATGAGAAAAAGTGGGATTTAGTTAATAATCTTTCAGATAAAATAGCTCCTGGTTTGTATATAATTAAAGTGTCAGCTACAACCGGTGATGGAATATTTTATGATACAGATAAATTTGCAGTAATACGATAACTACAGTGGAAAGTTGTAGAAATATGGAAACAAAAGATTTAAGTAATATGGAAATATGGAAATATAGAAATAAGGAGAGAAAAAAAAGACTTATTACTTTATTACCTTATTGCTTTATTATTTTATTACTTTATTATTTTATTACTTCTGTTTATGCAGGTATAGGAACTACATCCGCAAATTTTTTAAAACTGCCCCAGGGTAACCGCGCGGTTGCAATGGGTAACAGCTTTGTTGCATTTGCAGAAGGCCCTGTATCTATGTACTGGAATCCTGCAGGGCTCGCAAATGGAGTCTTTAATGAAGGAAGAATGGTTTATAATGATTGGATTCAGGGTGTTATTAATGGTTATGCAGCTTACCGCCACAATCTTAAAGCAGGCGGGTTTGCGTTGGCAGTAACATACCTGAATTCAGGCAAAATGGTTAAAAGAGGCTCTGGCAGGGAAGATTCAGGCGCTACTTACAGTTTAGAAAATGTTGGCATAGGTATTGGCAGAGGGGTAAAAATAAATAATAATTTTAATGCAGGAGTTTCAATAAACTTTATATACGAATCAATTGATGGAAATTCAATAAATGGTTTAGCCGGCGGACTTGGGGCGCAGTATCACAAAAAGATTAATGAACATTATTTAAATGCCGGGGTGTCAATAATGAATCTTGGAACACAAATGGGATATCAGGATAAATTCCCGTTGCCGGCAGTAATCAGATTAGGTGTAGGCGATGAATTATTAGCCGGCAGATTAAGGGGTTCCGCAGAAATTGATTATTATATTGTTGAAAGTAAAGTAAACGGCGGTTTAGGAATTGAATTAAGGGCAACTCCATTTCTTGATTTAAGATGCGGCTATAAATTCGGATACAGGGATATATCTCTGCCTTACGGATTGACAGCAGGTTTTGAGATTAAATATGTTGAGAGTGTTGAGTATCTTTTTGATTACAGTATTACAACCATAGGTGATTTAGGATATATTAACAGAATAGGTTTTGGTATAAGATTTTGAAAAAGTTATTAGCAATACCTGTATTATGGCTGCTGATATTTGCAGGCGGAAACCGGCCGGTTGAAAAACCGCTGATTACACGGCAGGCTATACATGAAGATTATCAGAAATCGTCCAATGATATGATTGTTACTTTTATTGATGTGGGCCAGGGAAATGCGGTTTTAGTTGAAGCCCCGACAGGGGAAACTCTTTTATATGACGCAGGCGGCACTCCTGAATGGTCAAAGTCATCGTGGGATCCTGGTATGGAAATTGTTGTCCCTTATATAGGGAACAAGGGAATTGAGAGAGTTCATTATGCAGTAATGTCACATGCGCATGGTGACCACATAGGAGGTTTTAAAGCAGTAATATATAATTTTGATATAGATTTATTTTTAGACCCCGGTTTTGTGTATACAACTCAAATCTATAATACCCTGTTGAATGCTATAAAATTGAGAAAAATAAATTACGCTCTGATAAAAGCAGGAGATGGCGCAAATATTAATCTCGGGACAGGGATAGTGTGTAAAGTTTTTAACCCGCCGGGGGATTTTTTCTTTCAGGGAACAAATTCTGACTGTAATAATAGTTCAGTTTTATTAAAGATTAAGTATCAAAATGTAAGTTTTCTTTTTCCGGGAGATATTGAAGAACAAGGAGAAATTTATTGTGTTAAAAAATACGGCAGCGAGCTTGAAGCAAATATACTTCAGGTTGGACACCATGGTTCATATACTTCTTCAACTAAACCATTTTTAAGCAAGGTTCTGCCTGAAGTAGCAGTAATACCGGTGGGGAAAAATAATGTATTTGGGCATCCGTTCCCGGAGACTTTAAGTAACTTAGAAAGTATTGGCGCACGGATTTACAGGACAGATTATGACGGTAATGTAGTGGTATATACTGACGGAAAGACATTTATAGTTGAAACAGGAAATTAAAAAAGCAATGATAGAGACTCAGTCTCGCACATTGAGAATAATAAAATACAAATGTCATTGCGGGAAGCAAAAAATGTCATTGCGAGGAACAGAGCGACGAAGCAATCTGACCTTTCCAATTGGATTGCCACGAGTCCTGCGGATTCTCGCAATGACAATCTTGTTGTCATTTTTAAGATTTAATATTTATGCTGCAAATCAGGGTGATGTTGTCATTAATGAAATTGCATGGATGGGAACTGACGCATCCAGTACTGATGAATGGATAGAATTATATAATAATACAGCAAGTAGTATTAGTTTAACTGGTTGGGAAATGTTTGAAGGTACCAAAAAAATTGATATGGTCTTTACTGGCTCTATACCTGCTAATGGATATTATTTAATAGAAAACAGCACTGATACGGTAAATGATGTTGTCGGCGATTTAGTTGATTCGAGTATAAGTTTATTAAATACTGGAGAACACTTAGTGCTAAAAGATGCAGGTGGTGTGATTATAGATGAAATTGATTGTTCAGTAAAGTGGTTTGCAGGGAGTAATGATTACAAAATTACAATGGAGAGAATATTTCCTGATGGGGATGGTAATTCTGATATAAACTGGGCTGATAATGATAGAAACAGGATAAACGGTCATGACTCAGGAGGAAATCCGATATATGGCACACCCCGTCAAAAGAACAGTGTTTCTTATATAAAAGAAGTTGATACAGGAAAAGGAGCATTAAAAGTCACTGATTCTCCTTTTTTCCCTCATAATGATAATCCGGGTAAACCGGCTAAAGGTATGATTGCGTATAAAGTTAAAGAAAATTCTTATGTAACAATATCTATATATGATATAAATGGTTATGTAATTAAATATCTCAAACATGATGTTCTTTTAGGCGCTGCTGAGGCGCAGGGTAGTGTTTTCTGGAAAGGAACTGATACTTATGATAATATTGTCCCTGTCGGAATATATATTGTACATCTTAAAGCAGAGCACAGGGATACAGGAGTTGTAAAGACAGCCGAGGCAACCATAATTGTCGGCAGAAAATTCTGACAAGTTTAAAAGATGGAAGATAGAAGAAAAAAACGAACTAAGATGAAAATTTTTTTATCTTTTTTCTTTATATTGTTTATCTTCCAACTTCCATCTTCCATCTTCCATCTTCCATCTTGTTATGCTTCTTTTGAGTTTAAAGACGGTGGTGTAAGAGGCGCAGCGCTTGCAGGCGCATATACTGCTGTTTCAGATGATATTGAAGCTATGTGGTGGAATCCGGCAGGACTGCGGTTCTGTAAAGAAATACAGGCAAATACTGTTTATACAAATCTTTATGGAATGAATGATTTAAAATATATAAATTTTTCATTTGTTCTTCCAACACTTACAGCAGGAACATGGGGATTGGGTTATTCATCATTTGGCCCTTCTGCTTACAGAGAAAAAGATTTACGATTGAGTTTTTCTTCCATGTTAGCCCGTGGAATATATATCGGGACTACTTTAA
>JAIVZN010000108.1:0-6516 GCA_048634875.1 Deltaproteobacteria bacterium | reverse complement strand
CCAAAAGTTGTAAGACCATTATAACAACTTACAGTTACTATTATAAATGCAAAAAATACTGATTTGATTAGTCCATGCATAAAATGTACGATTTCAAGATGCGTTAAAATATCGTTTCTATATACACTGCCGGGAATATCAAAAGCATGTATTGAAACTATATATCCTCCCCATATCCCGGTTACATCAGCGAGAAGAGTTATAACAGGCAGCATGGTTATAGTAGCGATAAAAAGCGGCACAGCAAGATATTTCTCGGGTGTTGTTCCAAGAGTGTAAAGAGCATCTAACTGCTCGGTAACCTTCATTGTTCCGATTTCGGCTGTAATTGACGCGCCAACTCTACCTGCAATAACCAAGCCGGTAAGCACCGGGCCTAATTCAAGTACCATTGAAAAAGATACCAATGTTCCCATAAAAATTGCCTGATCAAATACCTTGGTTGCAGCAACACCACTCTGCAGCGCCAAAACCATACCTGTGAAAAGAGCAGATAAAAGGACTATTGGCAGCGAATTTACACCCACCCTTACCATCTGCTTAAAGATATTGGATGTATCATCAGGCTTATGAAAAAGCAAACCGGCAACATTCCCAACCATATGCACTGCGCCGCCTACTCCGTCAGCAACTGTTAAAATTTTCTGATATATAAATTTAATAATTTTTCTTTCAACCATAAAAGTTTACGCTTCACGCTTTACGCATTTATGTACACCCTGGGCACCCTGTAAGAAATACCTGTAGTTATTTCATAATTTATTGTATTTGCCCATTTAGCTAAATCCTCCGCTCGTAAATTTTTCCCAAGCAGAATAACTTCATCGCCTGTTGTAACCCCTCCGATATCAGTCACATCAACCATAATCATATCCATACATACCCTGCCTACCACAGGGCATTTTCTGTCCCTGATAATAACTTCTGATTTATTTGACAGAGCTCTGGGATAACCATCCGCATAACCCACACATACAGTTGCAATTTTTGAATTTCCCGGCGCAACCCACCTGCCTCCATAGCTTATAGGTGTTCCTTTTTTTACCTCTTTTAAAAATACTACACAACTCTGCCATGAAAGAACCTGTTTAAATCCGAATTTTTTTCTATCTATACCCTCTGGATAAAGCCCGTATATCGCCAGTCCCGGTCTCACTAAATTAAAATATGAATCAGAAAAATTCATCATTCCGGCAGTGTTAGCTATATGCACATACCGTGGAACATTCCTGATACTGTCTAAAACTCCTTTAAACCTGCTAATTTGTTCATAGGTATATGAATAGTCCTCATCAGCGCGCGAAAAGTGAGTAAAAATTCCTTCTCCTTCAAGATACTCGGAATCATTTAATTCATTCCAGAGCCCCACTGCCGTGCTGTGATTTACTCCTATTCTCCCCATTCCCGTATCAACTTTTAAATGGAACGGCACCTTCTTGTTTTTTTTCTTAGCAGTTTCCTCAAGAATCTCTGCAGAAAATCGGCTTGCTATAATCGGAGTTAAATTGTATTCAATAACAGTTTCAAAATTATCCATGGGGAATATTGAACCAAGTATCAATATGGGAGTATTTATAGAATTTTTCCGGAGCTCAATTCCCTCCTCAATAGTTGCCACGCCAAATATATCCGCCCCTTCTTCTTCTAATACTTTTGAAACTTCTATTGAACCATGACCGTAAGCATTTGCCTTTACAACAGGCATTATAAAAGTCTTTGTTAATTCCCTTATTTTCCTGAAATTTTCCCTCAGAGCACTTAAATCTATTTTAGCTGAAGTAGGTCTGAGCAAAACTAAAACTCCTGTTTTTTTGTTAAATCTCTAAACCTTGTATATTCCTTTTGGAATAACATCTTCACCTCTCCTGTAGGGCCGTTCCTCTGCTTTCCTATTATGACATGCGCTATATTTTCTGTATCAGGTGTTATTTCCTCCGGTTTCTGATAGTATGTCTGCCTGTACAGGAATAAGACAACATCTGCATCCTGCTCTATCGCCCCGGATTCCCTGAGGTCGGAAAGCCGCGGGCGTGCGTCGCCGCTGCGCATTTCAGGCGCGCGGCTGAGCTGCGACATCGCCATAACAGGTATCTCAATTTCTTTAGCTAATACCTTTAAATTTCTTGAAATATAGGATATCTCCTGCTGCCTGTTTTCATAACCTCTAATCCCCGAAGACATTAACTGAATATAATCAACGAGAATAAGCCCGAGGTCAGGGTACTCAGTTTTAAGTCTCCTTGCCCTTGCTTTCATCTCTAACGGAGTTAAACTTGCTGAATCATCAATAAATATCTTAGATTCTTTTAATCTTCCTGCAGCCGAGGTAAGCGCAGCCCATTCATTTGACCCTATATATCCATCCCTCACCCTGGATAAATCAACCTGAGCTTCACCACAGAGCATTCTCATCAGTATCTCATCAGCAGACATCTCAAGTGAAAATATTCCCACAGGTATCTTTTTTTCAAGTCCAACATGATGAGCAATATTTAAGGCGAAAGAAGTTTTACCCATTGACGGCCTCCCTGCAACAATAATAAGATTCCCCCTGTGTAATCCTGCTATTATCCTGTCCAGCGAATTAAAACCTGTAGAGAGTCCGGAAACTTCTTCATCGTGGCTGCATATTTTTTCTATAGTTTCAATTGAATTCTCTACCATCAAACCTATTTTTTTAAATCCTTCCCTTACGCTTCTCAGTCGGACATTAAATACCTGCTGTTCAGCCTTATCAAAAAGCTCCCCTGCATTTTCCTGTTCCTTATAACTGTCATCTATTATTTTTGAAGAAATTTTTATAAGTTCGCGAATAAGAGCTTTATCCTTCACTATTTTTACATAATACTCAACATTTGAAGCAGTAGTAACGCTATTAACAAGATCTGTAAGATAATCCGGACCGCCTGCCTTATCAAGCAACTGCATTCTTTTCAGTTCTTCTGCAACTGTAATAACATCCACTGCATCACCCCGTTGAAAAAGAGATTGCATTGCAGTGAATATTATCTGATGAACTGTTCTATAAAAGAAAGATTCCGGCAATAAATCCACGGCAACCATAACTGCCTGCTCATCAATAAGCATAGATCCGAGAACAGATTTTTCTGCTTCTATATTCTGTGGCGGAATTTTTTCTGTCATGTTTTAACTCTCAATTTCCAATTTTTTCCCAATCTCATAGTCTCTTAATCTCCTAATCTCTTCTCTCAATCTCCTTTCTTTACCACCCACACTTTACAGGACCCTTCTACCCCAGGATACAACCTGATTCCCACTTTATAAACACCTAATTTCTTTATTGGTTCATCTATCTGAATATCTTTCCTATCAACTTCTATTCCTGTTTCTCTTAATTTTTCCGCTATATCTATATTAGTTACAGAACCAAACAGTTTATCATCATGTCCTACCTCAACCTGTATTGTTATTGAAGTACCTTCAATCTCCTCAGCTTTTGTATGAGCTTCTTCCTTATCTTTAATCTTTTGAGATTCAATGTCGTCCTTCAAACTCCGGATTGCCTTAAGATACTTTTCTTCATAGAACCATGCCATATTTTTAGGAAACAAATAGTTCCTGGCATACCCGTCACTTACATTAACTACATCTCCAAATTTCCCAAGTTTTCCTACATCCTCCCTCAATATAATCTTCATTGTAAATCCTCCCTCCCTTCTTAATTTTAGATTTGTTGATTGACGATTTGGTGATTTAAAATTATTCAATCTTCATTCTTCAATCTTCAATCTACAATCTTCAATTTTTGTTAGACTGCCATCTCTTTCTAAAATTAACCCAGACATCAACTATACCGAAAATTATAAAAAAATATATTCCTCTTAAAAAAATAAAAAGAAAAAATATGGCAAGAAACTTCATAAACATGGAAAAGTTCCATCTTGCCATTAAAGAAATTATAAGCCCAAATCCGCTTAAAAAATAACCCCCAAGCAAAACTACGCCAATATTGAGAGCTAATACTATCGGCATATTATCACCACTCAACTTTCCGCCAAAGACATATAATATTACAGCAAATATTAGAAACCAGATATAGCCTTCAGAAAGCCTGAACTTTTTAATTGGAGGTAACTCCGGCATATAAATGTACCTGCCCAGGGTATAATAAACGAACCAGGAGCCTATTAAACCTGTAATAAGCACCCAGCCAACAGCGCTTTTTGTAAAAAATTCAATTATACCATTTATTGAATTATCCATCATTTCTATCTGACTGTACTGTAGCCCAAAATCATAGTATTTTCCTATACTGAAGGCTGCGGAAATCTTAGCTAATTTAACTATTTCTTCAAGAAGATTAATTTTGAAAAAAATATAATTTAAACCAGTCCACATAAAAATCAAAAGACACCAGATAACTGCAGCATTTACTATTACAATATATGGTTTTCGAGGTCTTTTTATTAAATAACTAAACCAGAGAGCATATATGAAAAATAAAAATATATAATTACTACTAAAACCCCACCCTTTTAATAATCCTATAAAGAAGAAAACAAGCAGCCATGAAAATATGGAATATAAATATTGCCTCCTTTTCGTAATCAAAATTAACTGAGGAACCACAGAAAGAAATAATAAAATTATCCCTGCTACAGGGATAAACCCTGATAAAGAAACAAGGATAATTGAAAGTGCAGTTAATTGAATAAAATTTTTTAACTTATCATTCATCTGTAAATCCCTTTTTCTGCAAGGCTGAAAGCCTTGCCCTACAGTAGGGCAACCCTTTTAGGGTTGCGGATATTTGTACTGGTCGGATTTATCCGAGTGAGCGGGTTTAATAAATCAAGACCCTGCTCACGCAACTGCTATGAAGTGAACGGCAAAAGAGCTAAATTTCTTGATCTCTTTATTGCTTTTACTACTGCCCTTTGATGCTTAGCGCAATTTCCTGTGTATAATCTTGAAACAATTCTGCCTCTACGATTTAAAAAACTCTTTAAAAACTCTACATCTTTATAATCTATCTCTTTATCAGATCTGCAAACTCTACAATGCCTTTTTATAAACTTCACATTTTTTCTTTCTCGTTGTTCTCTTTGTTCCAAATTTACCTCCCTTCTTTAGGGAGACTAGGAAACTGTGAGATTAGGAGATTAGGTAAAAAATTAATTTCCAGTCTCCTAGTCTCCTAGTCTCCTAATCTCCCAGTCTCATAGTCTCCCAGTCTCCTTATTTCAGAACGGGACTTCTTCGTCATTTATGTCCTCTACTTTTTTACTGGATTCTCCAGGCTCATAACTTTCGGCTGCATCCTGGTCATCAACGACAACTTCTTTAGTTTCACCACCCCCACCAGATAGAAATTGAACATTCCTTGCAATTATTTCAAGCCTCGAGCGTGATTCACCATTTGAATCCTCCCATCTGTTAAGTGAAAGTCTGCCTTCCACATATACACCCCGGCCCTTTGAAAGGTATTTTTCACAATTTTCTGCCTGTTTTCCCCATACAGATACAGGTATAAAATCTGTATTTTTTACCTGCTCCCCTGTATCTCTATCCCGATATATACGATTAACCGCAAGATTCAATGTTGTAACTGCCCTTCCCTGTGGAGTATATCTTAACTCCGGGCTACGAGTGAGATTCCCCATTAGAACAACAAGATTAGCACTGCTGGACATTTATTACCTCCTTTCTTTCCTCTTTCATTTTACCTTGACAATCATATTTCTTATATATCTGCCGGCATTTATACTATAATGCCTCTTAATTCCTTCTATCACACCGGGTGGACTGTCAAATTTAATCAGGTGATAATATGCGCGCTCATGCCCTTTTACCTTATAGGCCATTCTTCTTTCACCCATATCCTCACTTGAGTTAATGCTTCCTCCTGCACTTGTGATGAATTCCTCAACATCCTTGATACTTTGTGTTTGCTCTTCCTCTGAAGATGTTGAAGGTACTGCAAAAATAGTTTCATAGATAGGCATATTTTCCTCCTTTCTGATCCTATAACTACTTAAAACAGGGCTCTTAATTTCACCAAGCTGCTTCATAAATGAAACAACTACACTATTAAGAGCAAAGGATTTATTTTGGTTCTTTCTTAAATAAGTTGGAGATATCGTCTGAAAGTTGTGTGAAAATGAGTTCAGAAAATGTGTTTTGAGTGACTTCAGTACTTTTAGCAAATGATATGGCATTTCAAAGAAGAAACTCAAACTTGTTTGACCCAGCTCTTGCTTGCAAGGGCTGGGGAGTTTTTGAGTTTCAGGCATATTATTTACGGCCGTAAGGCAAAAGTACTGCGGAACGAACAAATACATTTTTTGGACTCTACCAACACAAAATCCAACTTAAATAAGAAAGAACCTTATTTTCAAATAAAAGTATAACAAAAATAATTTTATACTGCAAATTTAAGGTCAATTAAACCTGAAATTTTAACCCGGATTTTGCATTAGGAATGAAGAACCGAGACATGCGGAGCTGTTAAGAAAAATTATGCCTAAGCATGATTTTTTAGGAGGAGCACCCGAA
>JAIVZN010000107.1:0-6772 GCA_048634875.1 Deltaproteobacteria bacterium | reverse complement strand
TTCAAAGGGGGATGAAGGGGGATTAACTCTTTACTAAAAGAGGGAGTAAGGGGGCACTATTTGAAAGTAATTTACAAATATATGGGAAAGGCAGTAGGGCAAGGCTTTTAGCCTTGCAAAAAAGGTATTTTACAGATGAAAAAATATTCAAAAGGGATGACTTTAATTGAAACACTTATCACAGTTGCAATAATTGGAATTATTGCATCAGTGATGTGGTCAGTATTTATACAGGGTTTCAGGATGTGGAGGCTGAGTAGCGCTCAGGCAGAAGTTCAAAGAGATGCAAGGAGAATTTTAGATTTGATGATTAGGAATATCCGCCAGGCAGATACAGGGTCTGATATAACAATCTCCAGGCATCCAGATGATGATGATCCTCCTTTCAGCAAGATAAGTTTCAAGCACATAAATGGTAAAGATTATTCCTATTTCCAGGATGGCCGTAAATTTTACCAGACAGTTGCAGGAAAAGAATCACGGCTTGGTGAAAATATCAGAAATCTTATTTTTTCAATTGTAGAAAGTGATAATGACAGAGTAGTTAGTATATGCCTCTGTTTAGAAAAGGGGACTTATGAAGGAAAAACAAAGACATCAAAGTTATCTGTCCGGAAAGTAAGAATAATGAATTGATAAAAGGGGGAGCAGGAATATCGAGAAGAAAATGTCAAAAAAATGTTCAATGTCCAATGTAAAAATGTTCAATAACCAGAGAGGCCAGACATTAGCTTTTGCATTAATTGCTGTCCTTATTATTACAATCTTTACTACAATACTTGTTAGTTTGTTAAGGCAGGAGACAAAATGGGCAGTAAAGCATGTGCGATCAACTACTGCATTCCATCTTGCTGAAGCTGCAGTTGACAGGGGTTTGTGGAAACTCAGGGAAGGCGGAGGCGTATGGGATTCTGTTGCAGATGGGACTCTTGATAGTGATTATAAAGGGCAAAAAGAATTTACGGATGTTGAAGTTGAAGGCGGGAAATATAAAATTACAATTTCAACAATGCCTGATCCTCATTATAGAAAAATTGTCGGAATTGGAAGGGATTCATCAATAGAGGAAGTCAGAGCAATAGAGATTATTGTTTATATAGAAACTGTTCAGTCACCAATTCAGGCTGCAGTAATAGGAGCCGGTGGAAATGCAATGGTTTTCTGGGGACCATATATGTCAAGAGGCGCTCTGCAGTTAAACGGTAGCAATACCAATCAATTGTATCCGAGAAAATTTGCCCGCGGCGCAATTACTGCCAGTGGAGGAAGTTATCCGACAAGGGATGATGATGGGAGCCCAAGCACAGATGATTTAGAATGGTGGAGCTATAATCATGATCCTGGAGTACCGGATTTACCTGAACTTGATTTTGATGAATATAAAGATAAAGCAATAGCGGATGGACATTATTATACAACAAACCAGAACTGGTCAAACCGTGTAGATACAGATGAGAAAACCTACTATTTTGAGAACAATTTTAGACTTACAGGACAATCTTATATAAAAGGAGACATAATCTGTATGGCAGATTTCAGAATTACCGGACAAGGAGCCCTGCCGCGAACTATAACTCCGCATGATAACGCATGGGAAGAATATCAAAAGAACTGCCCGATAAGGGATGATGCTACTGATGATGGTGTTTATGATGATACCACTGATGCTTATGGTGATACTTCTGCTATGTATGAGTATCCTGGCGATGGTGGTCATCACATATCAACACCTGTAGTTATTGGAAATGGCGACAGTCTTGGCGGTGGCAAGGACAATGAAGTAACAGTAGAGGGTTTCATTTATGTGAAAGGTACTTTTGATGCTGGTGGCGGGACATGTATCTATGGCGCAATTATGGTTGATGATAGCGGAGACATGTCAGGAGGTTTTGAGGTATATTATAAGAGTGATATACTTCTGGAAACAACAGGCGGCGATTTCAAGCAGGCATCCTGGAAAGAAATAAAACAGGATTGGTAAAGTAGAATACATTTTAAATTGAAAAAAATTCTTTATTTCTTTATTTTCCTCTTTCCACTTTCCACTTTCAACTTTCAACTTGTTTACGGCGACGGCCTTAATGTATGGACTCCCGGAGGCGCTGCTTTATCAACTGCACCTGATGAGCAGGATTATCCGCAAATTGTTTCTGACGGTTCGGGAGGCGCAATAATATGCTGGCAGGATTCTAAAAATGGAAGCTGGGATATCTATGCGCAGGCAATTTCTCAGGAAGGGAATGTCCAGTGGACTTCTGACGGAATTTGCGTTTCAACTATATCAGGCGACCAGTTAAAACCTGTAATTGTTTCTGACGGAGACGGGGGAGCAATAATTTCATGGTGGGATGGGAGGGATGAAGCTTGTTACGGTATTTACAGCCAGAGGGTTGATTCATCAGGAAATTTTTTATGGCAGGCTCATGGAGTTGCAGTTTCTACAATGACAGATGTCACAAGCAGTGATATTGTAAGTGCTGATATAGATAAGTATGAAAAATACAGGATTGGCAGTATTAAAGATGGCTCCGGAGGCGCAGTAATCTGCTGGGTTGATGAGAGGAACGGGAATCAGGACATTTATGCGCAGAGGATTTCACAAAACGGCGTGGTTCTATGGCAGGCTCATGGAAGCAGTATTTGCAGTAATGCAGGTCATCAAAATTATCCTGTTATTGTAAGTGATGAGAATAATGGTGCAATAATTGCGTGGCATGACAGCAGAAATGGAAAATGTGATATTTATGCTGTCCGAATTTCTTCTTCAGGTACAACTGTCTGGCCTGAAAACCAGGTTTTTTCTAATGCTAATGGCGACAAGCCTGGCTTTACTCCGGATTGTGTTATGTGCCGGGATGGAGCAGAAGGCGCAATAATATGCTGGCAGAAAAGGGATGAATTTCAACTTTATGACATTTATGCGCAGAGAATTAATGGAACTGATGGCAGTCTCTTATGGACATCAGTCGGCGAAGTTGTTTGTGAAGCAGGCGACCATCAGATGGAGCCTGTTATTGTAAAAAGTAATGGTATTGGCACAGCAGTTATTGCATGGAGGGATTTCAGAAACGAGTCTTATGGTGACCCAACTTATGGAGATGTTTATTGTGAGAGGCTGAATTCTGATGGTTCAAGAGACTGGGCAGCCATAGGTAATGGAATATTTGTTGGAGCAGGATCTCCTTACGAAGATACCGCTCAGGAACACATAGGAATATCTGAAGAAAGTTCAGGAGGCGCAATAATATGCTGGCAGGATAAAAGAACCGGCGGACAGTATGATATTTATGCGCAGAAATATGACATTGATGCAATTTTAACCTGGGAAGCAGAGTGGGAAGGAACAGCAGTTTCTACATTTTCCATTTCAGGACATCAGCAATATCCGCAGATTATTGATGATGGAATAAAAGGCGCAATAATCTGCTGGGCTGATGATCGCTCTGATAATGTTAATAACAGGCCTGATATTTATATCCAGAGAATGTGCGATCCTGATGAAGATTTACCACAGAATATAACAACACTTTCTGCATTAGAAGGTGATAAGTCTGATGAAATAAAGCTATCATGGGTTGCTCCTGATGAAGATGCTTCTGACCCCCAAGGCGAACCAGCAACTTATTATATTTTAAAGTATTCAACAAAAATTCCAACTGGAGATAGGAGTGACTGGTGGAATAATATAGCAAATGAACATGAACAGACCTGGCAGCCTCTTTCTCCGGGCGCAACTGAATCCAAAAGTATATATCTTTTAAGTTCTACAACTTATTATTTTATTTTACAGGTAGTTGATGACGCAAATAACACGAGTCAGATACAGACGCCCACTAATGTTGCTGACGGAGTAACTAAAGAAGATACGGATAGCCCTTCAAAAATTCCTGATTTATCTGCTGAACCAGGAATAACTGAAGGAAGAATTAATCTCTCATGGAGCGCGCCCTACGATAACTATGACTCTACTGCAAACCGGATTATTATAACTGGAAATTATCATGTTCAGCATTCAACTGACTATACAATTTCATGGTCAACATCTGATGCGCAGGTATCATACCCCATTGAAAATGAAAGTTTCGGAGATTTACATTCAAAAACACTGACAGGTTTAATTCCGGGAGCAACTTATTATTTCCACATATGGACAGAAGATGAAGTCCCGAATGTTTCAGTACTTTCAAATGGAGCAACTGCCTGGGCCCAGGTTGATGTTACAGAACCTGGAACAGTAACGACCCTTGACTCTTTTCAGGTTCAGGGTTCTTCAATCTCAATAAGACTTTCCTGGCTTGCGCCTGGAGATGACGGATATGTTAATTACTCTACAAGCGGCTTAATAGGATTTTCAGGTGAATATAAAATACAGCATTCTACTAATGATATAATTTCTCCGTCTGTTTCCGGAGCGCAGGTCTCTATATCCACTTCATCTGTCTATCCTGGAGTTTCTCAATCCAGGGTAGTTTCCGGGCTTGAAGATGATACAGAGTATTATTTTGTTCTCTGGACTTACGATGAAAGTAATAATCTTTCAAATTATTCAAATATAACTTCAACAAAAACACTTGATTTAACTCCGCCAGGTAAAATTACAACCCTTTCCGGAATTTCCGGAAATTTTGAAGGAGAAGTAGAACTTTTCTGGACAGCGCCTGGAGACAATGGAAACGAGGATATAATTGAGGACGGAAAATTTAGAATCCAACACTCAACCTGGACAGGAGTGGTATGGTCAACAGTTAGCCCAAATATTGAAATTTCAACATCAAATGTAAAATTTGGAGATTCTCAAGTTTATCTTGTAACCGGCCTTATAAACGGCGCTACTTATTATTTCCGTATCTGGACATGTGATGAGGTTCCAAACTGGAGTGAAATATCACATGGAGCAACATCCCAGGCTCAGATAGACGAGATAGCGCCGGGAAAAGTTGCAAATTTAAATGTTACGCCGGGTGATATGTATGCAACTTTAGAATGGACTGCTCCCGGGGACAATGGATATCTATATGATTTTGATGATTGTTCAGGGTATGATATAAGATATTCTTCTATAGCGGCTATCAGCGAATCGACATCAACCTGGAACAGTTTAAATCTAATAACTGATTTTACAATTTTACAAGGTTCAACCATACCGACAACCTGTCAAAAAAGTGAAATTCTGAAAATTTCAGGGCTTACAAATTATGTTAAGTACTGGTTTGCTTTAAAAACTAACGATGAGATCCCGAATGAATCAGATATATCAAATATAGTGAGCTGCATACCTTCTGAGGACCAGAATCCTCCGACCGGTGAGTTAATAGTAGCTCCGCCGGATAAAATATATATTTTAGGAAATAAAATAGTTGTTAAAGCAAAAGCGCAGGATGGAGAATCCGGTATAACCAGTATAAAACTTTGTTATCGCAAAATCGGCGGCGCTGCTTTTGAAAGCGCAAATATGTATGAAGGCGCTCCTGAACCTGTTATCGCAGAATGCAGTGGTGAAATTCCTGCAGGTTTTATTACTGCAGATGGGATTCAGTATTATGTTGATATCCGCGACAAGGCAAAGAACTGGTGTTTTTCCACAGGAGAATCCGGAGTTTATCCTTCTACAGTAACTGTAATTCCTCTACAGGTAGAAGTTTTAAAAACTTATACGGTTTATGCGGGAAAAGATGAACAGACAGTTGTTTTACCTGATGGAAATCCTGATGACGGGGAAACATCTTTATATTTTCCTGCAAGTGCGCTAAAAGAACAAATTACAGTAAGTATAACTCAAGAGGATGTAACTCAGTCGCCTAAGAAAGGCGCAGAACCGCCGGTAGTTGTTTTTGATTTTAAGCCGGATGGGAAAATGTTTAAAAAACCTGTAACTATGACAATTCTTTATTTTGACCTTGATGGCGATGGTAAAGTAGACGGTACTGAAATAAATGAAGCTGATTTAAAAATATTTCTATGGGATGGTTTCCAGTGGCGGTTGACCGGCGGCAGCGTGGATAATCAGAAGAATACTGTTTCGGCAAAACTGATGCATTTTTCTAAATACGCTCTTTTTCAGTGGACAGGTGTTCTTGACCTTAAAGATACCAGTCCTTTAAGAAAAATTATTACACCAAATAGTGATGGTGAAAATGATTATGCTGAATTTTGCGGCCTTGAGCCTCCGTATGAATTGTATATACATAATATAAGGGGCAGAATCATAAAAAGTTATGAAGATATTTCCAGTCCTGTCTGGGATGGGACCGATGAAGACGGAGATATAGTGGAGAGCGGTATTTATATGTACCAGATAAAAAAAGACGGAGAGATATTGAGCGGAGTGATTGTTGTAGCCAAGTAAATTTAAGTAATAAAGTAATAAAGTAATATGGAAAGAAAGTAATAAAGTAATATGGAAATAAAATGAAAAGGTTTGAAGATTTAAAGGCGTGGCAATTAGGTAGAAAGTACCGCCGTGAAATTTATCATATCAGTGAAGGATTTCCTGTAGAAGAAAAGTTTCAGCTTATAGCACAAATAAGAGATGCCGCCTGTTCAATAACGGCTAATATTGCAGAAGGTTATGAGAGAAATAGTAATAAAAATTTTATACAATTTTTGTATATATCAAAAGGGTCATTAAATAAATTGATGACTTTATTAGAAATTGGAAAAAATGTTGAATATATTTATGATGATTTATTTAAAGAATTAGACTTAGAACTAAATTGTAATAATATTGGCGGGATGTTAACTAATTTAATAAAAGCAAGAAAAAACAGATAAA
>JAIVZN010000106.1:0-6774 GCA_048634875.1 Deltaproteobacteria bacterium | reverse complement strand
GGGAGTGCCCATTCTGTGAGATTTACCCCCTGCAAGTATTACGGCAGTAATGTTGTTCATATTTAAAATGTTATAAAAATAATAACACGGCGTCAAATTTGACAACCATTATATTCAAGTGCTATAAAATGAATGGTTCCTTCTTAAATATTGTGCAGTTATTGTCTCAAAGTTGTTTTAAGTTGCAAAAGGTATTTGTTCGTTCCAATAGTCCTTTTGTCAAATAATTTAATATGAATACACTGAAAGATATTATTGTTCTTATAAAAGGAGGAGGAGATCAGGGCAGCGGCGCAGCATGGAAGCTATTCAGAACCGGGATTAAAGTTGCGGTGGTTGATATTCCTCATCCTCTAAGTATTAGAAGAGAAGTCTCCTTTTCAACTGCTATTACTGAAGGTACGGTTGTAGTTGATGGCGTTAAAGGCAAACTTGTAACTGATATTCCTGATTTTACAGGGGATTTCATACCTGTGTTTACAACTGAACAAAAGGATATACTTGAAAAATTCAAGCCTGCTGTTTTAGTTGATGCTACCTTGAAAGGAATAGATAACCGAACAACAATAAAAGGCGATGCTCTTTTAACTATTGGTTTGGGACCCGGATTCAAAGCTTCCTGTAATATTGATTGTGTTATTGAAACCAACTGCGGTCATAATTTAGGCAGGGTTATATGGGAGGGAGAAGCTGAAGAATACACTGGAATTCCAGATAATATTGAAGGATATACTGCCGGTAGATTACTGCGATCTCCTGCTGATGGAAAACTTAAGTCATTGAAGAAAATCGGGGATACTGTTGAAAAGAATGAACTTATCGGTCATGTAGCAGGCAAAGAAATCCGTTCGGATATACACGGCATAATAAGGGGGCTTATAGCTCGGGAAACCCGTATTGAGAAAGGCTGTAAAATAGGCGATATTGATCCGAGGGGCAAAAAGGAATATGCTTTTACTGTTTCTGATAAGGCAAGGAGTATCGGCGGAGGAGTCTTGGAAGCAATCCTCTACTGGTTTAACAGTACATGCAAGGAATAAGATATGGATTACTTTGTACCTGATACCTTAAAACAAGCGGAAGACCTGAAGAAGAAGTCAGGCAAAAGATATATTTATTTTGCCGGCGGAACAATACTGAACTGGAGAGGCAGCCTAAAAACAGATGGACTTATTGATTTAAAAAATCTCCATCTGGAAAAAATAAATATAAAAAAAGCAAAAATAAAAATAGGAGCTATGGCGACAATCTCTGATGTTGCTGATAACATTAATCTGCCTGAAAGTTTATCCAATACAGCAAAATCATTTAAAAGCATTAATATAAGAAATATGGCTACTGTTGGAGGTACAATAGCAGGAAAATTTTTTATATCAGATTTAATTCCTTTATTTTTAGCATTCAAAGCAAGTGTTGAATTTTTCTTTAACGGAGAGTCTAAGACTTTACCGCTTGGCGACTGGCTGCTGGATAGACATGGACTGGTATGCGGGGTAGTAATAACTGAGCCGGGTAGAATTGTTAAGGTAAAAAGGCAGACTCTATCAGCAATTGATTTTCCTCAGATTGTTACAGGCATAGGTTTTAAAATTAAAAATTCTATTTTGCGAGATCCTGTGGCAGCAATAAGCGGAGCAACTGCTAAAACTGAAACTTTAGATAAAGCAGAGGAATACCTTGCAGGTAAGGAAATAAAAGATATTGATTTAAAAGAGTTAAATCAACTTATTCAGAAGGAGATCAGGCCTGTTAAAAGCCTGAAGGCATCTTCACTCCTTAAGAGAAGGTTTATAGAAAACCATGTGAAGGAAATTTTTAGAGAGTTTTCAGCTCATAAAATGAAATGAAAAATATTGACAAACAATTAGAAATTATTTCCCGCGGCGCTGAAGAAATAATAGGCGCAGAGGAATTAAAGAAGAAACTCCTTGAAGGTAAGCAGCTCCGGGTTAAGTTCGGCGCTGACCCAACAGCGCCTGAACTGCATCTCGGGCATACAGTTGTAATGGAAAAGCTTAAAGCCTTTCAGGATCTCGGGCACATGGTAATTTTTATAATTGGAGATTTTACAGCAATGATAGGCGATCCGTCAGGAAGAATCAGTGAAAGGCAGATGCTGGCTAAAGAAGATATAGAAAAAAGTGTCAAAGGGTATAAGAAACAGATTTTTAAAGTTCTTAATACAGAAAATATAGAGATTGTAAAGAATTCTGTCTGGTTGGAAAAGTTAGGAGCAGAAGGATTAATCAGGCTTTCAACGCATTATACGGTTGCAAGGATGCTTGAAAGGAATGATTTTGAGGCCAGGTATAAAAGAGGCGATCCAATTACCATAACAGAGTTTATATATCCGCTTCTTCAGGGATATGATTCAGTTCAGGTAAAAGCTGATATTGAAATAGGCGGAACAGACCAGAAGTTTAATCTGCTTATGGGTAGACTTTTGCAGAAAGATATGGGACAGGAACCTCAATCTATACTTACCATGCCTCTTCTTGAGGGGACTGATGGAGTAAAAAAAATGTCCAAGAGTTATAGGAATCACATTGGAATTGATGAATCTCCGGAGGATATATTTGGTAAAATAATGTCAATTTCAGATGAGTTGATGTATAAATATTACAATTTACTTACAAATGCTGATATTGAAAGAATAAAAAAACTTCATCCTATGGAAGCTAAAAAAAAATTGGCATTTGAAATTGTATCAAAGTATTATACTTCAGATGCTGCAATTGCAGCTAAAGAAGGATTTGAGCGCGTTTTTTCTAAAAGAAAATTACCGGAAAAAATGCAGGTATATATACTCCCGGAGCCACGGAAACTTGTAGACATAATATATAATCAGCGTATGCTTGACTCTAAAGCAGAAATAAAACGCCATATCAGGCAGGGAGCAATAACATTTAATGAGGAAAAAGTTATGGATTCGGCTCTGGTTATCAATCCTGGTTCCGGAGGCGTGCTGAAGGTTGGAAAGAGAAAATTTTTAAGGATTAAATGAGCACAAAAAGATTAGTTGTTGGTGGAATTGCACTGTTAATATCAGGATTTATTGTCCTTTCAATGGTAAACCGTATGGCGACAAACTGGGCAGGATTTGCTGCGCCTGCGTTGTTAGTAGTCGGCTGGGTATTAATTGCCGCAGGACTCTGGAAAAGTGAAAAATAAGAAAATTTTATGGGCGCCGTGGCGGATTAAATATGTAACTGAAAGTGATAATATGAAATGTATTTTTTGCGAAAAACAAAATTCTAATGAAGATGAAAAAAACTATATTCTTCACAGAGGTAAAAAAGTATTTGCGATGTTAAATATTTATCCATATAATAACGGACATATAATGATTGCGCCTTACAGGCATACAGGAGAAATTTCTGAACTGCTTGATGAAGAATTGTCTGAAATGGTGGATATGGTAAAAGTGTTTGTGGATAAGATAAAAAAGGAAATGAATGCGCATGGTTTTAATATAGGTATGAACATCGGAAAAATTGCAGGCGCAGGGTTTGATGAACATATCCATATACATATAGTTCCCAGATGGGCAGGTGACACAAATTTTATGCCTGTAATAGGTGAGCAGAAAGTTATTCCGGAGTCATTAGAATCCGTGTACAGAAGATTGAGACTGGGAGACTGGCGATAATAATGTATATTAACAGCTACAGATTTGGAGAAATTGTTATTGATGGTGAAAAATATTCTAATGATGTTTTAATTGTTGGCGACAAAATTATAAACTGGTGGAGAAAGGAAGGGCATTTATTACAGGTGGAGGATCTTGGGGAAGTCTGGAAGTATAAACCAGAGGTTTTAATAATTGGGAGAGGCGCTTATGGAGTTATGAATATAGAGAAAGAAGTGCCCGGGAAATGTCAGGATATGAGTATAAAAATTATATCAGGAAAAACAGATAAAGCTGTTAAAGAATTTAATAATATGGAGGCTTATAAAAAGATTGCCTGCGGGCTTCATCTTACTTGTTGACTTGTAGTAAATTATTTGATAAATTAACAAAATATCCGTAAAGTAGGGAATATTACTTCACGCTTTACGATTTACGAAAAAAGGAGAAGATTATGGGAATAAATTACAAAGAAATCGGGCTTGTAAATACCCGGGAAATGTTTACAAAGGCTATGGAAGGCGGTTATGCAATACCTGCATACAATTTTAACAATATGGAGCAGTTACAGGCTATTATTCTGGCATGCGTGGGAACAAAGTCGCCTGTTATCTTACAGATTTCATCAGGCGCCAGAAAATACGCCAACCAGACTCTGCTTCGCTATATGGCTGAAGGAGCTGTTGAATATGCAAAGGAATTGCAGGGCAATATCCCAATTGCATTGCATTTAGATCATGGAGATACATTTGAGCTTTGCAAAAGCTGTATTGATTTAGGATTTTCTTCAGTAATGATTGACGGTTCATCTCATGCATATGAAAAGAATGTTGAATTGACTTCTCAGGTTGTTGAATATGCCCATAATTATGATGTTACAGTTGAAGGAGAACTCGGTGTGCTCGCAGGTATTGAAGATGATGTTGTTGCTGAAAAAACCACATATACCAGGCCTGAAGAAGTTATTGATTTTGTTCAGAAGACAAATGTAGATTCTCTTGCTATTTCAATAGGTACATCTCATGGCGCTTTCAAATTTAAACCTGAACAATGCACAAAAAATGCAGACGGTATTTATGTCCCGCCCGAATTACGATTTGACATATTGGAAGAAATTGAAAAAAAATTACCCGGGTTTGTTATTGTGCTGCACGGTTCTTCTTCAGTACCCCGGGACATTGTAAAAATCATAAACGATAACGGAGGAAATTTAAAAGATGCTGTAGGTATTCCTGAAGAGCAGTTGCGAAGAGCTGCCAGGTCAGCAGTCTGTAAAATAAATATTGATTCAGACGGCAGGTTAGCTATGACAGCGGCCATACGCCGCGTACTTGCTGAAAAGCCTGAGGTATTTGACCCTAGAAAGTATCTCGGCCCTGCAAGAGAGGCTTTAAAAAAGTTATATAAGCATAAAATTATTAATGTTTTGGGCTCACATAACAGAGCATAAGAAAATGGGAAAAAATGGGAATGGTTCCATACAACTCATTATACAGATTATTAGATTTAGAGAAATCCACTTCTGAGCTTCACGAAGAAATCATTAAAATACTGCCAGGTATTTTTAAAAATACATTATGGAATATTGGCGCTGTAATTGAATCTACGGCACAACTCAAATTTGCAAGAACAGACTATCCATTTAACAATTTAAATGACAGGGCTAAAGAAGCTTTTGAAAAAAGAAATAAATTTTACGATAAAAAGAACATACCAAAAGGCTATAAATGGCTTTTTATAGCTCCAATGATTTACAAAAAACAGAACTTAGGGGTATTTCTGTGCTTGGGAAAAGGAAAGAGGGATAAGTCGCTGGATTCACTGGGTGAAGAATTAGGCTTTATATTGCAGCAGTCCCAGCTTAAAAAGAAGTTAATTAAAGATACGATGTTAATGAATGCAATTATTGTATCAGCTCAGAATACTGCTTCGTCTACAGAAATTGAGCCGCTTATCAGGATGTTATTTTCTCAATTAAAAAAGTACTTTTTAGCTGATGAAATTCGTCTGTATATGTGGGAAGAAGAAGGTACCTGTTATTATGACGAAACCGGTTTAAAAAAGAAAACCGTTATTCCTGAAGAAAAAAGCGTGGTTTCAAATGTAAAGGCAAGCGGCAGGTCGTTAATGCTTAAAAGAGCCTATGAATATGCAGATTTTAATCCTGAAGTTGACGCTATCTCTGAAAAAGGAAAGATTTTAAATTTGATTGCAATGCCGGTTAAAATTGCAAGTTCAGTTAAAGGGGTTTTATTAGCAGTTAATAGTAACCCCGATAAGGTATTTGTGGGAAGCGAGCTTATATGGGCAAGAAGTGTATGCATAGAAATAGGAGCGGCGCTGGAGAAAATAAAATTATATCAGGATATCCGAAAATTATTTCTTTCATCAATTGAAGCTCTGACAGCAGCAATAGAAGGAAAGGACCCTTATACGCACGGGCATTCCAGAAGAGTAACCATGTTCTCTATGATTATAGGAAAAGAACTTGGCCTGGATAAAGAAACAATTGAAGATATAAGACTTTCAGGACTGTTACACGATATAGGAAAGATAGCAGTTCCTGAGTCTATTCTTTTAAAACCGGGAAAACTTACAGATGATGAGTGGTATAATATGAAGCAGCATCCTGTAAAAGGCGTAAATATGTTAGAACATGTTAATGAATTTGTACCTCTTTTACCTGGAATAAAACACCACCATGAACATTATAACGGGAAGGGATATCCTGAAGGCTTGAAGGGGCAGAATATTCCACTGATTGCAAGAATTATAGCAGTTGCGGATGCATTTGATGCAATGACTTCAAAGCGCATTTACAGGGGCGCTCTGTCTGAAGATGAGGCATTAAAAGAGATTGAAAAATGCAAGGGGACGCAGTTTGATCCTGAAATAGCGGATGTGTTTATTAATATATATAGAGAAAAATTTTTCCCTGGATGAAAATACTTATATGTGACGACGAATATACAACCAGGCTTATAACAAGGGCTTATTTAGATAATTATCAGGTGGAAATCATTGAAGCGTCAAGCGGCGAGGAAGCGATAAAAATTATTAAAGAAGAAAAACCGGATGTGCTTATTGTTGATTATAATATGCCAGGTATGACAGGGCTCGATGTAATAAAGAACTTAAATGGGAGC
>JAIVZN010000105.1:0-6793 GCA_048634875.1 Deltaproteobacteria bacterium | reverse complement strand
GATAGGACCCGGGAGTTTACCATAAATATCAGCCTGGACAAAAATTGCGAGCTTTGGTATATGCCTGTTAAAACAGTTACAAATTCTGAAAGCAATTTTGAGCTTACTTATCAATCAAGCTGTATGATTCCGGTTTTTCAGGTAGAATTAAATCCCGACGAGAGCATTTCATTAAACTGTAATTATTTTATAATAAATTTGTAATTAATAAATAACGGAGGAACATTATGTGTAGAATTAAAATTGAAAAACTTTCTGAGGAAGAACTTAAAGAGAGAGGTGTATTCAAGTGGCCAATCTGGGAGAAAGAAGCTTCTAATTTTGACTGGTATTACGATTCAGGGGAAAGGTGTTATATTTTAGAAGGCAATGCCCTGGTTAAACCTGACAAAGGTGAAATCGTAGAATTTGGCGCAGGTGATTTTGTAACTTTTCCTGAAGGAATGAAATGTATCTGGAATATTATTAAAGATATAAAAAAACACTATAAATTTGGATGATTTTTGACAATTATTCGTAAAATAACTACTATTTGATACTATTATGAAAAAATTTAATGTAAATAAAGCGCTTTCTGAATTTACTAAGCCCGAGCACCCTGTGCTGGTTATTTCAGGCAGTTGTGACACAAACATGAATATAATGGTTGCAGGCTGGGTAATGAGGGTATCTTTTAATCCTCCGTTGATAGCAGTTTCAGTCGGACATACAAGATATACTCACAAACTACTTGTAAAATATCCTGAGTTTGTGCTGGCATATCCGGTTAAGAGCCATGAAGAAATTATAAATTATTGCGGCAGTAAATCAGGAAAAGACTTTGATAAGTTTAAAGAGCTGAAAATAAAAACTATCTCTGCAGAAAAATTAAATCTGTTGCTTATAGAAGATGCAAGAATTAATTTTGAATGTAAGACCATAACAAGTTTTGCGGCAGGTGACCATACGGTTTTTGTAGGGGAAGTCGTTTCTGCTTCAGGGAATCCTGATAAGAACCCGCTTTTAAATACAGGTAACTATGTCTATAAAGAGTTTTCTAAATAAACAGCAGGGTATTTTAGTTTTTGTAATTGTATTTTTAGCTTGTATTTCCGGAAAAACTACAGGATTGGAAAATAAGACATTCGGAGTTGGAATTATAATCGGCGAACCAACAGGTTTAAGTTTTAAAACATGGGTAGGTGAAATCAGCGCAATAGATGCAGCATTAGCCTGGTCGCTTGAGAATAAGAGCAGGCTTTATGTTCAAATAGGTTTTTTAAAACATAACTTTGAGAAAATAAAAAATCTGCCTTTTTACTATGGCGTTGGAACAAGATTGAAGATCGTCCAGGATGATAATAGCGCCCTTGGGATAAGGGTGGCGGCGGGTATAGAATACATTTTTGATACGGAACCCATGGAAGTTTTCTTTGAGCTTTGTCCTGTTCTTGATATTATACCGCAAACGGACATGGAAATTAGCGGAGGAATAGGTCTCAGGTATTATTTTAAATTATGAAAGAAATTCCTAAAAGATACGATCCAAAACAATATGAAAAAAAGTGGGCTGATTCGTGGGTTAAAAATAAAACTTTTGCTTCAAAGCCTGATGTAAAGGCTCAATATTCCATAGTTATCCCTCCGCCTAATGTCACAGGTGTTCTACACATGGGGCATGCTCTGAATAATGTGCTGCAGGATATTATAATAAGAGTTCATAAGATAATGAAAAAAAATACAATGTGGATGCCCGGAACTGACCATGGTGGAATAGCAACTCAGAATGTTGTAGAAAAAATGCTTCTTGCGGAAGGAAAAACCCGCCATGATTTAGGTAGAAAAAAATTCTTAGAAAGGATGTGGGGCTGGAAAGACGAATCTGGCGGGACAATAATAAATCAGTTGAAGCGTATCGGGTGCGGCTGTGATTGGGAAAGACTCCGGTTTACCATGGATGAACAGTGCAGCCTGGCAGTGAAAGAAGCATTTATGCGTCTGTTCAATGAGGGGCTTATCTATCGCGGCAACAGGATGACAAACTGGTGTCCCAGGTGCAGGACAGTGCTCGCTGATGTTGAGGTTGAACATGAGGAAAGGGACAGTCATCTCTGGTATATAAAATATCCATTTGTTAATGGAGATGGCTGTATGACAGTTGCTACGACAAGGCCAGAGACAATGCTTGGAGATACTGCAGTTGCAGTAAATCCTGAAGATGAACGGTACAAAAACCTTATAGGGAAAAAGATTAGACTGCCTCTTACGGACAGGGAGATACCTGTTATTGCCGATGAATTTGTAGACAGGGAGTTCGGAACCGGCTGTGTAAAGGTAACGCCTGCCCACGATCCAAATGACAGTGAAATTGGCAAACGAAATAATCTTGAAAAAGTTGTTGTTATTGATGTAAAAGGCAAGATGACTTCAGATGCGGGTAAAAGCTATGCAGGGCTTGAGAGACTTGAATGCAGAGCAAAAGTTATAGAAGATCTTAAGGCGCAGGGCATTCTAAAAAAGGTTGAGAATTACCGCCATGCTGTTGGCACATGCTACCGCTGCAATACTGTTATAGAACCGTTAGAAACACTGCAGTGGTTTCTAAAAATGAAGGATATGGCAGATATGGCAGCAGATGCAGGCAGAACCGGACGCGTACAGTTCTTTCCGTCAAACTGGCTAAAGCTGTATTTAAGCTGGCTGGATAATATTAATGATTGGTGCCTGAGCCGCCAGATATGGTGGGGGCACAGAATACCCATATGGTATTGTGGCAAATGCGACGGAGACAATATCGATGTTTTCTTAAAAGAAGGCAGGAATGAAACTTATAGTGAATTAAGAAAATATTCAAGCCGCAATGAGATATTAAACAATGCGGATTCTATACATATCACTGAAAAAGCAAGACCTATAGTAAATTCAACAGCTCCTGATACCTGTCCTGTTTGTCAAAGCAGGGAATTAATTCAGGATCCTGATGTGCTTGATACATGGTTTTCTTCAGCACTGTGGCCATTTTCAACACTGGGCTGGCCTGATGAAAATAAGGATATAAAATATTATTATCCCACAAAGGTTCTTGTTACAGGGCATGAGATACTGTATTTATGGGTCGCCCGTATGGTTATGATGGGTTTAAAAATGGCAGGAGATGTGCCTTTTGACAGTGTTAATATCCATGGCATAATAAGGGATGAACACGGGAGCAAAATGAGCAAATCCAAAGGCAATGTAATAGACCCGCTTGAGATAATTGAAGTATATGGAACAGATTCTTTGAGGTTTGCTTTAGCAAAATCAGCAGTGCCCGGAAGGGATATACAGCTTTCGGATGATGATTTTATCGGCGCGCGGAATTTCTGCAACAAACTCTGGAATGCTACAAGGCTTATATTAAGCGATATCCGGATAAAAAAGCTTACTCCGCCGGAAATGGATAAATTAGAGCTTGTTGATAAATGGATACTTTATGAAACAGCTAAATTTACCGAAGAAATAAAGAGAGGGTATTTAGAGTTTAACAATGCATACACAGCAAGGCAAATTTATGATTTTACATGGAAATATTTTTGTGACTGGTATTTAGAACTTGCTAAAATCAGATTGTATTCTAATGAATCCGGCAAACAGAATGTGGAAGTTATATTAATAAATATTTTAGTTAAGATTTTAAACTTAATTCATCCTATCATGCCTTTCATTTCTTCGCAATTGTGGGATTATTTAAAAGAAGAAGTAGAGCTTCCTGCAGATGATATCCTTAATTATAACGGATTTGAGTTAAAGGATTATACAATATCAGAAGATGAAGTAAAAAAGATGAACAAGTTAATGGAAATTATATCCTGCATAAGAAACATAAGAGGCGAAAACAATATCCAGCCGAAAATTATGTTAAAAGCAAAAATTAAAGCTTCAGGAGAAGACGAAAAGGTAATTAAAAACTATATTGAATATGTAAAAGTTCTTGGTGGATTAAATGATGTTGAGGTTGGCTCCGGGTTAGAGAAAAGACCCGGGGATACAGTATCAGTTGCAGGGCAGGTGTCAATTTTTATATCTTTACCTGAAGAATTGAGGGCTCAGGAAATACATCGTCTTGAAAGACGTATAAGAGAAATAAAAGGGCAGATAGAACTTTCTAACAAAAAATTAAGGAACAGGGATTTTATAGAAAAGGCTCCAAAAGAGGTAGTGGAGGTTGCCAGGAAAAGGGCAGAAAATTTTCTGCAGGAATTTGAAAAATTAGAGAAAACTCTTACAGATCTAAAAAATAATACAAAAAAGGTACATGTAAAATGAATGAACAAAATTTCACAAGAGATTACGACAGAACGAATGACAGGAAAAGGCCAATAGAAATAATAACAAATTATCTTGATACGAATCCTTATTCAGTGTTAATTTCAATAGGGAAAACAAGGGTACTGTGTACTGCAACCACAGGCAACAAAATACCATTTCATCTTCAGGATACAGGTAAAGGTTGGGTAACAGCGGAATATTCAATGCTGCCTTCAGCTTCCAGGGACAGGGTCAGGAGAGAAAGGTTTGGCATAAAAGGAAGAACAAAAGAGATAGAGAGAGTAATTGGCAGGGCTTTAAGATCGGTATGCGAGTTAAAAGCAATACCTTATGAAAGCATCATAGTGGACTGTGATGTTATTCAGGCCGATGGTGGCACAAGGACAGCTTCAATAACAGGCGGATTTGTTGCTTTGTACCTATTAGTTAAAGACCTTCAGCAGCGCAGGAAGATATCCAGATTCCCAATTACGGATTTTCTTGCAGCAATAAGTGTTGGCGTAGTACATGGTGAAGCTTTACTTGATCTAAATAGTTATGAAGATATGGTAGCGCAGGTGGATATGAATTTAGTAATGACTGACTCAGGAAAAATTGCAGAAATACAGGCAACCGGCGAGGAGGCAACCTTTAATAATGCCCAGCTTCAGGAAATGATAAAGCTTGGTGAAAAAGGTATTGGGGAACTGATAAAAGAACAGAAGAAAGCGCTGGGAATATTTTGAAAGAGATAATATTAGCAACTTTCAATCAGGATAAACTGCGCGAGATAAAAAATATCTGGAAAGATATCAAAGAAATTAAAATAAACTGGATGGGGAACTATTCTATATTGAAAGAAATTGAAGAAAACGGAACCACTTTATGGGAGAATTCTTTAATTAAAGCAGAGTATGTATCTGGGGCATTGAATTGTGCTGCAGTTGCAGATGACACAGGACTTTTTGTACAATATTTAAATGGAGCGCCTGGTATTTATTCTTCCCGGTTTGCCGGGGAAAATTCTACTTACGAAGAAAATGTAGAAAAACTTCTTAATGAATTAAAAGGTGTTCCGAAAGAAGAAAGAAATGCAGAGTTCCGCTCGGTAGTATGTTTTTCAGGGGCCGGGAAAGAGAATATATTTGAAGAGGGAGTGGTTGAAGGTTATATAACTGAAAAGAGAAGAGGTGAAAATGGGTTCGGGTATGATCCTGTTTTTGAAGTAAAAGGAACCGGGAAGACATATGCAGAAATGACTTTAGGACAAAAAAATTCCTTAAGTCATCGTTATATAGCTTTTAAAAAAATGGGTGATATAATAAAAAAATTTTGAATTTATACACGGGGTGTGGCTCAGTTTGGCTAGAGCGCCTGCTTTGGGAGCAGGAGGCCGGAGGTTCAAATCCTCTCACCCCGACCACACAGTACTTTTTTCACAATTTGAAATTTTTTTGCGTGGGCTTCGCCCACTAAACTTGATAGATCTCTTTAAAGAATCGTCTGAAAAATATAATAAATCCCAGGGCTTTTTAAAATCAATTTCAATCTTCTTCTCCCTCATGCGACGGTTCCTGTGCTTACGCACAGATAAAATAATTTTATGTTCCGATTTTTTCGCTATCTACGATAGCATGAATCAAGTTTAAGGAGGTTCTATATATGAAGTATTTCTTGTATGCAAGAAAATCAACGGAAGATGAAGACAGACAGGTTATGAGTATTGAAGCTCAACTTGAAGAGCTGAAACAATATGCCAATAGAGAAAATATTACTATAGCCGAGACCTTTATAGAAAGTAAAAGCGCAAAGAAACCCGGTAGAACTATATTCAACAAGATGATTTCATTGATAAAATCATCTACAGAACCTGTCGGTATTCTTGCATGGCACCCTGACCGACTGGCTCGCAATTCTATCGACGGCGGACAGATCATATTTCTTATAGACGAAAATAAAATTATTTCTTTACGCTTTCCTACTTTCTGGTTTGAGCCGACACCGCAAGGACTATTCATGCTTCAAGTTGCATTCGGTCAGAGTAAGTATTACTCCGATAACCTGTCTGAAAATGTTAAGAGAGGTATCAGGCAGAAATTAAGGCGTGGCGAATGGTCCAGCCTTGCCCCTATTGGGTACATCAATAATCCAAAAACAAGAAATATTGAACCTGACCCTGTTAAATCAAGGATTATCAAAAAACTTTTTGAGGAATACTCCACCGGTAAGCATTCACTTGAAAGTATTGCTGATAGTTTAAAATTTTGGGGTGTTACCAACAGGAAAGGTAACAAGTATTTTAAATCATCCATTTATGGAATGCTTACCAATCCTGTTTATATTGGTTTGATAATCCATAAAAATGAAACTTATGAAGGCAAATTCAAACCGATTATTTCCAAAGATCTTTTTGATAAGGTGCAACAAGTCATCTCCAACAGATCAAGGCCGAGAAGACATAAACACAAACATAATTTTCCATTTCTCGGTCTTATGACCTGTGGAGAATGCGGAGCACCTATATCCG
>JAIVZN010000104.1:0-6902 GCA_048634875.1 Deltaproteobacteria bacterium | reverse complement strand
TCCAAAATAAAAGTATTTTTCATTCTTATATCCCACCATTGAATCCAGCGTATTTATTACTTTATATACAACAGCCAGTACAGGCCCACCTAAGATTGAATAAAACAGCGGGGCAATAACTCCGTCATTGGTATTCTCGGCAATCGTCTCCACTGCCGCGCTTATAACTTCTTTTTCATTCAAATTAATAGTGTCCCTTCCGACAACCATTGAGAGATTCTTCCTTGCTTCGCCGATATTCTTTCTTTCCAAATCACGATGAACTTTCATTGTTTCATCCTTCAAGTCCTTTGCAGAAATTGTGGTATAGATTAAGAGAATTGAAAAGATCAAGCCAAAATACTTATTAAATGCCCAGGCTTTCTGAATAATTAAGAAAGAAAAAAAAGCGCTGAAACCAATAATTATACAGGCAAAAACGATTCCAGCCAAACGCTGATTCCTTATAATTTTCCGCACCGGCGGTTCCAACTTTTCTATTAACCACCCAATGATTTTAACCGGATGCGGAAACCAGCCAGGGTCACCTAACAACAAGTCCATGATAAATGCAGTAATCACAATTAATATTATATTTTCCACTCGTAAATAAAACTCCTTTTGTGAGCCGAAAGTTCATGTCTGTTTCACTCGTAGATAAATTCTTCAAGCGCTTTAATCAGCTTTCTGTTTTCTTCTCTTTTCTTCACAGCTACCCTGAAATACTTGTTATTCAGGCCCCTGAAGTTAGAGCAATCCCTTATTAAGATCCCCTTTTTTCCTAAAAGATCAGTTAATTCTCCGGAATTAATTCCTCTATCATTTAACCTGCATAAAATAAAATTTGCGGCCGGTTTAAATGGCTTTATACCTTCAATTTTCTTTAACCTTTTAAAAAGATACTCTCTTTCTCTGAAAATATAATTACGGCTTTTATTTATATAATCAAAATCCCTTACAGCCACTTTTGCCGCTTCCTGAGCAGGATAATTAACAGACCAGGGATACTGAAACTTTGATATTTTTTTTATCAAATCTTTGTTGCCGGCTAAATACCCAATCCTTAAACCCGGCAATGCAAAAAACTTCGTAAGAGAACGCAATATCAACAGATTTGAATTAAGCACAGACTCTTTAATCATAACCGCGCTGCTTATATCTTCAACAAAATCAATAAAAGCTTCATCCAGGACCAAAATAACTTTATTCCTTTTGCATTCCTTCAAAAGGCACATAAGTTCATCCCTGAAAAAAATACTGCCTGTGGGATTATTTGGATTACAGATAAACAACATATCTGTTTCTGAAAGATTATTGATTATCTTATCTAAATCCGGCTGAAAATCTTTCTCTTCTTCCGAATTAATAAAAATACATTTTGTCCCTGTTAATTTTGAACTCCTTTCATATTCACAAAAAGCAGGCGCGGGAATTAGGACCCTCCCTGGCTTGAGAGCAAGGGTTATAAGGGAAATCAATTCAATTGAACCATTACCGACCAAAACATTTTCACAATCCAGCTCTAAAACTTTAGATAAGACTACTCTTAATTCTTTATTCTCAGAATCCGGGTAATAGATAATATTCTTAAAAGAATCTGAAACAATTCTCTTAACCTTAGCAGGCAACCCCAGAGGATTTATATTACTGCTGAAATCAATGATTTCATCTTCCCTGACATGATACTTCTCCGCCGCCAATCTTAAATTGCCGCCATGCTCAAACAATGATTTCTCCCACAACACACAGGAACAACAGGATTAAGACTTCATTTATTTCATTTATTGCACCCAAAGTATCTCCTGTCATACCTTTAATTTTTCTTTTAATACCTTTTCCAAAAATAAAAGTACTAAAAGCAACAAAAAGAATTAACAATAGTCCTTTAAATTCAAAAACAAAATATGTGATTATAGCAGCAACTAAAGTAGAAAGAAAAAATTTCTTCCATGTTAAACCTGTAAAAAAACCCTTCGCTTTCCCTTGTTCCCGCGCATAATCAAAAAGAAAAAGCGCAAGAACCATACTCCACCTGCTTAAAACCGGCATTATGAGCAAGGCCTTAAATTTTACAGATGAAGATACTGTCTGCAGAAAACCAATTTTCAGCAGTATTATACAAATAAGACCAATAACACCCATACTGCCTATATGACTATCGCGCATAATTCGGAGTACATCATCCCTGTCTTTTCCGGCGTAAAACCCGTCAATAGTGTCAGCAAGACCGTCTAAATGCAACCCCCCGGTAAGAATAACCAGCAACAGAACCAGAATTACATTTAAAAGAAATTCAGGAATAACATCTGCCAAAAGACTATTGGCCACCGCAAGTATTATCCCCAGCAGTAAACCCACTACCGGGAAAAATATTGTAGAATTTTTATCCTTATTATATTTAAACCCAAGCGGTAATACCGTCAAAAACCGTACTGCAAAAATCAAACTTTTCATGTGTAAATACCTATTTTAGAATAGTGCCGGCGGTGTTCGTTTTCGGCTTTCTTAAGGCTTCTAGAGCTCCGAGCGCAGCGAGGAAAAGAAAACGAATTCCGACAGTACTATTCGTTTCATTTTTCTGAAACGCCTGCGCTTTCAAATGTCGCCATCCCGTTTAAAATCTTCACTCCAGCTTCTACCATAATAATCCCCAGAACCGCCCCTGTGCCTTCACCTAATCTCAGGTTGAAATCCAGCAGAGGATTAAGCCCGAGATACTCCAGAATAATTTTATGTCCCTGCTCTACTGAGCAGTGCGCTGCAATCAGATATTCTTTCACTTTCGGCTCCAGACTATACGCAATCAATGCTGCTGCGCCTGAAATAAAACCGTCTATAACCACAGGAATCTTATTTGCGGCTCCGGCCAGTATAACCCCGGCTAACCCTCCAATCTCAAAACCGCCTACTTTTTGCAGGACATCAATACCATCTTTACCGTCTGGCTTATTTGTCTCAAGAGCCTTTTTAATCACTCTGATTTTATTATTAAGCATTTCATCGTCAATACCTGTTCCCCTTCCTGTAACTTTCTCCGTTTCTGCTCCAGTTATAGCAGAAACAATAGCGCTGGAAGGTGTGGTATTCCCGATACCCATATCGCCTGTTCCGATAATATCAAGCCCCTTATCCATCTCCTCTTCCACAAGTTCAATGCCAGCCTCAATAGATTTCACCGCTTCTTTTAGAGTCATTGCCGGCTCTTTTGCCATGTTTTTTGTTCCAAAGCCTATCTTCTTTACCTTTAACCTACCACCTCCAACTTTCAACCTCTCTTTTACTCCCATATCAGCAATCACAACCCTTACTCCAGCATGCCCTGCAAGAATATTTATCCCTGCCCCGCCATCCATAAAATTCAAAACCATCTGGGGAGTAACTTCCTGCGGATATGCGCTCACTCCTTCGGCTACTACTCCATGATCACCCGCCAGTGTAAAAATTACTTTATCTTTTAGATTAGGGAATGAGGTTTTTCTGATTAAACAATATCTCTTTGCTATCTCTTCCAGCCTCCCGAGGCTTCCAAGGGGCTTTGTCAGTTTATCCAATTTTCTTTGTATTTCCTCTTCTAAACTAAAATCAACAGCTTTAATTTTTTCCAAACATTCTTTTAATTTCATTTTTTCTCCTGTGGATGCGCTCTCTTCGAGCTCCCTTATCCTTTTAACTTCACACTTACACCTGCAACCATCAAATAAACCTCATCAGCATATTCAGCCAGCATTTGATTTAGCTTCCCAAGATAATCTTCATAAATCCTGCTTAATTTATTCACCGGTATAATTCCCCATCCAACCTCATTAGTAACAAGAAAGACTCTTATGTCTTTTTCCCTGACAAGAGCAATCATATTCTCTATTTTTTTTTCTATCTTTTTAAAATCTATTGTATCTGATTCCAATTTACTCATAATATTCCCTACCCACAATGTAATGCAGTCAACTAAAACTGTACTCTCAAGAGGAAGGTTCTGAAACACTCTATCTATATTTTCCGGCTCTTCAACAGTTTTCCAGAACTCTTTTCTCTTTATCTTGTGTTTTCTTATTCTTTCTCTTATTTCCTTGTCAACAGGCAGAGCTGTAGCAAGAAAATAAAAATTTTCTTTTCTTTGTGATTTTTCAGCTAAGGACAGCGCAAAATCACTTTTACCTGATTTAATTCCTCCGGTAATTAAAGTAATCATAGAAATTAAAAAACCCGCAATTATATACTGCGGGTAAGGTTTATTTTTTCACCTCTCCTTCCCGCGAAAGCAAATATAATCAGCAGGTACCCGGGCTATTACCGTTGCGGGGCAGCGTCCGATTTAAACGGAACTTCCCCTGCTAATCTCAATTCTACTTACTAAATACTAATTGGAACCTTTCTTGTCAAATTTACTTTTCAATACTGCCTGCTTTTTGCAGGGCATACTTTGTCAAAACAGGGCCAAAAATTTCATATACTACAGTGGTAGCAATAATTGTGGACATTATTAAACTTCCCTCTTCAGGGAATACATTCTTAATTATCATAGCCATACCAAGCGCTATACCTGCCTGCGGAGCAAGAGCAATACCAAGATATTTTCTAATTTCTCTTGGCGCGCTGATAATCTCGGCGCTTAAAAATGTTCCTATAATTTTCCCTGCCATTCTTGCTACTATATAAATTATTCCGATTACTCCAATACTTCTAAGTAAATTAAATTCAAGATTAGCTCCTGCCAGAACAAAAAACAAAAGAAAAAAAGGAGAGTCTATACTGCGTAAGGAATCAAAAAATCTAAAACCTGTTTTATTTATATTTATAAGCATTCCTGCCATTGCCATATTTGAAAGCAGAACTGAAACTCCAAGAAACAATGACAATCCTGCATTAAGTAATATAAAACCAAGTACATATATAAGAAGTTCTGAAGCGTTGGTTACATATTTGGAAAAAAATGAAAGTGCCCACCCTAATATCAAACCAAGGACAACTGCGCCAATTATTTCAATCAACCCATGCATTACTCCTGAAAAGGCTGCAGGAAGAATGGCGCCAGGAACCCCGGCCATACTTTTTGCTACTGCTAATATAAGGGCAAAAAACATCAGACCCAACCCGTCATCAAGAGCAACCACTCCTAAAAGCATATCTGTAAATTTTCCTTTTGCCCTGAACTCCCTTACTACCATAACAACTGCTGCAGGCGCAGTAGCTGTTGCTATTGCGCCAAAAGACATGGCTACAAAAAATGGTTTATCTGTCAGAAAATAAACTGCTGCTGTAACAATTAATACTGCGCCTAACCCCTGCCCCAATGTTATTGAAAATACACTTTTCCCTATTTCTCTCAATCTTTCTCTTGAAAAATTCTGTCCGATGCTAAATGCAATAAAACTTAGTACAATGTTTGAAATTAATCCGGAAGAACTCACTATTTTATCTGAAATTAACCCCAAAAAAGAAGGACCGATTAAAATTCCGAGTATCAGATAAGCTGTAACAGAAGGCATTTTAACTTTTCTTATCAGTCCTGAAGCAGTTAATCCAAGAAGGAATATAAGGCCTAATGAAAGCAGTGTGTTTATAGTCAATCTATTACCCCTTTTTCACTGAACATGGCATAAATAATATCAAACATTTTCAGGATACCAATCAGTTTATCTCCATCATCGGTAACCATTAAGAGCTTCGTATTATTAACCTTCATTACAGAATAAGCCTTAGATATAGAGTCCCCGGGGCTTATGGTAAAATAATTCTTGTTCATTATCTCATCTGCAACAACAAGTATCCCTATCTCAGGTGTTATATAATCCATGTCAATTTCTGCTTCAGGAACAGTATCAAGAAATGGTATTGTTTTAAGCAATTGAGTTATTTCAGCAGAATGAGGCTGAAACACCGATACTATTTCATCCAGGGTTATTTTCCCAACAAGTTTGTTTTCATCATCTATAACAGGCAGGGTATGAAACCTGTTTTCCTTAAAAACTTTTATTATGTTCTTTAAAGGTGTTCCGCGTTTAACGGTAACTACTTTTTTTGTTAAACAATCTTTAACTTTAAGCACATTTACCTCCCATAAAAATTCAAAATGTAAAATGCAAAAATCAAAACCACATACCAAAATTCAAAATTAATAAATTTTAAAAACTTTTTGCATTTTAATTTTTACATTTTACATTTCTTTAATGTGTTAATATCAGCTTATTCTTTTTTTCTAAGTGGTCTTTGGTTTTTTTTAATCTATCAACAAGGTTATAATCAATTTTCAAGCTTCCTATCGGGTTTTCTTCTTCTTTACTACCATGCGAATCTGTCCCGCCTGTTATAATAAGCTCTAAATCCTCAGCAATTTTTAAAAACTTTTTTATCTGGTTTGGTGATTGATTGGAATGATATACCTCTATGCCGGAAAGACCTAACCTCTTCAACTTTTTTATAAAATTTTTATGCCCGCCGCCAAAAACAGGATGCGCTAAAACTGAAACTCCTCCAACTCTGTGTATCATATTGAGAGCCTCTTTAGGCGTAACTCTCAGTTTTTTAACAAAAGCAGGTTTACCCTCAATAAGGTATTTCTGAAAAGCCTCTCTTAAACTTTTAACCTCACCCATTTCAATTAAACACCTTGCAAAATGCATCCTGCTTATTGAACCTGAATTAGTCTGAGAAAAGAGCATCTGTTCGTCAATTTCAACACCAACTTCTTTCAGCTTGTTTAATATATAATACGCCCTTCTTTCACGGGCTCTTTGAAATACTTTAAGTTTCCCCTGCAACCAGTTATTTTCCCAGTTTATATAATACCCTAAAATATGTATCTCTGTAGAATTATACTCGCAGGATAACTCTATTCCGGGAATAACCTCCAGTCCTACTTTTGCGCCGCACTTTAATGCAGGCACAATACCATCAGTAATATCGTGGTCAGTAATGGCAATTGC
>JAIVZN010000103.1:0-7025 GCA_048634875.1 Deltaproteobacteria bacterium | reverse complement strand
GCAGTATCTATATCTGTAGTAATAAGTTCATTTTCTCCATCTCTTGTTATTATTGAATAATTCGAACCAATTCTTGCGCTTAACCATTTTGTTGCTTTCCATTCAATTCCAACAGGTAAAGATATTGTAGTTTCTTTTGTCTTAACAGTTAATTTAAGACTGTCATTATAAGTTACTACAGTTGCAGGGCCTGCAACTACCGCTGTTGTCTCATTATCTGTTTCAGAATATTCCACTGTTGTATCTTGAATATTAATGCGCAGTCCAATTCCAAGAAGCAGGTCATCCGAGACATTTTTCTCTATACCACATATTCCGGAAATTACACTTTGCTCCCTGTCATAATCTGTTGTCCACTCATTTGTTTGTTTTTCCGGATTTGGCGCGCCACCACCATCTTTTTTAATATTATCAATATCTTTATGTGTTCCTTTACCTGAAAAAGGATCAGTTTCAAAGGACCCTGCTGCTTTTATTTTAGTTGTGTCATTTAAAGGATACGAAGCATCAACTACAAGACCCATTCCGGTTCCTTTAACTTCAAGAGACTCATTTAATGAGTACTCTCTTTCATAATCATCAGTTAAATTACCATCAAATGGAGTACCTCCATCAGCATTAGGGTCGGAAATATCCTTACCAGCTTTTATAATTGAAGAAATATCTCTGCTTTGTTTTCCATTAATAGTTTTAAGTGCTAATGCTGCACCAAGTTCTATTCCGGAAATTTCTTTTTTTATGCATGGAGCTATTGAAATTTCGGTTTCATTAAATGTAGGTACAGTTCCTGCTGCAGCATTTCCGGAATTACCTTCTTCGGAAGAAGAATATACTTGCGAGTTCCAGTTATCTGCAAGCGCGCCATGATATGAGTAAGAATAAGAAAAACTATTGTCATTATTTTCATCTATTTTATAATTAATTTGTATGCCAATATCTGCTATTTTAAGTATATCAAAACCTGCAAAAATTCTAACATTTTTATCTGAGCGGTCATTATACGCAGATCCGCTTTCTTTTGTTTCTGTGCTGCCTTCTTTTTCATAGAAGTTGTATTCACCCTGCACCCAACCTATTGTAAGTAGCCCTGTTGCTTCATTATCGATCTGACCAGCATTTATCCACCCAGGAGTAATCCAACTATAAAAATTAGGTCTTGCATATTGTATCGTACTTTCTGTTTTATTATCTTCCATACTTGCAAGAGCGCCAATTTTACCCATATCTAATAATGGCATAATGCCGCCTATTAACAGTTGGTCATTCGTACCTTCTTGTAAATCAGACAGGTTTGTGTAAAGACGATACCCTTCTACATTTAGAATGTTTGCAGTGTTAAGAACCATTATATCAGTGTATTCGTCTGATAGAACTCCAATTAAATTAGGGTTAATACCCTCCATTCTTTTTGACACTTCGCGTACTTCCGCATTAGCAAAAATTGTAAATGTCAGCATAATTGCTACAACAATTCCTGATAATTTTTTCATGTTTCCTCCTCTTTAGCCGAGCACACTTGTTCTGGCAAGCTCGGCCACTACTAAAGCTTGATAAATCAAGCAACTACAATACCGTTTTTTCGGGCTTGATAAATCAAGCAACTACAATTTCAAGTATATTTTTATAACAATTTTTGATACTTGTCAAATTTGACTTTTAATTTGATTATAGTAGAATTAATCATTGATGAAAATTTTCATAATTTTTCTTCTTGTATGTATTCCTTCGCTCAGCCGGGGAGCGCAGCTTGATATAGGTGAAGATATAAATTTTGAATATCGTTACCTGAAAAGAGCTGATGTAGTGCTTGATTCTGAATTTAGGCAGAGAATCAAGTTTTATTTAAAAGGACATTTAAGAAATAATATTGAGATTGGAGCGCAGCTTCAATCTTCAGGAATTATGAATTCTACAGATGACTTTGTTATTTGCGAAGGCGCCGAGATACAGAACTTAGATCCTTTTTTTGAACATGCCTATATAAAAATAAATAAATATTACGGTTATCCTGTTTCAATAAGTTTAGGAAAACTTCCTTTAAACTGGATGGATGGTATATTGATAAACGACAACCAGTTAGGACTCCCCGCAATTTTAGTTGAAGTAGATGCGCCATATGAAATAAGAGTTGAAGCTTTTCATGTAAGAACAAGAGATAATCTGCTTGATATTTCAGGTATAAAAGGATCCGGATTAAGAGCTATAAAGGAATTTGGCTTCAGGAAGATTGAACTGGATTATACAAAGGAAGATTATGTATCCTCAGAAAAAGTCAAACGGGTAATTTACGGCGGGAATTTTACAAGAAATATGACAAAGGGGCTGGAGTATTCTATTTTTGGCTTTAAAATGAAAGGAGAAAAGGCAGGAGAAAAATTTGACGGTTATGCAATAGGCGCGTATGGCAAATTTGAAGGCGTAGTTGACCCGATTGGTAAAGGCGGAGCATGGATAAGATATATTTTAGGTTCCGGTGACCCGAGTGATGACGAAAGGGGATTTCTCCCTGTTTTATCAAGCATAGAATCAGGTATGATAGGCGATTATTACGGCCGTTACAGGGAATTCAGGCTTGTAGATGGTAATGTATCAAATTCCATTACTCTGTCACATTCTATTGCTAATCTTTCAATATTCAGAAATGCGCTTTATGCTACTGTAAGGGATGATATAAGTGTTTTTATGATACGATCTACTTATAAAACACATTTCACGGACCAGCCGCTTGGAGGGTCATTAACTCTTGGAGCTTTATATAAATATGAATTCATTGAATTTGAATTCAGATGGACAACATTCACTCCGGAAGATATTTATGATTTTTATCCAAGTGACAGACCAAGTAAAATCTACAGCGTCAGTGTAAACGCAAGATTCTAATTTAACTTTAAATTTTAAATCACTTCTTTTCAAATTTGAATATTTTAAAATGAATTTATATAACTATATACATAATGAAAAAATTAATAAAAGAAATATTAGGTGGAGTTTTTATTGCAGTAACTTTTGTTATTGTAACTATCACTTTAATAAAAAGCCCCTACCCTCATAAATATCTTTCCTTCTATTTATCACTTGAGATTATTGCCTTTTTTTTATTTTCATTATATGGAGCAGCATTAGTAGCTATAGCTGCTACTTTTATTGCTGCGGGAACTTTAATAATTGCTGAAAGCTGGTTAGCTCCTGCTGCAATATTAACATACTGGGCTATTATTGTAATTTTAAACAAATATCTTTTAGATATAAGTTATAAGAATGGTAAACAAAATTTAGAAAGGGAAAATAAAAAAAGAAATATTGATGAATTAGTTACTAAAGAAGAAAGTTTTTCTAATTTAATTTCAAATCTTAAAGAAAAAAAAACCAGGAATATTAAGTTAGTTGAATTTTCCTTGAAGTTAAACACATCTTTTAATGATGAAAAACTTTATTCCTTTGTTTTGGAGTATATTAAGAAATTTTTTCCTAACAGAGAGATAAGCTTATTGACAGTTCCGAAAGATCAGTATGACGAATGGGTGTTAAAAAAGAAAATACCGCTTTTAGTAGAAAACACAGATAAAGATTACAGGTTTAAGAAAAAACAAAATTACAATGTAACTTCACTAATAGAATGTCCCCTCTTTCAACAGAACGAAGTAATTGGTACCATTAAAATAGAAAGTAAAAAAAGTTCTTTTACTTTGCGGGATTTAAGGGTGCTTAATATAGTTTCTACTCTTTCATCTATTGCTCTGGAAAAAGCAAGATTATTCTGCCGCACGGAAGAACTTGCAATAACTGACGATCTCACCGGTCTTCATACACATACTTATTTTAAAGAAAGACTTGAAGAAGAAGTTAAACGATCAGCAAGATACGGCAAGAGTTTCGCGGTATTTATGATGGATATTGATAATTTCAAGCATTTCAATGACACTTCTGGTCATTTAGCCGGAGATATTGTTTTAAAAAATGTAGCAAATACCATAAAACAAATTGTTCGTGAAACTGATATTGTCGGAAGGTACGGCGGTGAGGAAATTACAGTTATTTTACACAATATCAACATAACAAAAGCTATGCATATTGCTGAGAGGATAAGAGAATCTATTGAATCAATGGAATTTGTATTTAATTTCCGTAAAGTCTGTGTAACATTAACTATTGGGGTATCTTATTTCCCTGATAGTCCGACTTCTGAAGTTCTTATAAAGCAGGCTGATGATGCGCTATATACAGGAAAGGAAAAAGGCAAAAACAAAGTAATATTATTCCGGGAATAACAAATGAAACGAAAACAAGTATATACCATATTATTAATTTTAATTTTTGTCGTTAATAGTTATATTTTAACTTCAAGAGATTCCCGTTATTCAATTATTGGAATGGTTTCAGTTCTGCTGATTCTTGAACTTGGAAGACTGAAAAACAGACGATATAAAGTTATAATTCCTGCTGTATTGTTAGCTGTTTTCTTTGCTGTATTCGGCACTGTATATATAAAGTATTTTAGTTTAACAATATTATTATCCTTAATTCTTTCTTTGAAAATTAAAATGATACAGAAAAAGAATCATATGAAATTCACAGATAATATTAACGAATTAGAATTAAAACAAAAAATAGTGGAGAAAAAATATATACGCTCAAAGAGGAGATCTGAAGAGTTAGAAGATGAGAGTAACAGATTTTTAAAACTTTATGATTTATCAAAAGAAATTGAAGAAGTAATCAGCAGTAAAGAACTTGCTGAAAAATCACTTGAATCCCTAAATTTCAGAATAAATGTAGATAAATCAGCATTTTATAATGCCGCTTCAACCGGATATGAAATTTTAAAAACAAGAAATATTGATAAAAACCAGGCAATTTCCTGGTTAGGAGATAACAGCGATAAACTTTTTAAATTTTATCTGAAAGCGCAGGATAAAAAATTAGGTTTGATTATCTGTAAAGGTAAACTGAATACAAGACAGCTTAGAGCAGCAGAAGTTTTAATTTATCAGATAACTTTAGGATATGAAAAAACAATCCTTTATGAAAAAGTGAAAGAACTTTCCAGGGTTGACGGCTTAACAGGGCTTTATTTGAGGAAGCATTTTTTTGAAAGATTATCAGAAGAAATGAAGAGAGCAAAAAGAGAAAGATACAGAATAGCATTTATTATGGCAGATTTAGATAATTTTAAAAATTATAATGATACACACGGACATCCAATGGGTGATAAACTTTTAAAAGAAGTTACAAATATAATTAAGGATAATGTTTACAGTTCTGACCTCGCTGCGCGCTATGGCGGAGAAGAATTCTGCATATATATGCCAATGGCAATACAAAAAGGAACAATAAAAACAGCAGAAAAAATAAGGAAATTAATAGAAAAAAATACTGCTATAACTATTTCTATAGGAATATCATATTTTCCTGATGCCGGCAGTAGCCCGGAAGATTTAGTTAAGGCAGCCGATACTGCACTTTACAATGCAAAAGAAAAAGGTAAAAACCAGATATATGTCAATTAAACCTATTATTTAAATTTATTGTTTTGACTTTTTTTTATAGTATTGATACACTACTTAATGTAGTAAAGGAAAAAACAATGAAAAAATTATTTATATTTTTTAGTTTTATATTTTTGTTATTATGTGTTCAGGCTCATTCACAGTGGCATATAGAGAATGTTGACAGTGACGGCGCTGTAGGACAATGGCCCTCGCTTGCATTGGATTCAGATGACAGACCTCACATAGTTTATTTTGATACTGCGTGGCATTTCAGGTATACAAAGAAAGAAGAAGACTGGCGGGAGCCAATCAGGAGCCCGGGTGTTCCAGAAGGATGGTTTGATAAAGTGACAGGTCATACTTCCATGGCTCTTGATTGGGCAGGGAATCCTCATGTAAGTTTTGGATATGTAGAATACAGTGATGATTTGTATTATTCCTGTTATAATGGAACAAACTGGTCAACTCCTACATTTATAGATGCCAGTGCTAAAGATAATTCAATTGCTGTGGATAATGAGAATAATGTATATATATCCTACCGTAATAATAGTACCCAAGAGATAAAATATGTAAATAACTATGATAATTATCCAACTTGGGCAACGGATGTACCATTTATAGAGACGACACCTACAGTAAGCTGGGGATCATCAATTGCAATAGATAAGAAGAATAATAATATAAGAGACAATTTTAATATGATGTTTTCAAACGTATAAGGAAGACAACTAACTTACAATCTGAAGTATTGATTTTAAATTGTTAAATGAAAACTTAAGTTAGCAACTGGCGCAAGTCTTCCAATAAGGGTTTAGCGAGGGCGAGACTTGTGCCTTGCATTTTACTTCTATAAATATCAAATTATTATTATCCCTATCTTTGTTATTGATATTAGCCGAAAGTAAAAATTTCATGGCTGCGACAGCGCTGGTTGAATATTTTGAATATGAAGGGAGTTTGTTGAATTTGTAAATTTATGGTGAATATATTGTTTAATCCTATAATTAAAATTAACTAATAATAAATTTTATATTAAGAATTGTACTCAACACAAAAATATGAGTGAAAAAGTAACGAAAGGAGGAAAAGCATCAGGAAGGGACAATCCTAATGTCAGCTCCGCAACTGGTACAAGTCTTCACGCCATTGACCAGCCAGGCGAGACTTGTGCCTTGCATTATACAATTGGAAATTGATACTAAAATAAACAAGTAGACGGAAAGATCAATTTAATTAATACTATACAAAATGGCAATACCAGATTTTCAATCTTTTTTTAGACCGCTTTTAAAACTTGCTTCAGATAAAGATCAACATTCAATAAGAGAGGCAAGAGAAAAACTAGCTAAGGAGTTTAATTTAACCGAAGAAGATCTAAATGAGTATTTACCTAGCGGTACTCAAAGAACTTTTGACAACAGAGTTGCTTGGGCGAAAAGTTATCTAATACAAGCAAAAGCTCTGGTATCAACTAAACGAGCAAATTTTAAAATTACAGATAGAGGAATAGGATTATTAAATGATCCCCAACTG
>JAIVZN010000102.1:0-7097 GCA_048634875.1 Deltaproteobacteria bacterium | reverse complement strand
TCAGGTTTAAATCATTTGCTGATGAAATTATTTTTGATTTCACTCAGGGCATCACTGCAATTGTTGGTCCGAATGGCTGCGGGAAATCAAATGTTATGGACGCTTTTAACTGGGTTCTTGGAGAACAGAGCGCCACCCGCCTTAGAAGCAACCATATGCAGGATATAATATTTCACGGTTCAAGAACAAGGAAACCATTAGGGGTTGCGGCAGTTGAACTTTGTCTTGATAATTCAATGGATTTATTATCTATAGATTATGATGAAGTTACCATTCAAAGAAAACTGTACCGCTCAGGAGAAAGTGAGTATTTTATAAATAAGAATCCATGCAGGTTAAAGGATATTAAGGAACTCTTCCTTGATACAGGTATTGGAACCCGCTCATATTCAATAATGGAACAGGATAATATAAAGTATATATTAGAAAGTTCTCCACAGGACCGAAGAAGCATCATAGAAGAAGCTGCAGGTATTAGAAAATACAAGGAAAAGAAATCAGAAGCTGAACGCCGTCTTGAACGCATTAGAAGTGATTTAAATGAAGTAAAGAATATAATGGGTGAAGTGCAGAAAAATATACGCAGGCTTAAAAGACAGACCCAGAGAGCCGGGATATACAAAGAAGTAAAACAAAAGATATGGTTTTTAGAAGTAAGCAGGCTCTGTCAGGAGTATGTGAAGATATCCGGACAACTTGGAGGTAAATTAAAAGAAACAGCAAGCATTGAGGAAGAAATAACCTTACATACTTCGGAAAAAGACAACTTTGACGCTAAAATATCAAAATTAGAAAATAATAAAATGGAGATAGATGAAAAGTTATTGAATGACAATCGCAATATATATCAAACTGAAAGCAGGATAGAAATAATAAATAACAGGATTGGAAATTTTGCCTCTTCCGTGGATCAGCTTGACGAAGAAATCCGAAGACATAAAGAAAACTACGAATATAATAATAACAGGATTAAAGAGCTCGGAGATGAACTTGCCAGGGCAGATGAAAGCAATATTAAAGATAAAGAAATTGAAAGTAAATCTGAAGAATTAGAAAATCAGCGGAACAAAATTAAAGACGAGCATCAAAAAAAAATAAAAGAAATTGAAAGTTTAACTGAGAAAATTGAAAAAGATGAAGAAGAGTTATTTGAATTAAGACAAAGGGAAATAGAGGTGAAACTCTCTTTAGAAAGATTAAAAGAACTTCAGGGGAAAAAGACAGAATTAGAAAACACGGCTGATTTATTAAAAAAGAAGATGGAGCAAAAAACCGGCTTATTAAAGAATTTAGAGAAAAGACTAAACAGTTATACCTTAAAAATAGAAGAATCTCAAAATAAATTTAAAAATATTAATTTGAGCATTGAAAAAGAAGAAGAGACGAGAGAATCTCTTCTTACGAAATACCACAGTACAAAAAGCCAGTTTGATGCAGGCAAAAAATATTTACCTCAACTCATAAGTATAGAAGAATTAGCCCGTAAAAAAATTAAAGGTATATACGGACCCATATTTACTCTCTTGGAAAAGACAGATATCAAGAAACTATCAAAAGTAATTGGAGAAAAAATGGGCTGGATACTAACGGAAAATAGAGACAGCGCAATAGCTGCAATTAAATATCTAAAAGATAAAAATCTACCCCCTCTTACCTTTGTTTTAAAGGACCATGTACCTGATGTAAAAATTACATACAAGCTGCCTGAAAATATAAGCCGGGATATTAAAAATATTTTAAAGTATTTTATTCAAAATTTAAAAATAGACGGAGATCTGATATGGCGAAGTTCCTGTATTATATCAGGGGGCGGAGAAATTCCGCCAAGGGGCCAGCTTATAATGGGTCTTGAAAATGTTATTGAAGAAATGGAAGAAAAACTTAAAAACAGTGAAAAACTTATCAATAATTTTAAATATGAAAAAGGAGAGATTCAAAACTTAATACATGAGTCTATTAATAACAGAAACAGTTTACAAAATGAGATTTCACCAATTAGAGAACAGATTGGACATTTGACAGGTAACTATAAGTATATCAGTAATGAACTGAAAAAAATAGAAGGAATTACTTCGGAAGAAATAAAAGAAAAAGATATAGGGCAGGTTTCAGATTTAATAGTAAATCTAAGGAACAAACTTGATAAGCAGAAACAGTTACTAAAAGAAAAACAGGAGGATTATTCAAAACTTAGAGATGAACTTGCAAAGTTAGATGTCAAAATTTCAACTCTTAATGATGTTTTAAGACACCGTAAAGAAAATATGGAAAATATACTACAGAGGAAAAAACAATTGACAGAAGACATTCAGAGAATTAAAACAATGGTTTCTGATCTTGAATATAAAAAAGAATATCAAGCAAAACAGAATGAGAAAGATTTAAATGATATAAAACGCCTCTCTTCTGAAAAAAAGGTTCTGATGGCTGCAATAGGAGAAACTGAAAATATAAAAGGCGGACTGGTTAAGGAATTAAAGAATTTAAAAGAAGTTGAGAAAACCTTGGAAATTAAACTTGAAAAGCTGAAAAATACTGTGGGCGAGCAGAAGCAGGATGAGGAAAGGTTAAAGGAGAGAGTTAACAGTATAAATGTCCGTTTAAGTGAAGACATGAATATTAAATTAGATGAGGCACTTAAAGACTATGACAAGGATACGATAGATGAAGGAGAAATTGCTAATTTAAAAGAAAAATTAGAAAAAATAGGAGAAGTAAATCTTGAAGCTCCTAAAGAGTATGAAAAGGAATACCAGCGTTATGAATTTATTCTCAGGCATGTTAATGACCTTGAAGAAGCTGACGGGGATTTAAAGAATATTATCAAAAAAATTGACCGCCAGACAAGAGATAAATTTTTTGATACATTTAATGAAATAAATGAAAATTTCAAACAAATATTCAGAAAACTTTTTGAAGGTGGAAGAGCTGAGCTTAAACTTACCGAACCTGATAATATTTTAGCAAGTGGAATAGAAATTCAGGCGCAACCGGAAGGTAAGAATATTTCTTCAATTATACAGCTTTCAGGCGGAGAGAGCGCCTTATGCGCAATAGCTCTTATGTTTGCCATATATGAAGTTAAACCAACGCCTTTCTGCATTCTTGATGAAGTGGACTCTCCTTTAGACGACTCAAATCTTCATAGATTTTTAAGAATGCTGAGAGATTATTTAAATTCTACTCAATTTATTATTGTAACGCACAATAAACATACAATGGAGATGTGCGATACATTTTACGGCATTACTATGGAGGAATTTGGTATTTCAAAAATAATCTCTGTTAAAATTAAAGACGCAAAAGTGGCTGAACCCAGCCCCTCCATGGAGAGGCTGGGTGAAAATAATTGAGCCCTAAAAATACATCATTTAGGTCTCAATAAAGAATTTATTTACGAGTGAAAATTACAAATCTTCCCAAAAAAGCTGTATTAAATAAGTGTAATCAGTTAATCTCAAGAGACGGATGTAAGAATATTATAACTCTTAATTCCCTGATGATTAAAAATGCCTGGCATAATTTTGAATTAGCCCAGGCATTAAATAAGGCTTCATTAATAACATCTGACAGTGTAGGAGCATGTTTAGCTTCTCTTTTACTTGATAAAAAGCTTGTTTACAGATACCCCGGGATAGAAATGATGGAAGATTTAATTAAACAGGGCTGGAAAGTATTCTTATTAGGCGGCAGGCGCGGTGTGGCAGAAGAAGCATCGCGAAAAATAAGGGAAAAATATCCATATGTTAAAATATGCGGCGCACATCACGGGTATTTCAAAAATAATGAGGAAGAAAAAGTTATTTCAAAAATTAATACTTTAAAACCTGATATAGTTTTTATCGGATTAAATATACCCTACCAGGAAATCTGGATTGATAAAAATAGATGCAGAATAAATGCTGAATTATTAGTTGGAGTAGGCGGAAGTTTTGATGTTATAAGCGGCAGGCTAAAACGTGCTCCTTATATTCTCAGGACTACAGGAGCGGAATGGTTCTGGAGACTGGCAATCCAGCCGGAGAGGATCCGAAAGGTAATAAAATTGCCTTTATTTCTTATGGAAACAGTATGGCGGTTCTTAAAGGGTAACCCACTCCTATGATTTACGCAATAATATCTGATATACACAGCAACTTAAATGCACTTGAAGCAGTGTTGGATTTTATTAAAGATGCAAAAGTTGACAAAATAATTAATTGTGGTGATATAGTCGGTTATGGGACTGAACCAAATGAATGTATTGAAACATTAAAAAAAATGAATAATATTTTGAGTATAGCAGGCAACCATGACTGGGCAACTATACATAATGATATAGAAGACTTTAATCCTGCTGCAATGAAAGCCATTATATGGACTCAAAAAGAGCTTTATACGGAAAATATCAGCTATATTAACCTGCTTGAAACAATGAAAGAACAAGAAAACTTTATGTTTGTCCATGGAAGTCCCCGTATTCCGCTTTTTGAATATATTTTGGGAGTATCTCAGGCTTCACCAAATTTTTATCAAATGGAAAAGGATATATGTTTTATAGGACACACACACATACCAGCTTGTTTTAAGTATAATAACGGTGAAGTAGAAGCGGTTCCATTTTATCCGGAAGAACCTTTAGATTTAAGTGTGGAAGGTACACGCTACATAATAAATGTTGGTTCAGTTGGTCAGCCAAGAGACGGTGACCCCCGTGCCAGCGTGTGTATATATGATACAAAAAATTTACTTTTAAGTCTCTATCGTGTAAAGTATGATATTATATCCACGCAAAGAAAAATTTTAAAAGCAGGACTTCCCGGGTTTTTAGCATTCAGATTAGAACATGGGATATGATAAAAATGTAAATTTTGAATTTGTATGCCCAATATATTACATAAAACATGTATATGTTCTTTTTTCTGCATCTTGGTATATATATACGGATTTTGTTCACCTCCCTCCTATATTGACCAGGCAAATCAAGCTGCGCTTTACCGCTCTATTGGTGACTACCCTTCAGCTATCAAACAGTATAAATTACTCATTAAAGAAAAAACTCTTGATAAAGAAACTTTAAAATACATCTATCTTCCTTTAGCAGAGTCGTATTATTATCTCAACGAACTCTCAGATGCAGAGGAGGTTTTTCAAAAAATCATTTCTGTTTTTCCTGACTGCCCCCCTGCCCTGTTTGGCATGGGAAGGGTTTCATTTACCCTGGGTAAATTTGATGAATCCGCTGAAATATTAAAGCAAGCTGTGAAGGTTAATCCGGATTTCCCCGGCAACTATATATATTTAGCGCGGGTTAAAACTATGAAAAATGAAATAGAAAAAGCCCGGAGTTTTTATATTCAGGCACTGAAAAAAGACAGCCATCAGGTTGAACTGCGTTATTATCTCGCCCGGTTATATCAATCTCTCGGCCTGGATGAAGAAGCTTATAAGCAGTACCACAGGCTTGAAAATGTTGATTCTAAAAATGCGATTGTACTTGCAAAAATTAACGGTATTCTGCCTCTCTTAGCCAGAAAACCAGAGGATATTATTAAAGTAAAAACTCTAAAAAAATTTTCTCCATTGCGGGTAGTTAAGTTTTATGAAAAAATCCCTGTTATAAGGATTGGCATAAACACTTCACACCGTGGGAAGATTTTACCCATGGAAACTTTAACTTTTCTATCAAGCGGCGCTTTTAATATCATATCTGAAAATGGAGTTATTTTTGACGGGAAAAAAGAAATAATCTACAGAATAAGCATTCATGAAGGAAAACCTATCATAACAGACGGAATTGACAAAATGAATGTTAAACTCCCCAAGCGCTTTTCCATACAGCTCAAAGATCCTGAAAATGACTCCATTATCTTAAAAAAAATTGAATATGCAAAAGGATTTGCATGGGCTGGAATAGAGGACCGCCAGTACAGAAGAAAACTAAATGTAAGGGCAGTTGCAAAAGGATTTAAACTGATAAATGAAATAAACCTGGAAGAATACCTTTATGGCGTTGTACCTTCAGAAATGATGATATCCTTTCCTCTCGCAGCATTAAAAGCGCAGGCAGTGATAGCCCGCACATACGCGCTTTACAGGCTTAAGTTTATTCATCCACATAAAAAAGACGGTTTTGACCTCTGTGACTGCCAGCACTGTCAGGTTTACAAGGGGGTTTCCAATGAATGGAAAAAGACAAATAATGTAATTGATGCTACACGGGGGGAAGTTCTTTATTACAAAGGTAAACTTACACATCCTCTTTTTCATTCAAATTGCGGGGGGCATACTATATCCTCAAATGAACTCAAAGGCTGGGGGGATGTCCCCTACCTCACAGGCAGAGTAGACGGCGCTGAAAATCAGACTTTCCCTTCTTCTCCGGTTGAGTTAGAGGAATGGATTAAATCCAAACCTCCTGTTTACTGTAATATCCCCAGGTATGGCTGGGAACCTGAATTCCGCTGGTTCAGGATTGTAGAAGCAGAACTACTTGAAGAAAAGATAAACCGTATAAAAAATATAGGAAAGATAAAAAAAATTGCTGTAAAGAAAAGGAGCGCTTCAGGACATGTTTTGAGTGTGCATATCCGGGGGACAATTGGAGATCTACTGATTGATAAAGAGCATAAGATACGGAGATCACTTGGAGTTGGTCCGCTCAGGAGCAATCTTTTCTGGATAGAAACAAAATTTTCCTCTGACGGTATGCCTTCGGAGTTCATTTATTACGGTGGTGGATGGGGACATGGAGTGGGAATGTGCCAGTCCGGAGCCGCGGGCATGGCAGAGCATGGATACTCATATACGGAAATTTTACAACACTATTACAAAGACACAGAAATAAAGAAGTTAAGTTATTAATTACCTTCCATCTATTCCGACTGAAAAATTTGACAAACCAGCCGTATTTTTTATAATATCTCAAGTTAATTACCATATTTTTTGGTTCTTTCTTATTTAAGTTGGATTTTGTGTTGGTTAAAGTCCAAAAAATGTATTTGTTCGTTCCGCAGTACTTTTGCCTTACGGCCGCAAATAATATGCCTGAAACTCAAAAACTCGCCTGACTCTATGAGTCAGTCTCAAACAAGTTTGAGTTTCTTCCATTGGAAACA
>JAIVZN010000101.1:0-7215 GCA_048634875.1 Deltaproteobacteria bacterium | reverse complement strand
TTTTTTACTACTTTTTTCTTTTCACAACCGAATGCAAAAATCAAACCCGCCAATAAATACATCGCGATACTTTTTCTCAGCAGCAGCATTAATAACATTTTGCTATTTCTCATTTTTCACTCCTTTTTTATATACAAAATTAATATACCATCTAGTATAATACATTAAAGCAAGTGATTCAATAAGAAAAAAGGTTCTTTCTTAAATAAGGTGGAGATGTCGTCTTAAAGTTGTGTAAAGAAATGATAACATAAAAAAAGCATCGGTTAACCCAAAAACCTGATAAAGTATGGGTGTCAGATATTGCTTACATACCTACACAGGAAGGCTGGATGTATTTAACGGCTTTAATGGATCTATATTCCCGGAAGATTAAAGGTTGGGCTCTAAGAAATTCATTGAAAACCCGTCTGATAATAGAGGCATTTCTAAAAGCAGTATCAAAGAATCTTCCAGAACCTGGATTGATTCATCATTCGGACCGGGGAACACAATATGCAAGTTATGAATATCTGGAATTATTACAGAGACACAAAGTACTAAGCAGTATGGGGAGAACTGGAAATTGCTATGATAATGCATCTATGGAGTCATTCTGGTCTACGTTAAAATCTGAATTGAATGTAAAAAAAAGTATTTAGAACAAAGGAGGAAGCAAGATTAGCAATATTTGGGTATATTGAATTGTTTTATAATAAAAGGAGGATGCATGGATCAATAGGATATGTATCACCTGTTGATTTTGAAGAGAGGTTTAAGTATGATAATACTCGTTCTAAAGTGTCCGCTCTTTTAGGGTAAGATCAGGATCGCGGAGTGGAGGTGCGAAACGCCGGAGCGAAGCGGTAGCGGAGCGTTAGTTTTAAACAATGGAATTTTCAGAAGTAAATTTATTTACGAATACGGTTCGAGCTTGGTTCAGTAATTGCCGGCAGATGATACCCCGCCCCCTGCGTTCAGCGCACATAGCGTGCTTAGAGTGCTGCCCCTACCCGTTTTCCTACCCCAGGCCGTTATCCAGTTTCTGCGGGATTATCCTGTAAAATGATAAGAATAACAGAAATTAAATTACATCTTGATGAAGAAGAATCTTTATTGAAAAACAAAATCTCAGAGAAGTTAAATATACCTGTAGATGACATTATAACGGTTCAGATTGTTAAAAAGTCAATTGATGCGCGTAAATCCGAAATTTATTTTACCTATTCGCTTAATGTAGATGTAAAAGACGAACTGTCGGTTTTAAAACTTGCCGGCAAAAAGACCGTATATAAAACGCCTGTTGCTAAATCTCCTTTGCCGAAAAGGAATACGCAAAAACTAAGAAATAATCCGGTGATAGTAGGTGCGGGTCCTGCTGGCTTATTCGCAGCATTGCATTACATATACATGGGATATAAGCCTGTAATTCTTGAAAGAGGCAATAATATAACAGAGAGAAAAAAAGATGTGAATAGTTTTTGGAAAAGCGGCGGATTTAACCCTGAATCAAATGTCCATTTCGGACTGGGTGGTGCGGGAACATTCTCGGATGGCAAACTTACAAGCGGCATAAATGACGAATTGTGCAGGAATGTGCTTGAGGAATTTGTATCGTTTGGAGCTCCTCAGGAAATACTATATTCCAATAAGCCTCACATTGGGACCGATCATCTGCAAAAAATAGTAAGAAATATGTGTTCAAAAATAACCGATAAGGGAGGAATATTCAAATTTAATGCGAAACTGAGCGATATGGGTATAAATGACGGGAAGATATGCGCGGTAATAACCGATAAGGAGACTATTGAATGTGATAGGGTTATACTTGCAATAGGAAACTGCGCCAGGGATACATTTGAAATGTTGTATAATAAGGGAGTTGAAATTGTCCGGAAAAATTTCGCTATAGGCGTAAGGATTGAACACCCTCGGAAGATAATTAACGCTGCACAGTACAAAAAATATGCAGGGCATCCCAAACTGGGAGCTGCGGATTACAGACTTGTAAATCACTCTCCAAATTACAGGTCAGCTTACTCATTCTGCATGTGCCCCGGAGGTTATGTAATACCTTCAAGTTCTGAACCTTGTACCGTGGCTACAAACGGCATGAGTGAGTACAGTAGAAAAGCTGCAAATTCAAACAGCGCTATAATAGTTCCAGTGGGCGCCGGCGATTTAGAAAGCAATCATCCACTTGCAGGGATCCAGTATCAGAGAAAACTGGAAAAAGCTGCTTTTGAGGCCGGCGGCTCCAATTATTACGCTCCGGTACAGCTTGTAAAAGATTTTATAGCAGAAAAACCGTCTAGTTCATTAGGAAATGTAATTCCCACATATATTATTGGTTTTAGATTAACGGACATAAATGCGTTACTGCCGGAATTTATTTCTGCAGCAATACGGGAAGCTATAAAAAATTTTTCTAAGAAAATTAAAGGCTTTATGATGGATGAGGCAATCCTTACCGGAATAGAAACACACACATCATCTCCTGTACGCATAATGCGCAACAAAAAATACGAATCAAACATAAAAAATCTTTACCCGGCAGGAGAAGGCTCAGGCTACGCAGGTGGGATAATGTCTTCTGCAGTAGACGGGATAAAAGCTGCCCGCGCCAGCGTTGCTTTAGAATAGTGAAAGACTCTAATTAGTTAATACTTATTTTAACTTACTTCCGTCAAACAGGTCATTTGAAAGCCCCGTGTTTACTTCTACTTTTTTGGTCCTGGTTTCGATAACGAGACCATCTTTACCAAGAGACTTTTGCATCATTTCCATTTGTGGCATCATCATTCTCTCGGCAATCTCCCGCTGGTCCGGAGGCATTGCTTCAAACTGTTTCTGCATTTCCGCCAACCCATTTCGCAATTCTTGTTCTTGTTCAAGAGATACTTTCATGGTCTCTGTACCTATAATGGCGACAGTACAGTAAGGAATGAGTATGCCGTGGACCTTGCGGAAGTCTTTCATTTTGATAGTAACTTTTCCGGGTTTTTCGTTTATATCCTTTATATACATTTCAATCTTTTTTATAACCCAATCTTTTGCGTCTATCCAGAACCTGCCGTTAGATGCAGTTCCCTCCGTATTCGGCTGTTTAAAAGAACTTATTAGTTTGGTAATATCGTCTACTTTGAGGATATGGGTTTCATTCCCGTCTATCTTTTCAGTTCCTTCATATTTAGCCGGAATATTTTTTAGATTTTCTATCATCTGATAGGGATTATAGTCAAATTTTTCTTTTGTTACTTTATTCAGCATAGGGTTTTGTTGCCATTGATACACGCCGTCATAAATAGTGATAATCTTTTTGCCCATTAGCTCCACTTCATGTCTGGTTTTGCATATAGTTTTCCCATTGACAGTTATCCATTTTTTGTAAATTATATCTCTGTCAGTGACTATAGTAATGTCTTTTACGCCTTTCATTTGCTTTTCATAGCTTGCTGTATAGTTCCGGATGACTTTCCCTGCTGTCATCTTCTCTGCCATAGAACAAACAGGAAGAACAAAAAACAAAATCATAAACCAGCAAAATATATTAATTCTCATTTTCCTAAACCTTACAGTAATTACTTTTCTCATTTTTTTATCCTCCTTATTTCTTTTGTGATTTAATTCTACTTTAATTAGAATTCTTTTTCAAATAAAATTGTTCATTATAAAATAAGATTAAGCAGTCCTCCTACAATCAGGGTTGAACAAATCATTATTAAAGTTGCTTTGAGCATATCTTTTATTCCGAATTCTTTTATCAAAACCGCAAAAGTGGCAGCACATGGGAAATACATAGTCAGAACTACACTTGCTATAATCAGTTGTTTTAATGGCATATGTAAAGGGATAAGCATGCCTACGGCAAGATCTTTACGCAAAAAACCAATTACCAGCGCAGCAACTGCCCCTTTAGGTAATCCGAGAATACCTGAAACTACCGGTTGAACAAAATTTCCGATAAATTCAATTATGCCGAGTGTATAAAGAATATTTATCAGAAATACGCCAAAAAGTACCCATGGAACAGCTTCTTTTATAAACCAGACAATCCTCATCCATACTTTTTTCAAAAGCGCGCCCCAGTATGGAATACGATACGGAGGAATTTCTACGAATAACTCAGGAGCATGGCCCTTTAAAATTTTATTCAGGAATAAGCCTAATGTTATCCAGACAAAAAATAAAGTTCCGAATACAGGAAAGAATCCTTTTGCGCCTTCTTTGCCTAACAATCCGGCTATCATGGCAATCTGCGCCATACATGGAACAGCAATTGCCATAATTGTTGCAGCAAGAAACCTTTCCCTTCTTGTTTCCATAATCCTTGCTGATAATGCGCCGGGGACATTGCATCCTATTCCAAGAAACATAGGGATAATACCATAACCATGCAGGCCTATCTTGTGCATGATATTGTCCACTAAGACAGCTAACCGTGGAAGATAGCCAAAATCCTCCAACAGGGAAAGCACAAGATAAAATGAAAATACATAAGGCAAAACCGCGCCAAGAGGGACAAAAAGACCTGTTGTCAGGATACCAAAAGATTCACCGAAGTCTATCCCGCCTTCTACTAATCTGCCGATTATAATATCATGTATTATACCTTCTGAACCTAATAATCCTGAAACTTTAAGCATTAAAGGCGCCCATAATTTTTCAAAGATCGGTTCACTGACATTGCCGATAAGCCATTCACCGATAAATCTTATAATCCCAAAACTGGCATAAGCTATTCCAAGAGCTATTGGAATTCCTCCGAATGGTGAGATTGATACATCAGCAAGTTTCTCTAAAAATGTATGATGATGGTGAGATATTTTTTGCGTTTCCTGTACAATATCGCCTATCTTGTGCCATCTTTCTTCTTCTTCATATTCAAAGTCGCTTACTTTTGCTTCTTTTGTCCTGTCCACCATCTCTTTAATTCCTTCGCCGGTTACTGCAACTGTAGGCACACAAGGGACATTAAGTATTTTTTCTAATTTTTCTATGTCAATACTTATACCGGTGTGTTTTGCTTCATCCCAGAAATTCAGTGCCAGAACTAAAGGAAATTTTCTTTTAACTAACTGGAGAGCAAGATTTAAACTTCTTTCTAAGTTGGTTGCGTCCATAATGTTTATAACTACAGCATTGTTTTTATCCTCACCCTTAAAAGATTCTTCAAGCATCTCAACAGCAACTTCTTCAGCTTTATTGGTTGGCTTCAATGCATAAGTACCGGGGACATCTATCACTTTAACATCCTTATGGTCTATGTGCATAACTCCTTCAGTAAATTCTACTGTTGTTCCATGATAATTAGACACAATTACCCTTGCTCCTGTAAGTCTTGAAAATACCGCACTTTTGCCTACATTTGGGTTACCCATTAAAAGTATTTTTTTCATAGTGCTTGCCTTTTTTTTACTGCAACCCTGAAAAGGGTTGCCCTTACATGTCTATACCATTCAGTCGTTCACTCATCCTGACTTATGTCAGCGTTCACTTCTTCATCTCTACTTCAACCATTATCCTCTGAGCCATACCACGACCCACTGCAACCCTGGTATTTCCATATGAAATTACTACAGGACCATTCATAAATTGCTGGCTGACTTTCTTTATCTCGGAGCCTATTTTTATTCCCATGTTTTCCAGTTTACTCATTATACCATACCCGCCATCTAATCTTACAATTTTTCCTGTTTCGCTATTATTCATATCCACTATTGAAATTACCTTGCCCATTTTAACCTCCATTGAGATTCAACCTCGGCTCACTTTCCTATTTCAAAACGAACAGATTGAATACACCAGACTGCTACCGGCATACCCATAATTTTTGCCGGCTTATATCGCCATTTTTTTACTGCTCTTGATGCTGCGCTGCCAAATTCATAAAATCCTCCATTATTTAAGACTTTTGCCATTGCTACTTTCCCTTCCTGGTCAATAAGAATTTTTAATATTGCCACTCCTTCAATTTCTTTATTTATAGCTTCTTCGGGATAATCAGGTTTTATATATTCCATTAACATCGGAAGCTGGTCTACCTCACTTAAATCATAAGTCACAAAAGGAGCAATTAAATCAACTTCACTGGCAAATATATCAGGGTCAAGTTCAAAAGTAATTCTTTGTCTCAAGTTCTGTCTAAGTGTTGCTTTTGGCTTTATTAATTTTTTTGTCTCTTTTGGGATTGGTTTCTTTTTCTTGTTTGTTTTTTCTATTTTTGGCTTAATTAAATCAATTTGAATTGATTTGATTTCTGAAGGTGGCTTGTGAAAAAAGTGGTGCAGAAGCGGTAAAAAAGAAAAAATAATAAAATTAATCAAAATAGAAAATCCAATACTTTGAAATCTGGAAATCTGCATCATTTTTCTTCTTTTAATGTTGCCAAAGACAAACTTTGGACTCCTGCTAATTTACATTCATCCATTACTTCAATTATCCTGCCTGTTAAGGAGTGCTTGTCAGCAATAATAATCACTGGACTGTCGGGTCTTTTTTCTAAGGCATCTTTTATTATTCTATACAGTGTTTCCATGTCCACTCTGCGATTATTAATATGAATTGTTCCTTCTCTGGTTACAGCAACCAAAATGCTCTCTCTTGAAAGATAAGATGCAGTTTTTGCTTTTGGTTTACGCACATCAACCCCGGTTTCACGAGAAAAGGTTGTTGAAACTAAAAAGAAAATTAATAATAAAAAGACCATATCCACTAAAGGAGCAATGTTCAACTCTGGTTTTTTTCTTGCTCTACGAAGCGAAAATTCTTTTAAATTATTCACCCGGCGCCTCTCTGGTTAAAAAATTAATTAACATGATTATACTTTTTTCTAAATTATTCATAATATTGTCCACTCTCTTTGTAAGATGATTATGAAAAAACAGAGGAAAATGGAAAGATGGATTCAGATTCCAGTAAAGTGTCAGATAAAGCAATCTCAAGGGGACTGCCGCAGTTAGGCAGTTTAGGATCAGGAAACCATTTTCTTGAAATACAAAAAATAGATCAAATATTTGATGAAAAAACAGCAGAAACTTTTGGCATCAGCAATAAAGAAAATGTCACTGTTATGATCCATTGCGGAAGCAGGGGTTTAGGGCATCAGGTTGCCTCTGATTACATAAGAAAGATGGAAAATAAGTATGGGTTCAAAGATTTGCCAGACAGGGAATTAATAAATGCTCCAATAACATCTGAACTGGGAGAAGATTACTATAAAGCAATGTCAGCAGC
>JAIVZN010000100.1:0-7340 GCA_048634875.1 Deltaproteobacteria bacterium | reverse complement strand
ACTAAACCGGCCCTGTCTATAGCAAGTATCACCGGAAGCTCCTGAAGTGCTATATCATGTATTATTTGATCATATGCCCTTTGAAGAAATGTTGAATAAATAGCACAAACAGGCTTAAAACCCTCTGTAGCAAGACCTGCTGCAAAAGTCAGCGCATGCTGCTCGGCTATACCGACATCAAAAAATCTTTCAGGAAATTGTTCTCTAAACTTACTTAAACCTGTACCGCTTGCCATTGCTGCGGTTATAGCTACAATCTTTTTATCTAACCCGGCAAGTTCAACAATTGTATCCTCAAATACATCCTGATACTTCATCCTGTAGACGCCTTTTTGAATTGGTTTGCCGCTTTCAATATCAAATGGAGATGTACCATGAAAAAGCTCAGGGTTATCTTCCGCAGGTTTATAGCCCTTGCCTTTTTTTGTTATCACATGCAGCAGTACGGGACCTTTCATATCTTTAACCTTGTTCAGTATATCTATTAATCCGTCCAAAGCATGGCCATCTACAGGGCCATAATAATCAAATCCAAATTCTTCAAAAAGCATACCGGGCGTAAGTACAGTTTTTGCCCTTCTGAGAAAACGGATTATCTCTTCACCCCAGGGCTGATGCTTTTTGAGAATATTTTTTACTTTCTCTTCAATTTTATAAATAGGCTCAAAAGTAAGTACCCTGGTAAGGTATTCTCCCATTGCCCCGACTTTCTTAGAAATAAACATCTCATTATCATTTAATATAACAAGTATATTTTTTTTAAGATGGCCTGCATTATTTAATCCTTCATAGGCAAGGCCACCTGTAAGAGCGCCATCTCCTATCACTGCAACAACCCTGTAGTTCTCCCCTTTTAAATCTCTCGCGCTTGCTATACCGAGCGCCGCTGATATGGAAGTTGATGAATGACCTGTCCCAAAAGCGTCATATTTACTTTCAAAACGATTCGGGAATCCGCTTATTCCTCCTAATGTTCTCAACTTATCAAATTTTTCTTTTCGCCCTGTAATTAATTTGTGTGTATATGCCTGGTGCCCGACATCCCATATAATTTTATCCTGAGGAGTATTTAAAACATAGTGCAAGGCAACTGTCAGTTCAATTACTCCAAGAGAAGGAGCTAAATGACCTCCGTTCTTTGCAGTTATCTGAATAATCTTCTCTCTTATTTCTTCTATTAAAGGCGCAAGAAGTTTTTTATCTATAATTTTCAGATCTTCCGGTTTATCTATCTTATCTAATATCATCTTAGTACTTCCTTGCAATAACAAAATCAGCTAAATTTACTAACTTTTCTGTATTTTCAATACCACCAATTGCATTTTTTGCGCTGTTTACAAAACTTTGGGCTTTTACCTGTTCCGAAGAGTCTTTATCAAGTAAATCATCTTTTAACTGAAACGCCATTCCAAGATTTATACCATAGTTAGATAATTTGTCAAGTAAAACCTCACCTGCGCCACCAACAATACCTCCCATTACAGAAGCTGCCCTGAAAAGACTTGCTGTCTTAAGTTTGTTAATATAATCCTTATCCTGTTCCCTTTTAATATCTGCAGCCTGACCGCCTACCATACCTTTAACTCCGGAACTTCTTGCAAGTTCTACAGATAAGGAGCTTATACCGGTCTTAGCTAATAAGAAAAACGCTTCTGTTAATAAGGCGTCCCCTGCAAGGATTGCCATACCTTCACCAAACTTCCTGTGTAAAGATGGTTTTCCTCTCCTCATATCGTCATCATCCATACTTGGCAAGTCATCGTGAATAAGGGAATAGGTATGTATGTATTCAATTGCTGTTATAGATTTGTCTAATACACTTTTCCCCGGACTGCCTATCTCTGCACACCATTTTAAAAGTACAGGCCTTACACGCTTACCTCCCGAAAAGAGCGAATACTCCATAGCTTCATAAAGCGGATGATATGCACCCCGCATATTCTCTTCAAATTCTTTTCTTATTATTGTATCTATTAATTCTTTCTCTCTAAGTAAGTCATTCAATTTCAAAATCCTCTTCCTTAAATTCTCCCTGATCTTCTATAAGTATTTTAATCTTTTCAGCAGCCTTTTCTAATCTCTCAGCGCAGAATTTCTTCAGTTTCATACCCTTCTCAAAAAGCTCAATGGATTCTTCTAACAGAAGATTGCCTTCAGAAAGTTTTTCAGCTATAGATTCCAACTCTTTTAAGGCATTTTCAAAAGTTAAATTGTTTTTATTTTCTGTAACCATTTTAATCTCCATTTATTTTTGTAACTTTACTTTCAACCGAACCCTTATAAAACACAATTTTTAAATCACTTCCTTTTTTCAGTTTAGAAACATCTTTAATTATCTTATCCTGCAGGTATGTTATGCTGTATCCTCTTTTTAAAGTCGCATCCGGTGAAAGTGTTAAAAGTTTAGCGTAAATACCTTCTAATTTGTGTGTATTAATCTCAATAAAATACTTCAAATTTTTTACTATGTGAGATGAAATATAATCTATTTCCTGCTCTTTTTGTTCTAAAATCCTCATTGGATATTTAAATACTATAGATTCAGATACAGCATGAAGCCTGTTATTTATTAATAAGAGTTTATGTTTTAATGAATTTTTTAAGAGAACTGTCAGGCTATGCAGTTTTTTTATTAATTCTTCTTTATTACTTATAACAAGTTCCGCTGCTGCTGACGGAGTTGGAGTTCTTTTATCAGCTACAAAATCCGATATTGAAAAATCTATCTCATGGCCAACAGCGGATATAACAGGTATTCCTGAGCTAAATATAGATCTCGCAACAATCTCCTCATTAAACGGCCATAGATCTTCAAGAGAACCGCCGCCTCTTGTAACAATCATTACATCCATATGCGGATATAATTGATTAAAAGTATCAATACCTTTTGAAATCTCCTCTCGAGCTTTTTCACCCTGAACACTTGCAGGATAAAGCAATATTTTAACATTTGCAAATCTTCTTCCTATCACATTGAGTATATCTCTCAAAGCAGCTCCTGTAGGAGATGTAACAATACCAATTACCCGGGGAACTTCAGGTATCTGTTTTTTATGTATCTTATCAAAAAGCCCTTCTTTCTGAAGTTTTTCTTTTAATCGCAGGAATTTCCTTTCAAGCTCACCTCTGCCCTTCTCTTTCATTTCCCATACAATAATCTGGTATCTCCCCGCTCTTACAAAGACACTTATTTTGCCTTTAAGGATAACTTCTGTTCCGCGCTGCGGCACAAAATCAAGACGGCTGCTCATACTCCTGTACATAACTGCATCTATACAAGCTCCTTCATCCTTTATTGTAAAATAGATGTGACCTGAAGTATGAACTTTAAAATTAGATATTTCGCCCTGTACCATAATGGAAGAAAAACTTTCTTCAAGAATTTCCTTGGAAAGATTATTTATCTGGCTTACTGTGTATATTTTTTCTGTATAATTCATATGTATTTTCAAAGAGACAGGCTAAAGTTAAAGAACCAACCCCGCCCGTTACAGGGGAAATTTTAGCAATTTTTATGACTTCATCAAAATCAACATCACCAACCATTTTTCCATCTACCTCATTTGTTCCAACATCAATTACAATTGCACCTTCTTTAACATGCTCTTTAGTAATAATTTTCGGGACACCTGCAGATACTATAAGTATATCCGCATTCCTAGTAAATTCTTTTAATGGCCTGGATTTAGAATGACAGGTTGTAACAGTAGCATTTTCATGTATAAGCATTAAAGCCACAGGCATACCTACAGTAGTGCTTCTTCCTATAACAACCGCTTTTTTGCCTGATATTTCTATTTTATTTCCTTTTAACAATGCTATAACCGCTCTTGCAGTTGCCGGGAATGTACCATCCTGTTTTGACACGAGCCTACCAAGATTTAAAGGAGTCTGTCCATCAACATCCTTACGGGGCTCAAGTGTATTAAAAACTTCTTCTTTATTTATATTTTCAGGAAGCGGCAGTTGAATTAGTATGCAATCAATTACCTCATCATTATTTAACCTTTTTATGGTCTCAATTAAGGATAAAGTTTGAGGATTTTTAATATGTTCTATAATTACTTTTATTCCTTCTTTTGCACCAGCTCTTTCTATTAAATGAGCATAGTAAATACTTGCTGAATCAACACCTCCAATTAACACAGCAAGTGATGGTGGCCTGTGCTCACTTAATTTGATAATTTTTTCTTTTATTGAGTTACGTAAATTTTGCGCTAAATCTTTTCCGTATAATATGTTCATTTATTTTACCACTTCTGTCTGCAACCCTTTGTAGGGTGGCCTACTCTTCTGTTTTCAGGCTGATTGATATTAATTTCTCGCACCTTCCTGTTTTTTCATCTACTTCCATAACTATTCCCTCAAGGTAGTTATCCCCTTTACAGGATTTATAATTAAAAGGCATCCTGGTTAAAAAATGCTTGATTATTTCTTCTTTTTTAATACCGATAACTCCACTTTTTGAACCTGTCATCCCTGCATCAGAAATATATGCCGTCCCCCCGGGTAAAATTCTCCCGTCAGATGTCTGAACATGAGTGTGTGTGCCTATTACTGCGGTTACTTTCCCATCAAGATACCATCCCATTGCAATTTTTTCCGAAGTTGCTTCAGCGTGAAAATCAACAATTATAATATTTGCATTTTTTAATTTATCAAGAGCTTTATCTGCAATTGAAAACGGACAATCAATCGGGTCCATAAATATTCTACCCTGAATGTTGAGTACTGCTATCTGTATATTATTTACTTTATACACATTAAACCCTTTACCGGGTGTAACATCAGGGTAATTCGCAGGCCTCAAAAGTTTCTGGTGTTCAATTATTTCAGATACTTCCTTTCTTTTCCAGATGTGATTGCCACTTGTTATTACATCTATTCCAGAGGTAAGTAATTCTTCCAATACTCCAGGAGTAATACCAAGCCCGCCTGCTGTATTTTCACCATTTGCTATGACAAATTCTATCTGGTGAGCTTTAACAAGTTTACCTAACTGTTGATTAACAACCTGCCGCCCCGGCTTAGCTACTATATCTCCAATAAATAAAATATTCATTCTTCAACCTTCCATCTTCCATCTTATTTCGCTATCTCTGTATTTCTTAAACTTCTTATTACAGTAACTCTGATTTCTCCTGAATATTCCAATTCTTCTTCAATTTTCTTAGCGCACATCTTTGCAATATTAGCGGAGTCAAGATCACTGACTCTGTCAGGTTCAACAATAACCCTTAATTCCCTGCCGGCAGAAACACAGTATGCATCTTTTATACCTTCAAATTTTCTTGCAATTTCTTCAATATCACCTATATGTTTAATATAATTTTCAAGATGTTCCCGTCTTGCGCCCGGCCTTGAAGCTGAAATTGTGTCAGCAGCCTGTACCAGTACTGCTTCGGCAGTCTCTGCTTCAACATTCTCATGATGGCTTAAAATTACATTCTGAACCCTTGCGCTTTCACCATACTTTTTGGCAAGTTTAGCGCCTATTTCAACATGATTTCCATCTATTTCCTTATCCACAGCTTTGCCAATATCGTGCAGTAAGCCAGCTCTGCGGGCAAAGTTTGCATCTATTTCTAATTCTTCTGCCATTGTACCTGCCAAATGGGCAACTGATATTGAGTGATTTAAAACATTCTGGCCATATGATGTTCTGTACTTTAATTTACCTAATATTTTTATTAATTCATCGTGAAGCCCTACCACGCCCACTTCCATAACAGCTTCCTCTCCTGCTTTTTTTACAATATCTTTAACCTCGTTTTTTACTTTATCGGCGATTTCTTCAATTCGCGCAGGCTGAATTCTTCCATCCCTGATAAGCAACCCAAGTGTCCTTTTTGCTATCTCCCTTCTCACCCCGTCAAAAGAAGATATAGTTATTACTCCCGGAGTATCGTCTATAATTAAATTAACTCCTGTCTCCTGCTCTATGGCTCTTATATTTCTTCCTTCCCTGCCTATTATGCGGCCTTTCATATCCTCGTCGGGTATTGAAACAGTTGAAATGGTAAGTTCCTGAGTTATTTCTGATGCATTTCTTTGAATTGCCTGCGCAATGATCTCAACTGATTCTCTCTCGGCGTCACGCTTGGCGTTTTCAACAATAATTTTGAAATTTCTCTGTGCCTCTTCCTTTGCTTCTTCCCCGATTCTCTTCATAAGTTGTTCTCTTGCTTCTCTTGGCGACATCCTTGAAATTTTCTGGAGTTCTAACTGCTCTCTTTCTATTATCTCATTTACTTTACTTTCCCTGTCCTGAAGCTGCCGGGTCATATCATTTACAGTTTTTTCACTCTTGAGAATCTCAGCTTCTTTTCTTTCAATTATGTCTGCTTTTTTATCAAGATTTTTTGTTTTTTCCTCAATTTCCTTTTTTTTCCTGCTAATTTCTTCCCTGATATCAGAGGTTGACTTTTCAAAATCCTGCCTTATTTTATCCTTTGCCTCTTTTATTTCTATTTCTTTTGCCTTTAGTTTTTTCTCTACTTCACTCTGTAAATTTACAATCTGTTTGTTTAACTCACCGACTTTATTCCCCTGAGTTTTCTTCAGAATTACAGATTTAAAAATAAATCCGGCAACTAAACCTCCTAAAATATATAAAATTTCCATTTCTTCCTCCTATCTGCTAATAACTTCATGAACCTTTACATCTTTTTCATCATGCGGAATTTCATTTTCCATCTGTGCCTTGTAACATATACCTAACACTAAAGTGCTTCCAGAAATTTTTTTCAAAAATCTATCGTAATATCCGCCGCCTCTTCCAAGCCTGTAACCTTCCGGTGTAAAGCAAACACCCGGCACTATCACAACATCTAATATTGCAGAATCAGCATATATTCTTTTATTTACAGGCGGTTCAGGAATATCAAACTTACCAGGCACAAGCTCATTAATATCTTCAATTTGAGCTACTCTTATCTCATTTTCTTCTATAACAGGGACATACACTCTTTTACCTGCCGACAATAAATAACTTATGATATGATGTGTATCCACTTCACCTGATACAGATACATAAACCATAATGTGTTTGTTTTTTACTATATGCGGATGTTTCTTTAAAATTTCAAAAATATCTCTATCCGCTATTTTTTTTTCAGAACAGCTCAAATTCTCTCTCATCCTGATATGCTTTTTTCTAAGTATATCTTTCACTCGTAAATAAATCCTTTATTGAGACCTAAATGATGCATTTTTTGCGACTTGTGACTTTTTATAGAAACTATGGCGTTTAAAAACTAAAACTTGTTTGACCCAGCTCCTGCGTGCAGGGGCTGGGGAGTTTTTTAGTTTTAGACATAGTTTCATGTGCCAAAGGCAAA
>JAIVZN010000099.1:0-7443 GCA_048634875.1 Deltaproteobacteria bacterium | reverse complement strand
CAATAAGTTTTAGTTTTAAGGGCTCTGGAGCATCAAATAATTTAACACTTCAAATCAAAGACTTAAATGAGAATGTTTTTGTGAGAAAAATATCAAAAGTTACAGGAATTACTGAGTGGCAAGATATAATTGTCCCTTTTATCAGTATGTCTTCCTGGACTACAAATACAAGTGACATATTAGATACAGATAAGATAGCAAGAATTGCTTTTTCAGTTACTCCTGATACTACTTCTTCCATAACAAGCGGAAGTGTTGCAATAGATAAAATCCAAGCCTATCAATTTAATACTGCCGAGATACTGCATGTCAGCAGTTTCGATTTTGGCACACCGCCTAATGATGTTGGAGGAAATGAAGGACCAATGTCAGATGATGACGATAGCGATCCTACAGTAAGCTACGTTAAAGACGCATATGAAGGTATTTATGCATTAAGACTTGGTTATTATGGTTTTACTAAGTGGTGCGGTTACTGGATGTTTATAACTCCTGAAGGTGATGAAGGTTACAGGGATTTAAGCGCATACACTCATCTTGAATTCTATGTAAAAAGTGATGCTGCAGGAAAAGAGTTTAAAATAGAAATTAAAGATGCGTCAACTACTACTGCTAGAAAAGTTGAGTTAGTTGATCATCTTCCAGGTGGTACTTCTACTTCCTGGGATAAGGTCTCTATTCCAATAAGCTCATTTACTCCTGTAGTAGTAACAACTTCTGTAAAACAGGTTAATTTTGTTTTTGATTACTCTTTCCCTTTGAATTCAGGGGAAGTTTATATTGATTCTCTGAAATTTACTGCTCCTGGCGCATATACAGGCGGAGTCCTGACAGATGTTGATAATATGGATGATGATTATGGAGTTTCAGGCTGGGGGAATTTTGGAAGGGATGAGGATAAAGGAATCACAACTACTAATTTATCTAATATAAAAGGCGCTGAGGAGCAGGCAATACAACTGAATTACAGTTTCAATAGGTCTCCCGTGCATATTGACGACTGGGTTATTATTGAGCGTGATTGGGGGTTGAACCTTGCTAAAGTAAATACACTAAAGTTCCAATATAAAGGCAGCGGCGCGAAAAATAATATAGAGATTAAAATTGGCGATAAAAATGAGACAAGGTTCTGGAGAAAATATTTTGGTATAACAGATACATCCGGTTTGTGGAGGGATATTGCTATACCTATGAAGGAATTTATATTCTTTACACCTGGTGAAGGAAATGAAGAAGAAATTGATTTAGAAAGAATTAAATCCGTACATTTTACTATCTCAAAGAATAAAAGTGGTCAGGGTATAGTATATGTGAAAAATTTTGAAACTATGCTGAAAAGCAGTTATGAAGCAAACAGACCGGGTAAATTAATAAAAAACTTAAATGTTATAAATAATCCTTTTTCTCCAAACAGCGATGGTATTGAAGATAAAGTAAAATTTGTTTACATTCTTTCTCAAAAGGCAGAGGTAAAATTGAAAATATTTAATTTAGCAGGAGAAGTAGTTTATAAAGAAGATACTGGAGAAAAAGAAGAAAATGTTGAACATATTATAGAATGGGAAGGTAAAAGTAATTCAAACAGTACTGTAAAGAACGGTTTATATTTTTATCAGATATTTGCAGAGACAGATAGTAAAACAGACAGAATAAATCATGTTGTTGCAGTGTTCAGGTAAAAGCTGTAAGGAGGGTTAAGTTATGAAAAAGGTTAGTAAAACAATATTATTTGTAGTTATTGTATGCATTGTCATTGTTAATATTTCCTACGCAGCATTCAGGGATGTTACACCTAATGTTAATGAAGCAGCAGAAAAGTGCGCCAGTTCAGGTCTGTTCGGCCCATTTGTATATAAATACGGCGGAGATCTTTTCAGGCCTGATGATGTGGTAAGGCGGGAAGACATAATGCTGGTTTTAAAAGAGTATGTTATAATAATCAATAAACTTTTAGCGAGCAACAAAGGAATAATGAGAAGTCTGGGTAAACTTGGAGCAGGAGTAGGAAGGCCTGCTCAGCAGTTAGACATTAATGAAGTTATTGAGCAGGTAAAAAAAGAAATTGAACCTCTCTTGATAGAGGTATCTGCAACAAGCGGAACCGAGCAGGAGGCAATCATATATTTAAAGGAGGAAGTTAAAAAACTTAAATCCAATATAGTGCAATTAAAAGAAAAGAATAAAAGACTGACAGAAGTCAGTGAAGCTGGTGTTTCCTGGCATGAGATAACAGGATTGAAAAAGAAAATGGAAGATTTTAATATGAAAATAGATGAGTTGAAAGCAAATTCTTCTGAAAGTGCTGAAGAAGATTTAGCAGCGAAATTTAAAAATAACCAGAAGAAAATAGATACCAGGATAGACGGGATTAAAAATAGTTTTTTAAAGTTAGAGAAAGCTTTTATTATGCATAAAAATCTTGTAAAGACTGATGCCGACGATAAAGTGTCCGCTGAAAACTACTCCCAACTGGAGCAAAAAGTAGTTGCGTTAAATAAAAAGGTAGGTGCTATAACAGATGAAAACCGCAAAGAGAAAATAAAACTGGAAAATGAAATTAAGAAAACCGGCGAAGGTTTCAGGAGTAAAGAACAAGATACTGATTCAGCGATAAAGAATATAAGTGAAAAAATGAAAAAGTTGGAACAGAAGTTTTACGCTCAAATCATACCAGAAAAAGGCAGGGAAAAAAGTAAAGTCTCCAGTACAGAGTTTATGCAAATTAACAACAATTTGAATGTATTAAACAGCAGGATAGATGATATAACAGATGAAAACCGCAAAGAGAAAGAAAAACTGGAAAAAAAGATAAACACCAGTATCCTCAGTCTGGAGAAGGAAGAAAAAATGACCGCATTAGAGTTTAAAAATATAAAAAACGAAATGATGGAACTTGAAAAATCTATTAATAAAAACCAGATGGAATTGGTTAAAAAAACAGAGAATAATTGGAGCGGTCTGGAGAAGGAAGAAAAAAAGACAGCAATAGAGTTTAAAAATATAAAAAATGAAATGATGGAACTTGAAAAATCTATCAATAAAGAGCAGAAGGAACTGGCTGAAAAAACAGAAAAAGAGGAAGAAAAAAAGTTTATAGAGCTGAGTAAAAAGATAGATTTATTAGGTAACAAGATAGCTTTTTCGGCAAAAAAAAGCAGTGGGGAACGCGAAAAGATAAAAATAGAAATAAAAAATAACAGGAGCGGTCTGGAACACTATAAAAAAGAAACAGATGTGGAAATTAAAAAGATTACGGAGCAAATCAACAAAAATATGGATTTGGAATTTAAAAGCGTCAAAAATAATATTAAGAATATTGAAAATATGCATAACAAATACAGTAAAGAGATAGCCGGGAAATTAGAAGCTAAAGTTTCCAGCAGAGAAGTTGCCATGTTAAAAAACAAAATGGCTATGCTCAGGGAAGATATAGAGGGAATAGACAAAAGTGCAGTTAAATTAAAGGAAGAAGCGTATCCTGTGATAGAACAGGAACATCCGGATATGGATTGGAGCAGAGAGAGTCTTGAATTGGAAGGTAAGTTGCTTATAGAAGATTTTAATACCGGCGCTAATTTTAATATAGGGGCATGGGATAAGGATCCGGAAGATGATACTCAAACCTGTAAAGAAACCTATGATTACATAAATAAAATCGGGAAAACTGGTTTTGGCATAAAATTAGCTTATGATGTGGATTCCCCAAGACTGGCTTATAACGGCTTGTGGATAAAATTAAGAAAAGCCGATTTTGGCGAATATAAAAATCTTTATTTATCAGTAAAGGGTGATGAAAGCGCCGGTTTTACAAAGGAGTTCAAAATTGAGCTGAAAAACAGTAAAAATGAGACAGGTAAAACCATGGTTTCAGGAATAACTAATATGTGGAAAGAAAAAGTCATTCCTTTTGAAAAGTTCAAGGGAATTTCTGACTTTTCTGAAATGATGGAATTTGTGGTAGTATTTGAAGATACAACCTCAATACCGAAAGCAGGCGCTGTGTTTATAGATAATATTTATGTCGGGAAATAAGAAAATATTTTTTATATTTCTTTTTTTGTTGTGTACAACTTATCAATTTGCTTATTCAGGCGCATTTGATAATGTTGAGTTAAATGCTAAACCAGTAGGTATTGGTGAAGCAATTACAGCTATAGGAGATGATGTAAACAGCATAAACTATAATCCAGCAGGTATATCTAAAATCAGTAATACACAATTTTTATTTTCTTACAGAGATTTTTACAGTTTAGGGCTAATAAATCAAAAATATATCGGATTTACTGTACCAGCACATAATTTTAATATTTGTCTTTCATGGCACAGGATCGGGGCAACATCTTTAGTAGAGTTCGTAAATTATAAAGAAGATACCTATATTCTCACTTTAGCAGGTAGGTGTAGAGGGTTAAATAATTTATCTGCAGGTATAAATTTAAAATTTTTCCGTGTATTTTCTGTGAGTGATGCTTCAGGGTATGGGCTGGATGCAGGATTACAATATCATGTTTTAAATGAAAAATTAAGATTTGGAATTTTTAATAAAAATATTAATGATGTAAAGATTTACTGGGATACAGGCGCAAAAGATGTATTGGACTCTGAATTCCGTATCGGGATAGGTTTTGCTCCTCAAAAAAAAATATTAGCTGCTATGGATTTTGTTGATGAGAAATTGAATTTTGGTTTTGAAATAAATATTATCAATAATAAATTTATTTTCAGGTCAGGTATTAAAAATATAAATAAAAAAGATAAAACTCTTGCTGCTGGAATGAGTTTTATTTTTGGTGATTTGCAGTTTGATTATGCCCTGACGAAACACCGTTATTTAGATTTAACTCATTTTTTCTCGTTGTCTATGGAAATTAAAAGAGGTAAATTGTAGGGGCGGCATTTATGACGCCCGTTTTATGCGGGTTTGATAAATCAAACCCCTACAAGTCCGCCTGACAGGCGTTAATTGGTAATTTTGTAGGAGAGCGACCAAATGACTAAAAAGTTTTCAATTTTATGTTTGTGTATTTTAATCAGTAGTTCCTTTCTTTATAGTAAAAAGATATTGCTTGATAATTTTGATGATGCAATTTTAACTAACCATATAGGTGGAGCGAATAATACATGGATAAATAACCCGAATGATAAAACTATTGTGTGTAATGCAACATCTGAACCTGAAATTAAGGGTAGTTCATTGAGACTTGCTTATGATATTGATTCAGCGCTTACATATTTAAGTAATGCGGATTATTATATTTTAGATTATTCTGATTATTCTATAATAGGATTCGCCTCACAAATTCCACATACAGCTTTTTGTGGGTATTATTTTTTATTAAGGAATGCTGATTTATCTCCTTACAGGTATTTAGTTTTTTATGTGAGGGGAAATGAAGAAGCAGGATATACACGCAGGTTTAAAATTGAATTAAAAACCAAAAATCAAACAAGCAGTTATATAATAGATGGTGTAACAAATAAATGGAAGAGATTTGTTATTCCTTTAAATGTCTTTGAAAAAATACTAAACTGGCAAAATATTACAGAGTTGACAATTGTGCTTAATGAGATTGTAACAGATAAAAAAGGGATACTGTATTTTGATGATTTTTACTTTACAACTGACCCGAATGAAGTTTTAGGACTACATAAGTTGAGCCATACAAAAGCAGGCGATGATGATATAGCTAAGATTTTCATAGCTGGTGATATTGGCGCAAATTACAGATATACTCCTGAAAGAAAAAATGAGATATTTCACTCTGAAAGCCTTACTTTAGAAGGACAATCAGGCAGGATTTCAGCTCGGATGTCAGCCTCATTTGACAGCCAGGAATTTGGAGAATCAGCTTATATGGAGAATACTGATAATTATCCATTTACAGAGTTTCACAAGTCAACTGCATCTATTACACTAAACACAGTTCAGCTTAAGGTAGAAAGATTAAATCCGCTGTTAAATAAAATAACTCTTGGAAATATATGGATTGGTTATTCTCCTTATATTATTTCCCCATTCTGGGGCTGGAAAGGTATTTCTGTAAAAGGTTCAAAAGACTATTTTACACATGATACTTTTTTAATTAAAAGACCATTTAATTCCTTTTCTATTGGAAATAGAAGTTTATTTTATATAGAAGAACACAGGTTAAAGCTGGTAGGGTTGTATGATTATAAAACAGCAGATTTAGGTACCGGCACTTTACAGGATAAAGGAAATCGCCTTATAAAGCCGGTAAGTTCTGAATATTCATATCTTGTGAATACACTTTTCAGGTTTTTTAATTACAAAATAAACTGTGAATTAAGTTATGGATATTGCAGTTATAAAAAGAAAGCAGAAGCAGATTATTCTAATCCCCAGTGGCCTGCATATAGTCATAAGGTGTCTTCAAAAACAGTTGATGATACAATGTACGAAACAAAATTATTTTTTGATGGAATTGGTCCGGGCACAAAATTTGTTTTATCTTACAGGGATATAGGAACAGATTTTAAGCCTGAATACCGTCAGGAACCCTTTATATTTGAAGATGTCCATGCTGACCTCACAGGATATAATTTACAGTTGAAGCAATGGTATAAGAATTATAACTTAAATTTATACTGGGATGATGTTAAAAGAAAATCCAATAAGGATTACTATAGAAATGTTTTTAATTATGGAGTGGGATATATTGGTTCAAGGGATATGGAGTTTAAAATAAACAGAGAATTAAAGAGAGATAAATACAAAATTATAGATGAAAGTGTTGAAAGTATAATTGTAAGTTTTCAGTACGGTATAATATATCCGGTGACTCCCGGACTCAGGCAACCTCTTACTCCAAAAGTAATTTTCAGAGAAGACAATATTCACCATAAGTCAACGGATAGTAAGTATACAACTCATTCGCTTGAGATAGATCTTAATTTCCGGCTGGAGACTGATTTTGGTTTCAGCGTAAATTATAAGACAACTAAGTATGCGGATCCTTCATGGGAGCCAAAAGATGATTATGGCGATAATTGTTTAAATGGGTATTTTAGTATGAGATTTTGATAATAATGCAAAAATTAAAAATCAAAATGACAATCCAAAATGTGAAGATGTCATTGCGAGCGACTGAAAGGAGAGAAGCAATCTCTAACTTGTGCAATGAAAAATAAAAAGGGATTTATAACTATAGAAGAAATTATGAGGATCTCACAATTTGTGATATCCTTTTCTAAAAAGCAAATTTCCCCTAACTCCTCTTTTTCAAAGAGGGGAATATAGATATCAAGTCAAATTATTACATTTTTAAGGGAGATATAATTTAAATGAATACAGAAACAGTAAAAGAAATAGAAAAAATTAAAGAAAGAATCCTTCCTGTATTACACAAGTATGAAATAACTCATGCAGGACTATTTGGTTCAGTTGTCAGAGGTGAAAGAGCACCCACAAGTGATATAGATATT